>JAGQIK010000182.1 GCA_020431405.1 Myxococcales bacterium
CGATGGCGGCCGGCCCACGCCGCCCCGGCGAGCACGGGGCCGACGCCGCAAGCGGCGAGGCGGGCGCGTCGAAGGCCCTCGCGCGGCGAGACGAGCCCACCACCGCGCTGGCCACCGCCGAGCAGTCGATCTCGGCGCTGGTCAGCGAGCTGCTCGCACTCGACGCCGGTCGCCAGGCGCGCGCGCGCGAGGCGCTCGTCGGCTACGGCGCCGCGGCGGTGGCGCAGGTCGGGCCGCTGCTCTACGACCAGATGCCCGGCACGCGGCGGGCCGCCGCCGAGACCCTCGGCGCGCTCGGTGTGCCCGAGGCGGTAACCCCGCTGGCGGAGCTCCTCGCCGACGTCGATGCCCCCGCGGGTGTCCAGGCTGTGGCGCTGCACGCCATCGGACAGCTGCTCGACCACACCGAGGTGCCCGACTTTCCGCGCGCCCTGGTGGCCTCGTGTCTCGGCGATCCCGACCCCTACGTGCGCGCAGCGGCGGCCGCCACCCTGATGCGCATCGGCGGCGGCGCGCGCCTCGAGGCGCTCGAGGCGGTCATCGACGACGACGAGGAGTGGGTGCACGTCTCGGGCCTCGCCGCGCTGGCGGCGGTTGCGAGCCCCGCTGACCAGCGCCTGCGCGACGCGCTGCTCGACGGCTTGGTGCGCATCGCCGACATCGACGCGCTGTGTCTGCTGCTGCAGGCCATCGGCAGTGTGCTCGCCGCGCCGGTGCCCGACGATCGCGTCGCTTTCGCCCCGCTTACGCATTTCCTCGCGCACGACGAGCCGCGCGTTCGCCAGCACGCCGCGCGCGCGCTGGCGGCGCTAGCCCCGTGCCTCGAGGAAGGCGCCATCGACGCGCAGACGCTCGAGCCGCTGGTGCGCGTGGCCGACACGGATCCGGAAGTAGCGCGCGAGATCGTTGCCGTGATCGCGGCCGGCGCCGAGCGCGAGTCGCCGCGAGCGACGCGTGCGTTGGTGCGCCTGCTGAGCGCCGCCGAGCGCGAGGTGGCGCAGGAGGCGGCGCGCGCGCTGGGCCGCATCGGTGGGCGTCACGCCATCGACGCGCTGGTCGACATGGCCAACGCCGATCCGCGCGGTCGCGCCGGCTGGACGGTGGTGGTCGCCGCCCAGGTGCTCGGCACGCTCGACGGATCGGCGGCGGTGACCGCCGCGCGCGACGAGCAGGGTCGCTGGTCGCGCGCCGTCCAGCTGCGCTGCCAGCGCTGCGAGGCCACGCCCGCGCTGGTCTGGCGCCGCGTGGGGGCCGAGGCGGCTGCGGCCAGCGCGGCGCTGGGCGAGGGCGCCGCCGAGATCGGACGCGAGGAGCTGCGCTGCCCCGAGTGCGACGCCGAGCACGTGGTGGGCGCCAACGAGAAGGCGCTGCTCGTCGAGCGCGCGCCGTTTGGCGTGTGCCGCTGCTGCTCGCGCAAGCGCCTGCTGGTGCGGCGCGGCGACACGCAGGTGTTGATCTGCCCGAGCACCGAGCGCCAGCACGTGCGGCCGTTCGACCACCCGCGCCAGGTGCGCCTCATCGACGAGCTGCCGCACGGCGCGTGCGAGTGTTGCGCCGAGCCACAGCCGCTGATCCGCCTCGACGATCGGGTGGTGTGCTATCGCACGCGCCGACACCACATGCCCACCGAGCGCGGCTACGCACTGCCGCAGGATCGCGTCGCCGACGACGTGGCCGCGATCAACGACGCGCTGCTTTTGGGAACGTTGGGGATCGGGCAGTCGGGGCTGCCGAGCGTGGCGGGCGGGGGCGAGGAGGACGAGGAGTAGGGCCTCGCGCCCTGGCTCGGGCCCCGCGCCTCGCGCCTCGAGGATTACGGTAGCGAGGTCGTGGTGGTCGACTGGCGGCCGAAGAACTTGTTTTGCGGGCCAGCGATGGTCACCGACGACTTGGAGAGCATGAAGCTGCCGGTCCAGACGCCTTGGTCGAAGGAGTCGAGCACCGAGTCACCGTTGGTGTCGGTGAGCTTGGACTGACCCGCGATGGTGAGCGTGGTCGGATCCTTGTCGATGTCGACGATCTGCTGCTCGACGTAGGTCGTCAGCGCGCTGAGGGCGCCGTCACAGGCCGCCTTCCAGAAGGCCGGGCCGGCGATGTTGATCGCGTTGTTGATCGTGTTGCCGACGCTCTGGCAGTTGATGTTGGCGCGCAGCAGGTCGCCGAAGCTCTTCGCGCCCTGCTGGATGCGCGGGATGATCAGGTTGTTGAGGGCGACCAGCACGAACGAGCCGAACTTGAAGTCGAACGAGTGCTGGGCGATCGAGATGTCGGTGCTGTTGTTGTAGGTCATCGCCACGCCGTCCGCGACGGGCTCGCCGAGACCGAGCTGCTGGAACGTGTAGTCGACGCGCGCGGTGTGAAGCTCCCACGAGATGCGCTTGAGCACGTGGCGCACGTTGAGGATGCGTGCGCTGGCGAGCTGCGGCACGGGCGTCGAGATTTCGGAGCCGATCTCGAAGCGACGCGTGATCGTCGCCAGGTCAGCGGCCACCTGCTTGACATCGGTAATGAAGCTGCCCGCGACGCTGTTGAGCAGCTTGTTGACCTCGACGTAGAGCGCCGGCTTGAAGATCACCGACAGCACGTAGATCGCCTGGTTGCTCGTGTTCACCTGCTCGAAGATCTTGTCGACGATGAACTTGCCGGGATCTTCGGGGTCGTTGGAGATGTCGTTGATGAAGTTGAGCGTGCTGGCCAGCTTCGAGCCGGCGAAGCTGCCCTGGATGTCGAAGTTGCTGACCAGGTTGTAGTTGCCCGCGAAGCTGAGCGGCTTGGCCGGCGGCTCCGGCTTCTCGCGCACGGTGATCGTCCAGGTCACCGGGCCGGCCTTGGGCGCCTCGCCCTCGATCTTGAACGCCGCCACCAGCTGGCCCGCCGTCATCACGGCCTCGGCGAAGCCCTGGTCGTTGGTGCGCGTGCGATAGGTCGAGAGGATCGTGTCCTTGGCGTCGCCGTTGAAGCGGAAGTTGATGTCCGCGTTGGGCTCGGGCTGGTTGTTCTTGGTGTAGCGCAGCTGCAGGGTGATGGTTTGTCCCTGCTCGGCGGTGATGTTCTGCCAGCCGACGACTGTGAGCGCGTAGACGTCAGGCGTCGGGTCTGGGTTGGTCGGCGGCTGGGGCGGGTCGGGATTGGTCGGTTGCTGGGGCTGCGGCGGTCCCTGCTCGCCACCGCTGCAGCCCGCGGCGATCAAAAACACGATCAGGATGGTGCTGAGAACCCTTGTTTTGCCCGGCATTCGGTCGTTCCTCGTGGTCGTCGATGGACGATTAGCACCGGCAAAAATCGCCGGCTGCAAACGTAAGCTCTGCTACGAGACGTAAGTGTCTTCGAGGCGCACATGTGCATCGGGTGTGCCACACAGCACACAGATGTCCGCACTGTCCCACCCCATGTGATGTGTTCGAAATCTGGAGGGTATGGAACCTAGAGTCACCAGTTGACCAGGCTGGCAGCTCAGGCGGCCGCTGTACGGATTTCGGAGAGGTGGCTTCTAAAGGCGCCGATCAAACGGCGAGGGAAGGATCCACGCCAAGCGGATCCGCTGGCGCGTGGCGTGCGCTGCGGCGTGCGGTGCGGCGTGGGACGTGGGGAGACGAGAGGGGGGATCTGAAGGTGTGAAGCGAGGCGCGGGTGCGGGCAGGAGCGGGCAGGCGTTAGTGGGCGATCGAGGAGAACTGGCTCTGCGTGCCGCTGATGACGGCGGTGGCCGAGTTGATGGTGAAGCTGCCGCTCCACAGGCCGTTCTGGATCGCTTCGTAGGTGCCGTCGCTGTTGGTGTCGACGAGCGTGCCCTGGCCGCTGATGTCGAGCTTGGCGCCGGCGCTGTCGATGTCGTCGAGCTTGTCGTCGACGACCTTGGCGGCTGCGGCGACGGCGAGGTCGCAGTAGGTCGCCCAGGTGCTGCCCGAGCCAAGGCCCGCCAGCTGCGCGATGGAGTTGCCGACCATCTGGCAGTTGACGTTGGCCGCGAGGAACTGCTGGAAGTTGGTCGCGCCGGGCTGCAGCTTCGGAATCAGCATGCCGTTGATGCCGAGCTTGAGCAGCTGGCCCATGGGCAGGTCGAGCGTGTGCTGCTCGATGGAGACGCCCGAGCCGTTGAGCGGCGTGACCTCGACGCCGGTGGCCTTGGGCGGCACGATGCCGAGCTGCTGCAGGTTGTAGGTCTTGGCCCAGCTGCCGTGCAGCCAGATGATCGAGTCGAGCGTGTGGTCGACGGTCATGGCGGCGTTCGCCGGCTGCGGCGCGAGCGACTCGATGCGCGAGCGCGTGCGGAAGTTGCGCAGCATCATCGTGATCTGCTGCGAGAGGTCGAGGATCTTCTGGCGCATGGAGTTGGGGCTGGTTCCGAGCGCCTTGTTGACCTCGTCAGCCAGCGCGCTCTTCACCACCCACAGCGCGCCGTGGAGGATCGCGTTGTCGCTCTTCACCTTCGCCGTGAGCTTCTCGACGATGTACTTGCCGGGATCCTGCGGGTCGTCGCCCATGTCTTTGATGGCGTTGAGCAGGCTAGCGAAGGACGAGCCGGTGAAGTTGCCGGTCAGCTGAAACGAGCTCTCGACGACCAGCGTGCCCGACAGCGTCTTGGCCGGCGGCTGACGCACGGCCTCGACCATCGCCTGCCACTGCACCGGCGCGACGCCGCTGACCGCGGCTTCGATGGTGTAGGGACCGCCGGTGGCGGCCTGCGGGCCGGCCATCAGCACGGTGGCCGCGATGCCCTGGCCATCGGTGGGCACGGTGTAGCTCTGCAGCGAGAGCTGGTCGGAGTTGCCGACGAAGCGGAAGGTGATCGCCTGGCCGGCCTGCGGCAGGTTGTTGTTGGTGTACTGGACGCGCAGCTGGACCTGCTGTCCGGCGGCGACGGTCGCCGTGGGGGGACCGACGATGGTCAGCCTGGGCGGCGCCACGGTGGGCTGCGTCGGCGGCTGCGTCGGGGGCTGCGTCGGCGGCTGAACCGGCGGATTCACCGGCACGTCCGGCGCCTCGCCCGCGCAGCCGGCGATGAAGACAGCGATAAGGCCAGAAAGGATGACGGTCGTAAGGTTGCGCTTGGTCTTCATGGCTGCTCTCCCCTGATTGCTCACGATGTGGGATACAGCAGGAGCTGTGCCACCGCCTGTGTGCGGTGTTTCGCCTGCGATCGCAGCCAGTTGAGCGTCTAGGGGAGGCCGCTGCGCTGGAAACGGCAGCTGGCGTAGCCGGCTAGGCTGGGGTGAAAAGGCCGTAGCGCGGGACGCTACGGCGTCGGTGCTACCCGCCGCTTAGCGGTAGAGATCGTAGGCTTTTGCCTTGTTGCGCTTGATCAGCGCGCGTCCGGCGGGCGTGGCCGGCGCGGCGCTCTCGGAGGCGCGCAGCTGCGCTTTGAGATCCCGCACCACGCGGCGCAGCGCCGGGCGACGCAGCCGTGCGTTGAGCGTGCTCGTGGCGCGGATCGTCTTCTTGAGGACCGCCTGCGCTGCCGCGACGTCGCCGCCGGCGAAGCTGCGCATGGCCGTCTCGAGCCGCGTCGCGACGCGCGCTTCCTGGGCGCGGCCTACGACCTCGCGGTTTTCGCCGCGCGCCACCGCGCCGCGGTCCTTGGTCACCGTCACGCTGGTGGTGCTGGCGATGACGCGGCGCTTGCCGGTGTTGGCGTCTTCGAAGCTCAGCTCGACGCGGGCGACCGCGTGCGGGCCGGTAACGCCGGTAGGCACGACCAGCTCGGCGAGCAGCTTGCGGCGCTGCTTGCTGTGGATATCGGGCAGCGAGACGACGACGACGTTGCCGGCGCGGCGCTCGACCGGATAGCCCAGCACGCGCGTGAGCGAGACGCCCGGGGCGAGGGTGATGTGAAGCTGCGGGCGCTGGCCCACGATGCCCATCATGATGTCGAGCTCTTTCGAGAAAATCGACGCCATGTCACTGGACTCTTTAACGAAATAGTAGTGGCCATTTCCGTGCTCGGCCATCTTGGTGAGCACGTCTTCGTCGAAGTCGAGCCCCACGCCCATGGTCGTTACAGATACGCCGTTGCTGGCGATGGTGCGCGAGAGCCGCTGCAGCGCGCGTGGCGAGGTGACGCCTTCGTTGGCCTGGCCGTCGCTGATCAGGATCACCCGATTGACCTGCCCGCGCTTGACGTAGTGCGCGATCTCGGCGCGACCGCGCTCGAGGCCACCCGATAGATAGGTGCCGCCGCGATCGTGGATGCCCTGGATGCTGGCGATGATGCTCTGGCGCGCGGCGCTCGTGACGGGCGTCGAGGCGACGCGAACGAAAACGTCCGAGCCGTAGTCGATGACGGCCAGGCGGTCGCGCTCGGTGAGGCGCTCCACCAAGGCGATGGCGGCCTTCTTGGCGTCGCGCAGCTTCGCGCCCGCCATCGAGCCCGAGCGGTCGATCACCAGCGCGATGTTGAGCGGCAGGCGCCGCTTGGCAGCCTCGTCGGCGCGCAGATCGATGTCGAGGTAGACGTTGCCGGGGCCGTCGGCCAGCACGTGGCTGCCGGAGAGGCGGCTCTGCATCATCACCGCGCCGGACTTGCCGCCGGGCTGGTCGGCGATGCGCGGCGTCGGCGTCGGCGCCACGGGTTTCTGGCGAGCGGGAACGCCGAGAGCCAGCAGCAGCGCGATGACCGTCAGCAGGCTGGCGGTCAGCATAATGCCTTTGGTTTTCACGGATTGAGGATTCGCAGCGCGCCGTTGGCTCATGTGCGTCGTTCCTTGGGGTGGGTGAGTCGATCTACCGACGCGCGACCACGGCGAAAGTTCTTCAAGACGTGAGCTTGTTGTAGGCGAGGCTGAGCAGCCACGCGACCACCGCGAGCGCGAAGAGGCCGATCACCGTCACGTGGTTGATGCGCATGCCGAGCAGCGTCCATAGCGGGGCGAGCGCGTAGAGCGACGCGCTCGTGGTGACGACCCCGGCAACGAGCTCGCGGCGGCGCTCGCGAGGCGCGTCGAGCGCCGGCGCCAGCAGCCGCGTGCCCCAGATCAGCGCCAGGGCGCCCCACACCACGCTCGAGGCGGCGAGGGCGATGCGCCAGAAGCTGATCAGCTGGCGCGCGCCGGGGTCGGTCGCGATCTCTGCGAGCAGGGTCGCGCGCGCTGCGATCGCCGCGGCGGCTACGATCAACGCCGCCCACGCCAGCCAGTCGCGCGGGCGCGCGCGGCGCAGGATCATCGCCGCCGCGATCGCGATCCCCAGCCCGCAGAACGCGCCGCACGCGACGAGCGCGTAGAGCCAGCCCGCGCCGGAGATATAGCGTGCGGCCGCCAGCGATCCGAACGCGCCGACCAGCGCGAGACCGAGCAACCAGCGCATGCGCTCGAACGCCCCCAACGAAGCCGGCCCGAGGCCCGAGGCCCGAGGCCGAGCCCGAGGCTACTCCTCGCTAGGCGTGGAGTACTCGATGTTGAGCTGGCCGTCGACGCTGACGATGGCGTTCTCTTCGGCAGCCTCCCAGCCGGGCTCGTCTTCGAGATCGACGCCACCAACGAGCATCACCGTCTTGAGGTGCGTGTGCGCGGTGGGCTTTTCGCCGGGCACCTTCGAAGGCGTCTCGTAGCCCGACTGGCGCGTGACCCACATCGGCATTCCACGCCGCGTGGCGAGCAGCACGCGCCCGTTGGTCAGCATGCAGCACAGCGGCGGCGGCGTGCCGTCGCGATCGCGCACGAGCCGATCGATGTAGACGATCGCCGCGTGCAGCGCGCGGCCGGCGGCGGCACCGCTAACCTCGTTTTCGTCGAGCTTGCCGGTGTCGTTGAGAAACGCGAGGAAGAGGTGAAAGAGGTGCTCGCTGTCGGTCTTGCCGCGCAGGTTGCGACGGATGAAGTCGGGGATCGCGCTGAGGATGTCGTCGCGGATGGCGTCGAAGTGATCGACGGTGCCAGCGTGGCAGAAGATCCAGCTGTGGAAGCGGAACGGGTGCGTGTTCTCGGTGGCGATGGGCGTCGTCGCGCCGCCGCGGCGGTGACCGAGCAGCAGGCGCGAGCGCAGGTTCTTGGCCTTCTCGTTGAAGTCGAGCCGGCCGCTCAGTCGCGGCTGCTTGCGCAGCAGCGGCTGTCCGCCCTGGAAATAGCCGAGGCCCCAGCCGTTGGGCGCGCCGTCGTCAAACGAAAGAACCGTCTCGTATCGTTGCAGCGCGACGGACAGCAACGCGGCGTCCGTGGAGCGAAACGCGAAACAGAAGCTCATGAACATTGCCTTCGCCCCGCCCGACCGAGCGCCGGAACCAGAGCGTGTTGGGATGATCGATGGATACAACGAGTATAGTGTCCCGCCTGCGCCGGCGCCAATGCGAGCGGATGGCGCAGGCGCTAGCAGGAGTGAATCAATGACCTTTCGAAATTCCAATGCCGCCCGCGCGCTGGTCGCGCTGCCGATCTTGGTCGCCGCGCTGGCCGTGCCGGCTACCGCCCACGCGGTGGAGGTCTTCTTCAACGGCGTGCGCATCACCGGATTGGCCAACCGCTCGTTCGAGAACTGCTCGGTTCGCTTCGACGCCAAGGGCAACGTCTACGTCACGGCCAAGGGCTACACGGTCAAGCAGAAGCCGGGAAGCTCCACGCCGCCGACCAACACCAAGCCCACCGCCTTGTCGCAACGGTACTTTCTCGTGTCCACCGGCAAGCAGCGCGCGAAGGCTCAGTACAAGGTCAACGTCTACATCAACGGCGCCTACGTGAAGACGATCAAGGCCGCCGGCGAGCAGCTCGTCATGCCGGTCAACCGCTTCCTGCGACCAGGCAAGAACCAAGTTCACTTCGCTGCCACGAAGGACCTCGCAGGGGGCACGCGGCGGTCGCATTCTTCCGCACATTACCTGCGCGTACTGATCGGTGTAGGCAAGACCAACGGCGGCACGATCCGCATCACCGACACGCTCGCCGACTTCCGCGCCCCCGCCAGCCGCAGCGACAACTTCGCCCGCGCCGACGTGATCACGGTTCGCTGAGGCCGTGCGTGCCACATCTTGTGGTTGACAGCGCGCCACAATGCTTGCTATCAGGCTGAAACTTATTGCTTTGACGCGCCGAGCTGCACTGCGTCACGTCGGGATCCAGCAACACAATTCAGGGAACTTTGGGGCTTGCCAGAGGATGTGCATTGCCAGAATACTCTGGGCCGCGCTGGCGCTAGCCCTTTCGGCAGGTTGCAACGGACACGGATCGGCTGCGCGAAAGCCAAAGCTCTCCGAGACCCATCGCCTCCTGGCGGTGGATCTTCTGAAGAAGAAGAATCCCGACGGCGCGATCGAGGAGCTGGTGAAGGCCCTGAAGTACAACCCTGACAACAGGAAAGCGCACCTCACCATGGGGCAAGTGCTCTTCCTGCAAGGCGTGCACGCGATGAACTTCGTCGAGCGCACGCAGTGTCTCAAGGGTCAGGCCGCCGCCGATCAGCGCAACACGGCCAACGAGCGTTTCCGCCGCGCTGCAGATCACCTGCGCAAGTCGCTCACCGAATCCGACGATACCGAGAAGAAGACGGCGCGCTCGAACACGCTCAACTACCTCGCCAACATCGCGCTGCACTTCAAGCGATACGACGAAGCGATCGAGCTGTCCAACAAAGCGCTCAACAATATCCTCTACGCCGCGCGCTTCCACTCGTTGGGCACGCGCGGTTGGGCGTACTTCAAGAAGGGCAACCTCGACAAAGCCGCCAGCGATCTACGCCAAGCGCTGTTTCATCAGCCGCGCTTCTGCGTCGGCCGCTATCGGCTGGCCAAGGTCTACTACGCGAAGAAGCAGTACCCGCAGGCCATCGCGGAGCTGACCAAAGTCGTCAACGACAAGGCCTGCACGTTCCAAGACCCGCACCATCTGCTCGGGTTGGCGTACAGCAAAACCAAACAGTCCGAACAAGCACGAGCGCACTTTGACAAGTGCGTGGCGCTTAATCCTCGCAGCTGCGTCGGCGCGGAATGCCGACGCTACGCCAAGCTGATTGGACAAGCACCGTGATGCAACGGCCAGAGATACATACCCGCGAAGACGTCACACCGCCGCCGTTCGGCGTGCCGTCCGGTTCAAACTATCGGCCTGGTAGCGGCCGCGGCCCCTATAGCAGGAAGCCGCGTCGTCGCCCTGACCTCGACAACACCGCCGACGCGCGCGCAGCCATGCGCCAGTTCGGCAGCGCGCTCAAGGGCGAGCGCGAGCTGCGGCAGATCCCGCTCGCCGAGGTGGCGGCGGAGACGCGCATCCCGCGCCGCACGCTCGAGCTGCTCGAGTCCGGTGCGTGGAGCGAGCTCCCCGCGCAGGTCTTCGTGCGTGGCTTCGTGCGTTCCTACGCGCGCTGCGTGGGGCTGCCCGAGGACGACACCGTCGAGCGCTACCTCGAGATCATGCGCAGCATGGCGCGCGAGATCGCCGAAGCCCCGGGCGAGCCCGTCGGCGACGCGGCGAGCGAGGTCAAGGCGCGCCGGCGCTTCGGCCTGGCGCTGTTCGTGATCATCGTGCTGATCATCGCGACGATCACGCTCTCGTTGCTGTGGCGCAAAGCCGGACCTGTCGACATCCAGGCCAGGCATCACGACCACGATTCTCCCACCACTTGCATCGAGCGCTCCGCGCCAGACGCCCCTCGGGCGGTCTAAGCGCCGCCGCCAGAGCGCGCGTTTAGCTAGCCGCGCGTTCTAGACCCATGCTCACGCCGAAGCTGCAGATGCTCGAGCGGACGCTCAAACGTCTGCTGCGGCGCGGTGCAGCCGGCCCGCTCGAGCGCGTGCTGGTCAAGACCCACGCCGCCGACCTGGCGTTCATCTTCACCAGCTTCTCGCACAACGAGCGCGTGCAGCTGATCGAGCACTGCGCCGACGACGAGATGCGCGGCGATGTGCTCGCCTCGGCCGAGCACGCCATCAGTGCCGAGGTGCTCGCCTCGCTGCCGCGCCAGCGCGCCGCCGAGCTGATGGGCGAGATCGAGCCCGACGACGTCTCCGATCTGCTCGAGCACATGGAGGAGAAAGAGGCGGCCGAGCTGCTCGCCTTGATGCAGGGCGAAGAGCGCGAGGAGGTCGAGGAGCTGAGCCGCTACGAGTCGACCACGGCCGGCGGCATCATGAGCCCGCGCTTCTTCGCGCTCGATCGCGACAAGACCGTGCGCGAAGCGATCGCCGCGCTGCAGGCGGTCGACACCGAGCTCGAGATGGTGTTCTACGTCTACGTCGTCAACGAGCTCGAGCAGCTGCTCGGCGTGCTGTCGCTGCGCCAGCTCGTCGTCAACAAGCCCGACACCAAGCTCTTCGACGTGATGACCTCGGACGTCATCTCGGTCTCGACGCACGTCGACCAAGAAGAGGTGGCGCAGCTCGCCTCGCGCTACGGCTTGCTCGCCGTGCCCGTCGTCGACGACACCAACAAGCTGCTCGGCATCGTCACCGTCGATGACGTCATCGACGTCCTGCGCGAGGAGGCGACCGAGGACATCTTGCGCATGGCCGGCGCCGGCGACGAGATCGGCGACCAGCGCAAGGTGCTGCGCTCGGTGCTGTCGCGCTTTCCGTGGCTGCTCGCCACCGGCATCGGCGGCGCCGCCTCGGCCGCGCTGCTGTCGCTCTACACCGCGCCGCTGACCAACTACCTGCCGCTGGTGTTCTTCATCCCGCTGGTGCTCGGCCTCGCCGGCGTCACCGGCATCCAGAGCGCCACCATCGTCGTCACCATCGTGGCGCAAGGACGCGGGCGCAGCGTGCTGCTCGCCACCGTCGCGCGCCAGACGATCGTCGGCACGCTGCTCGGGCTCGTGCTCGGGTCGATGGTTGGATCCTTTGCCGGCTGGTGGTGGGATCCGCTGCAGGCCACGTCGCTGTTCGCCTCGCTGGCCATCGGTCTCGGTATCGCCGCGGCGATGTCGGCCGCCGCGCTGCTCGGTTGCTTGCTGCCGTGGATCTTCTCGCGCCTGCGCATCGACCCCGCGCTGGCGGCCGGGCCCTTCGCGGCGATGGCCGTCGACGTGGTCGGGCTCGCGCTGTATCTCGTTATCGGCGCCAACCTGACGTGACCATCGGCAGCAACGACGCGCAGGTCAGCGAGGCGCTGGTCGCGCGCGCCGTGGACTACGGCGAGGCCGATCGCGTGCTGACGCTGCTAACGGCGCAGATGGGGCGCGTTTCGGCGCTGGCTCGCAGCGCGCGCCGCAGCCGCAAGCGCTTCGGCGGCGCGCTCGCGCTGTTTGTCGTCGGGCGCGCGGCGCTCAAGCCGCGGCGCGGCGGCGGCGAGATGTGGACCCTCGAGCGCTTCGAGGCGGTGGAGGATCTCTCCGCGGCGATCAGCGCCGACGTGGTCAAGATCGCGCACGGCAGCTACATGCTCGAGGTGGCGCGCGACAGCTGGCCCCCCGGCGAGCACGACCCACAACGCTTCGCGCTGGTGCGCGGCGCGCTGCGGGCGCTGGGCGCGGCGCCCGAGCCGTCGCCGTCGCTGCTGCGCGCCTTCGAGCTGCAGGTGCTGCTCGGCGCCGGCGTGCTGCCCAGCCTCGACGCCTGCGCGCGCTGCGGCGCCGACGTGGCCGAAGACGAGCTCGCGCCGCTCGGATTCAGCGTGACGCTCGGCGGCGTGATCTGTCTCGCCTGCGGCGCGCACGGCTGGCCGCTCGAGCCCGAAGTGCGTCGCGAGCTGCGCGAGCTCGCCGCCGTCGACATCGCCAGCGCCGCCGCGCGCTCGCCCGATCGCGAGGTGCGCCTGCGCTGTCGCGAGCTCTGCGCGATGCTCGTGCAGCACCACCTCGGCCACGCGCCGAAGAGTCTCGAGTTCATCGCCAAGCTGCGTTGACGGGGATCGCGAAGCTGCGTTGACAGGTATCGCAGGCAAGTGCGATCGTCCGCGCGATCCGTAGTTGACAAGCGAGAGGGGGCGAATGGGTGCGACTTTTTGTCGCGATCGCGGTGGTCCTCGTCGCCGGCGGGGTCTTTCTGATCGTCGATGGAGGGCTGCGCCTGCACTCGTGCATGGAGCTTGGAATCGTCAACTACAGCTTCTGGACCCCCGAGTTCTGGCTCGCCGTGGTAGGAGACGCGAGGCAGGGTCTGGGGCCCAACGGTCACTGGTTTCTACGGCTGGCAGGCGGCCTCGTCGCCGCGATTGTCGGCTGGATCGTGTTGCGCATCGCGCGCCGCTGAGACGCAGGCGATGCATGAGGAGAACGGCATGAGCGACAAACACGTCTATTCGTTTGGCGATGGCAAGGCTGACGGCGGCGCCGAGATGAAGAATCTGCTCGGCGGCAAGGGCGCCAACCTCGCCGAGATGACCAACCTCGGCATCCCCGTGCCGCCCGGCTTCACGATCACCACCGACGTCTGCACGTATTACTACAAGCACGGCAACTCGCACCCCGAGGGGCTGCGCGCGCAGGTGGAGAGCGCGCTGGCGGCGATCGAGAAGACCCTCGGCAAGACGTTTGGCGGCGGCGAAAACCCGCTGCTGCTGTCGGTGCGCTCGGGCGCGCGCACGTCGATGCCCGGCATGATGGACACCGTGCTCAACCTCGGCCTCAACGCCACCACCGTCGAGGCGGTGATCAAGCGCACCAACAACGAGCGCTTCGCCTGGGACAGCTATCGCCGCTTCGTCTCGATGTACGGCGACGTGGTGATGGGCCTGCGCCCGACCTCCAAGCTCGAGGAAGACCCCTTCGAGGTGCTGCTCGACAAGAAGAAGAAGGCGCGCGGCGCCAAGACCGACGCCGAGCTCTCGGCGGCCGACCTCAAGGAGCTCGTCGGCGAGTTCAAGGCGGCGATCAAGGCCAAGCTCGGCAAAGAGTTTCCGGAAGACCCCAAAGAGCAGCTCTGGGGCGCCATCGACGCCGTCTTCGGCTCGTGGAACAACGATCGCGCGATCACGTACCGCCGCATGTACCGCATCCCAGACGAGTGGGGCACGGCGGTCAACGTGCAGGCGATGGTGTTCGGCAACACCGGCGACAAGTCGGGCACCGGCGTGGCCTTCACGCGTGACCCGGCCACCGGCGAGAAGCGCTTCTACGGCGAGTTTCTGATCAACGCGCAGGGCGAGGACGTGGTCGCCGGCGTGCGCACGCCGCAGCAGATCGAAGAGATGAAGGCGGTGATGCCCGAGCCCTACGAGCAGCTGGTGAGCATCTACCAGAAGCTCGAGAAGCACTATCGCGACATGCAGGACATGGAGTTCACCATCGAGGATGGCCGGCTCTGGATGCTGCAGACGCGCGTTGGCAAGCGCACCGGTCTGGCGGCGATCCGTATCGCCGTCGACATGGTAGGCGAGGGGCTGATCAGCGAGGAAGAGGCCGTGATGCGCGCCGACCCCGAGCAGGTGACGCAGCTTCTGGCGCCCGTCTTCGACCGCGTGGCCAAGCAGAAGGCGCTCGACGGCGGTCGCGGGCTGGCCAAGGGCCTCGCCGCAGGTCCCGGCGCGGCGAGCGGGCGCGTCGTCTTCTCGGCGCCCGACGCCGTGGAGTGGTCCAAGCGCGGCGAGAAGGTCATCCTCGTGCGCGTCGAGACCAGCCCCGAGGACATCAAGGGTATGAAGGCCGCCGAGGGCATCCTCACGGCGCAGGGCGGCATGACGTCGCACGCCGCCCTGGTGGCGCGCCAGATGGGCACCGTCTGCGTCGCCGGTTGCACGTCGCTCGACATCGACTACGGCAAGGCCTGCTTCTCGGTAGGCGGCAAGACGGTCAAGGAAGGCGACTACATTTCGATCGACGGCACCAGCGGCTGGGTCATCGAAGGCAAGATCGACACGTTCCCGTCGGAGATCCTGCAGGTGCTGGTGGCCAAGTCGCTCGACGGCAAGGAGTCGGCGACCTACCAGCTCTACGACAAGCTGATGAGCTGGGCAGACCATCACCGCCGCCTCGGCGTGCGCACCAACGCCGACCAGCCCGACCAGGCCACCGAGGCGATCGCCTTCGGCGCCGAGGGCATCGGCCTTTGCCGCACCGAGCACATGTTCTTCGGCGGCGACCGCATCAACACCGTGCGCCAGATGATCCTCTCGGACAGCGAGGAAGGGCGGCGCACGGCGCTGGCCAAGCTCGAGCCGATGCAGCGCGAGGACTTCAACGGCATCCTGCGCGCGATGGCGGGCCGACCGGTGACGGTGCGTCTGCTCGACCCGCCGCTGCACGAGTTCCTGCCGCACACCAAAAAGGACATCGACGCCGTGG
The DNA here is from genome assembly GCA_020431405.1 of Myxococcales bacterium. GTDB lineage: Bacteria > Myxococcota_A > Polyangia > JAGQIK01. The sequence continues at coordinate 15,139 of JAGQIK010000182.1, forward strand.
CCAAGGAGCTCGGCGTGTCGGCCGAGGAGCTGGGCAAGCGCGCCGAGGCGCTGCGCGAGTCCAACCCGATGCTCGGTCATCGCGGCTGCCGTCTCGGCATCACGTACCCCGAGGTCTACGAGATGCAGGTGCGCGCGCTGATGGAGGCGGCCTGCGACGTCAAGGCCGGCGGCGTCGAGGTGCACCCCGAGATAATGATCCCGCTCACCAACCACAAGAAGGAGCTGGCGATCCTCGAGCCGATGGCGCGGCGCATCGCCGACGGCGTGATCAAGGCGCGCGGCATCCAGGTCAACTACCTGGTGGGCACGATGATCGAGTTCCCGCGCGCCTGTCTGGTGGCCGACCAGCTCGCCGAGCACGCGCAGTTCTTCTCGTTCGGCACCAACGACCTGACGCAGACGACCTTCGGCATCTCGCGCGACGACAGCAACCGCTTCATGCCCGACTACCTGTCGCAGGGCATCTACTCGGTGGATCCGTTCGTCGCCATCGACCAGGAGGGCCTCGGCCAGCTGCTGCAGATCGCGGGCGTCAAGGGCCGCACGACGCGCCCCGACATCAAGGTCGGCATCTGCGGCGAGCACGGCGGCGAGCCCACGTCGGTGGGCTTCTGCCACGGCCTCGGCTTCGACTACGTCAGCTGCTCGCCCTATCGCGTCCCCGTGGCGCGGCTCGCGGCGGCCCAAGCAGCGATCGAGGAGAAGCGCGCGCAGAAGTAGCGCGGGCGGGCCCCAAAGGCTTGCTTTTTCGCTGAGTTCTCAGGTATAGGGTGGCTGCCCACGACGCGCCCGAATGGGACAACCATTGTCGGGCGCGTCGGGTCGTACCTTGTGCGTGCCCTGCATGATCCTGCGAACGCTTAGCCTCACGCTGCTGTCGACGCTCCTCGCCGCCTTCTCGGGCTGCGCCAGCGACAATCCCGGCATCACGCCTTCGACAGCGCGCTTCTATTTCCCCACCGGGCTGGCGCTCGACCCCACGCCGACGCGCCACCTGCTCTACGTCTCCAACAGCAACGCCGACCTGCGCTACAACGGCGGCACGCTGATGCTGCTCGACCTGTCGAAGCTGCCGACGGACCTCGACAAGGTCTCCGACGCGGTGCAAGCGGGCACCCTCGACTGCCAGCCCGACCGCATCGATCCGTCGCGCTGGGAGTGCGAAGAGCGGCCCTTCATCCGCGCCAACACCACCCTGCGCATCGGCGACTTTCCCGGCGAGGTGCGCACGTCGGCAGACGGGACGCGCGTCTTCGTGGCGGCGCGCGGACGCACCGAGGTGGTGTGGGCCGACGTGGTGCCCTCCGGCGACAGCGCGCGGCTCCAGTGCAACGACAGCCCCGAGCCGACGTGCTCGCCCGACGCAGACAACTGTGCGGTCGTCGACTGCGATCTCGACCACGTGATCAACTACTCGCCGCTGCTCGAGGACACGCTGCCGTCGGAGCCGTTCGGCATCCGCTATCACGCGCTGCAGGCGGTGCATATCGACACCGACGGGCGGCGGCGCACCTGCACCGACGGCGTGTCGACGGTGCCGTGTGACTGCGGCAGCACCCCAGAGTGCGACGAGACGCTGACGGTGGGCTGCTGCGAGCCGCGGCCCGACGTCGACCACGTCTATCTGGCGCATCTTTCGGGCGGCGAGGTCTCGCTGCTGCTGTCGTCGGACGCGGGCGTCGAGCTGGTGCACTACCAGGGCGGCTTCTTCAACTCGCGCGGCGGCATTCGCGGCGGTTTCGCCATCGCACCGAGCGTGCCTGGCGACGCGCGCTCGCCGATCTTCGTGAGCAGCCGCGTCGACTCGGCGCTGGCGTCGTTCGTGGTGGAGGCCGAGCGCATCGTGCGCGTGCGGCGCGTGGGGCTCGGGGCGCTCTCGCCTGGCGATGACGTGCGCGGCATCGCCTTCGGTCCCGGCGGCAACGTGATCTACGCCATCGATCGCGCGCCGTCGACGCTGGTGGCGGTCAAGCTGCGCGACGACGACGGCCAGCCGATCAACGAGCCGCTGTGGACCACCGAGGTCTGCGCCGAGCCGTCGATCCTCAAGCTCGCCAAAGACCCCGAAGACGCGCAGACGATGCTCGCCTACGTGGTGTGCTTCGCCGACAAGGTCATCTTCGTCATCGACACCGAGACGGGCGCCGTGCGCGGGCGCATTCTCACCGGCGACGGCCCCAACGGCTTCGAGATCGACGCAGCCAACAAGCGCGCCTTCGTCGCCAACTTCGCCGAGCAGACCGTTGGCGTGATCGATCTCGATCCGACGCACGCGAGCTACCGGCGCATGGTGCTGCGCATCGGCAAGGTCGAGCTCGTCGAATGATCAAGCGGCAAGCGATATCGATGTGCGCGTGCGCCGTCGTCGCGCTGCTCGTGGGCTGCGGCGACGAGCAGGTCATCACCACCACGCGCAACCTCGAGCGGCCAGGGCCGGTGGCGCTGGTCTGCGCCGCGCGCCAGGACGGCGGCATCCAGATGTTGCCTGGCGACAGGTGCGCGAAGGTCGGCGACACCGAGCCCACCGGCAAGCTCTACGGGCTGGTGGCCAACACGGCGCGCGGCGACGTGGCGCTGTTTCGCGCTGGCGAGACGACCGGCGAGCCGCTGGTCGATCTGGATCGGGCTTCGCCGGGCTTCGGCTTCGTGCCGGTTGGCTCGCTGCCGACGGATATGGTTACCACGCGCGACGGCTGCCGCGCGGTAACGGCCAACGCGGGCTCGTGCGATCTGGGCCTCATCGACGTGCCGGGCGTGCTCGACGTGGCCGACGGCGTGCGGGCGCGGCCGAGCTCGGGCATCGTCTCGCGCATCGTCCCGCGCACGGCGGCCGGTCCGCTGCGCGCGCGCCCGCGCTCGATCGTGCTCGTGCCGGGGACGGACCCCGAGCCGAGCGACGCCGCCACCTGCCCGCGACCGGGCGCCTATCGCGCCTACGTGACGTTTCCCAACTGCAACCTGCTGGCCGAGATCGATCTCGCCACCGGCATGATCGTGCGCGCCGCGCAGATCACGTCGAGCGGCGTGCAGTACACGACGACGCCGGTGTGCCGCCCCGAGTGCGCCGAGACGAGCTCGGTTGGCGGCGGCGACGCGCAGGTCGACGGCGCGGGCGGCGACGCGGCGGACGCGGCGCCCGATGCGGTCGCCGACGCGGCGGCGGATGCGCCGGCGGACGCGAGCGTGGACGCGCCGGGCGACAGCAGCGTGGATAGCAGCGCGGATAGCACGGCCGATGCTGGCGCGAGCGAGACGACGGCGAGCGACGGCGTGCTCGACGGCGGCGATGCGTTGCCCGCTGATGCGGGAGCGGCCGACACGACCGTCGACTCGACGCCGCCCGCCGATGGCGGAGCCGATGGCGCGCCCGGCGCCGACAGCACACCGGGCGATGGGGCGGGCGATAGCTCGCCGAGTGACAGCACACCTGCTGACAGCGGCCCGACAGGCGATGGGCCGGTGGCGCAGACGACCTCCGTGCGCGGCCCGCAGCCGTGGGGGCTGGCGATCTCGCTCGACGTCAACAACACCAGCGGCACGCTGTTCGTCTCGTCGGCCGGCGCCAACTTCATCTCGGTGATCCCCTTTGGCAGCGACGGCGCCTTCGGCAGCGCGAGGCGTCTCACGCTCTCGGGAGACCAGGCGCAGTCGACGCGACTGCGAGTGAGCCCGCGCGCCGAGACGCTCGACGACCGCTACCTCTACGTCATCACGCGCGACCGATCGGTGCGCGTGATCTCGCTCAAGGACAACGTCGAGTGCGAGACCAACGTCGACGTGGCGCGTCTGAGCGCTGACATCGACGAGGATCAGGCGCGCTGTTTCAAGGTGGGCGCCGCCAGCTCGCCGCGGCGCTCGACGGCGGATGGGCCGGGGCTACGCTTCGGTACGCGCGTGCCGGCCGACGTGGTGTTCATCCAGTCGGCGGGCAGCCCGAGCAACAACGACGCCGGTGTGGCCGAGGCGACGCCTCTGCGGGGGCTGTTCGCGCTGATCGCCACATCGGACGGCACGGTGTTCGTGGTCGACATCGAGGATGGCAACTACGTCACCGGCAGCGGAAAGGTCAGCCGGCTGCACCTGCCGCACCGCGTGCGCAACGGCGCGCAGGGCACCGAAAGCGGCAACACCGATGCCGGCGTTCAGAGCATCACCGGGGTCGATCCGGGCGGCACGCCGGTCGTCGTCAAGAGTGTGGGCGGGCAGGAGCGCGCGGGGCAGGGCGTGACGCTGCGTGGCCCGGGTGAGGCCGTGCGCAGCGAGTGGAACATCGTCTACGAGGACGCGCTGTTCGAGCGCTTCGCCGGTCAGCTGCGCATCGAAGGCGACAAGCTGGTACTCCGTGATCCAGGCGCCAACTACTGCACGTCGGGCGTCAAGGCGCGGCGCGAGGTCGACGGCCGGCCGCTCGAGCACGGCGACATTCTGGTGCTCAAGGGCTGCGAGAACGACGACGAGTGCGGCCTTGGTCAGAGCTGCCGCAAGCCCGTGGCGCAGCGCACCGACTTCGGCCTGTGTCTCGATCTGAGCCGCACCGACCAGCTGTTTCGCGAGTGCTCGACGTTCCTATCGCAGCCGCGCGAGTTTCTCGTGCGCGCCGTCGACAGGAACGCGATCACCATCGACGCGCTGCCGCTCGAGCCGCAGGTGGTGATCCTGCAGCCGAGCCAGCCCGCCGGCGGCTGCCAGAGCAACGGCGACTGCAGCGCGGGGTATCTGTGCGCGCTGCGCGATCGCATCATCCCCGGCGGTGACAACTACACCGTGCGTCAGGGGCAGTGCTTCCGGCCCGGCTGCAACAGCGACGCCGACTGCGCGAGCGGAAGCTGCGTGACGCCGCTCGATGGCTCGCCCAAGCGCTGCGCGCCCGTGCCGCTGCCGCTCGAGACCGGCGGCGAATGCCAGGCCGATGCCGATTGCAAGCCGGCGAGCACGGGCGAGGCCTGCACCAGCGATCGCGACTGCGCCAACAACGCCGAGTGTCGCGCGGCGACCAGCAAGGACGACAAGCGCTGCTTCGATCGCGGCTACACCTGCTCGACGTTCAGCGGGCTCAAGGGGCGCTGCGTGCGGCCGAGCCCGTGCTTCTCGGAGCTGCTGCGCTACGAGGTGCGCGCTGGGCAGACCTTCCTCGTCGGCGGCAACACCACGCGTCAGATCGCTGATCGCGCGACGGGGCAGTGCATCGATGACGCGAGCAAGAGCCCGCTGACGCAGTCGCGCCTGCCGGTGGGCATGGCCAGCTGGCCGGTGCTTGTCGGTGAGCAGTGCACCGATGGCAAGGTCGACGATCTGCTGGCCGAGCCGCAGCCCAATCCGTGCTTCCAGCCGCTACAGAGCAACTACGAGGGGATCTCGACGACAGAGGGCACCACCAAGAGCGACAACGGCGCCGGGACCGCCATCGTGCGGTTCTCCAACGCCGACATCGCGTTCGCCCTCGGCGTGAGCCACCTCTCGAAAACGTCGACACAGCTGACGCCCGACGCTGGCGTGGTCGCGGCCATCCCGGCGATGCCGGCGCGCGGCATGACGATCACGCTCAACGTGCAGGCCGGCTACGCGCCGCAGGTGGTCAGCGGCGCGCAGAACGCGCTGTCGCTGCCGGGCCGAATGATCGCTGGGCCCGATGGCCGGGTTTACGTCGTGGACAGCGGCGACCGCACCGGCAACACCGGAACCAACGGTCAGGTGCTGCGCTTCCCCGCCGACACGCTCGTCTTCGACAACTATCTCGTCAAATAGCGATTTCGCGGTCGAAGGTGCCGTCGAATTTTTTGCTCCGCTAGATCTCCCCACCTAGGATGGCTGCGGGAGGTTTCGCGTACATGCACGACGAGCACCGGCTGAAGGACCGCATCGATCTTTCGCTGGATAACCGACAGGTCTTTTTGCTTTTTGTCGCGAGCGCCGTCGTCGTGACGCTCGTCTTCGCGCTCGGCGTGGTCGTCGGCAAGCGCATGGCGCCCGAAGTGGCGGCCAAGGCGCCTACCGATCCGCTGGCGCTGCTCGACCAGCTCGGCAAGCAAGCGCAGGACGACGATCTGACGTTCCCGCACAAGCTGGCGGCGCCGAAGGTGACGCCGGCGGCGGCGGCGGCCACGGCGGACGCGGGCGCGAGCGCGAGCGCGGATGCTGGGGTGAAGGCGACGCCGGGCGTGAAGCCGGTGGATGTGAAGGGTGTGAAGGCGGTGGCGGCGGCGGCGAAGAAGGGGAAGGTGAAGGGGAAGGGGAAGGGGGAACGGAAGCCTAAGGTCGAGGCCAAGGCCAAGTCGAAGTCGAAGTCGAAGTCGAAGTCGAAGACCGTGGCGAAGGCCGTGGCGAAGGCGAAGGGCAAGGCGAAGGGGAAGGCGAAGGGGAAGGCGGTTGCGGCGAAGAATAAGGCCGATGCGCAGAAGAAGGTCGGTGGGTATACGCTGCAGCTGAGCTCGTTTCAGGACAAGGCCGAGGCCGAGCAGTACATGGCCAAGCTTCGTACGCAGGGGCTCGAGCCGCACATGATCCCGACGCGCATTCCGGGACGCGGCGTGTGGTACCGCGTGCGGCTGGGCAGCTTCTCGTCGTGGGACGAGGCCGTCGCCGCCAAGAAGAAGTACGAGACGCAGCAGCAGCTCATCGCCTACGTCGCGCGCAACTAGCGCTCCCCCTTGTTCGCGCCCGGGGCTTGGACCTAGTCTAAGGCCCCCATGGCCTCCGGCTCCGCCTCCAGCTCCTCCCAAACGCCGCTGATGCGGCAGTACCTCGACATCAAGTCGCAGCACCCCGATGCGATCCTCTTTTTTCGCATGGGGGATTTCTACGAGATGTTCTTCGACGACGCGGTGGTCGCCGCCGAGGCGCTCGAGCTGACGCTCACCGCGCGTGACAAGCACCGCGACGATCCAGTGCCGATGGCGGGGGTGCCGCACCACGCGGCCAAGGCCTACATCGGCCGGCTGCTCGAGCAGGGCTTTCGCGTCGCGATCTGCGATCAGGTCGAGGATCCGAAGCAGGCCAAGGGGCTGGTGCGGCGCGCGGTCACGCGCGTGGTCACGCCCGGCGTGGTGCTCGAGCCGGACCACCTCGACGCCAAGCGCAACAACTACCTGGTGGCGCTCACGGCGCGTTCAGGGTCGGGCGCACAGGCACGCAGCGCCCGCTATGGGCTGGCGGCGCTCGACCTGTCGACCTTCGAGCTCGAGATGACCGTGGTCGACGGCGAGTCGGGGCTCGCCGACGAGCTGGCGCGCCTGTCGCCCAAAGAGGTGATCTATCCGTCGCGCAGCGAGCGGCGCCTGCAGGTGGTGCAGAAGATCGTCGGCGGATCCTGGCAGGCCGGCGGTCGCGCCTGCTTCGCTTCGAGCGAAGAGGATCGCGAGCTGCTCGAGCGCACGGCATCGACGACGCTCGAGGCGCTGGGCGTGGCGCGCGCGCCGTTGGCCGTCGGCGCGGCGGCGGCTGCGCTGCGCTACGCGGCCGAGACGCAGCCGGTCACGGGCGTGCCGCGCTGTCGGCCGACGTTCTATCGCGTCGAGGACGCGCTTCAGCTCGACGAGGCGACGCTGGGCAACCTCGAGATCTTCGAGTCGAGCATGGAGCGCACGCGCGCCGGCTCGCTGCTCGGCGTCGTCGATCACACGCTGACCGCGATGGGTGGGCGTCTGATGCGGCGCTGTCTGGCGCGCCCGTTGGCCGACGTGGCGCGTATCCGCCGGCGCCAGGACGCGGTCGAGGCGTTGGTCGAGCAGCCGCAGCTGCGCGATGCGCTGCGCCAGGCGCTGCGCGGCATCTACGACCTCGAACGGCTCGCTACGCGGGTGATGTTGGCCGCCGCGACACCCAAGGAGCTGTGGCGCCTGGGACGCTCGTTGGCGCAGCTCCCCGACATCGCCGCGCTGCTCGCCGAGGCCGGCGCTTCGACCCTCGGCGGAGAGCGGCCGCAGCTGCTCGACTGGCAGAGCGTCGACTTGCTGGGCGACGTGGCGCAGGCGCTGCTCGCGGCGCTGGCCGAGGATCCGCCGATGACCCTGCGCGACGGCGGGATCTTCGCCGAGGGCTACGACAGCAAGCTCGACGAGCTGGTCTCGCTGGGGCGCGGCGGGCGCGACGCCATCGCCGCCATCGAGGCGCGCGAGCGCGAGCGCACCGGCATCACGTCGCTCAAGATCAAGCACAACAAGGTCTTCGGCTACTTCATCGAGGTCACCAAGGCCAACATCAAGAGCGTCCCCGACGACTACCACCGCAAGCAGACGCTGGCCAACGCCGAGCGCTACGTCACCCCCGAGCTCGCAGACTACGAAGCCAAGGTGCTCGGCGCCGACGAGAAGCGTGTCGCCCTCGAGGCGCAGCTGTTCGAGGCGCTGCGCGAGCGCGTCGCCGCCGAGGGCCCGCGTCTGATCCGCGCCGCCGAGCGCGTGTCGATGCTCGACGTGCTGGCGGCGCTCGCCGAGGCCGCGGCGCGCTTTGACTACGCACGGCCTGTGGTCGACGACTCGGACGTCGTCGAGATCGAGGAAGGGCGGCATGCCGTCGTCGAGCGCTTCATGCCGCAGGGCGAGTTCGTCGCCAACGACGTGCGGCTCGACGAGCAGCAGCGCATGCTGGTGCTGACCGGGCCCAACATGGCCGGCAAGTCGACGGTGATGCGTCAGGTGGCGCTGACGACGATCCTGGCGCAGATGGGCAGCTTCGTGCCGGCGCGCCGCTGCCGGCTCGGCGTCGCCGATCGCCTCTTCACGCGCGTGGGCGCCAGCGACAACCTCGCGCGCGGCGAGAGCACCTTCATGGTCGAGATGCGCGAGACGGCCGCGATCCTGCGTGGCGCGAGCGCGCGCAGCCTCGTGGTGCTCGACGAGATCGGCCGCGGCACGTCGACCTACGACGGCATCAGCATCGCGTGGGCGGTCGCCGAGCACCTGCACGACAAGGTCTCTTGCCGCACGCTCTTCGCCACGCACTACCACGAGCTGTGCGCGCTGGCGGACGTCAAGCCACGCGTGGCCAACTACACCATCGACACGCAGCAGTGGAAGGGGCGGGTGGTGTTTCTGCGCAAGCTGGTGCCGGGCGGCTCCAATCGCTCGCACGGTATCGAGGTGGCGCGGCTGGCTGGCCTCGAGCGAACGGTGGTCGCGCGTGCGCAGCGCGTGCTGCGCGCGCTCGAGGACGGCGAAGAGGTGCCCGGCGTGCCGCTGCGCGGGCGCGTCGACACGGCGCAGCTCGGTCTCTTCGCGCCCGCGCCGGCGCGCGCGCGCGGCGCCAGCAGCGAGGTCGAGCTGGCGCTGCTGGCGGTGGACGTCGAGCGGCTCACCCCCATCGACGCGCTCAACACCCTCGCCGAGCTCGTGGCGCTGGCGCGCGACGAGCTGCAATCCGGAGAAGAAGCGTGATCTCGGCAGGCTTCGCGGAGGGCCGGGTAAGATATTTGGCGACGATGTAGGTTTTTTTGACACCACGGCGAGAGGCTGCCAACAGTGAAAGGTGATGCCACCAAAACTCGCTGTCGTCGTAGTGCTGGTCCTCTCGCTGGTCGCGCCGCCGCGGGCAGAAGCGCGCAAAAAGCGCCGCGCCAGCACACCGCGCATCGCCAAGCAGAAGCCCACCCGCAAGCGCAGTCTTCGCAAACGTGCCCGTGCCCATGCCCGCGCCCGCACTCACGCCCGCAAGCGCACCCAAGCCCGCGAGCGTGCACGTGCCCGCAAGCGCACTCACGCCCGCAAGCGCACCCACGCCCGCAAGCGCACCCACGCCCGCAAGCGCACCCACGCCCGCAAGCGCATCCACGCCCGCAAGCGCAAGCCGCGCTGTAGCGCCCGCTGCCAGGCCCTGCGCGCCCGTCGCGCCGCCCGCCGTGCGCGTCGCCTGGCGCGCCTCAAGCGCATCGGGCTCAAGCGCTTCCCGCCGCTTTCGCTCTACTCGCCCAACTCGCGCGAGCGCCTCAGCGTGCGCCTCTTCGACTGGCGCGGCCGTGCCGACCGCAAGGCGATCAAGCAGGTGCGCCACTTTCTGCGCTGTCTGCGCACCAAGCGCACCCACACGATCTCGTTTCGGCTGCTCGCGCGCGTCTACCGCGTCTATAAGGCCTTCGGAAAGCGCACGCTGCACGTCTACAGCGGCTTTCGGCACCCCAGCGTGGCGCGGCTCAAGCGCAGCTACCACACGCGCGGCCAGGCGATGGACTTTCGCATCCCCGGCGTGTCACGGCGCCGCCTGCGCGACTACCTGCGTCGCACCTGGAAGAACGCCGGCGTCGGCTACTACCCCAACTCGCCCTTCGTGCACTTCGACGTGCGCAAGAAGCGCATGTTCTGGGTCGACGCCAGCGGGCCCGGCGAGCCGGCGCGCTACGTCGACGCCGACGCCGTGCTGCGCGCCGAGCGCGGCGCGCGCCGCCACAAGAAGTCCCGCAAGCTGCTCGCTCGCCTGACGCGGCGGGTCAAGCCGGCGCCTCGCCCCACCAAGGCGCCGCCGGCGGCCGCCAAAGCGAAGAACCACAAGCTCGCCGCCGACGCCGCCGAGCGCCTCGCGACCCAGATGCGCGTCGACCCCGCGCTGACGGCGCCCAGTAAGGACAGCGGTGCCGTGCATGGCCCGGCCCCTGTCGGCCCAGCCCCCACCATCGCCCAGCCCCACAGCCCCATCTAGGCCCTCGCCTCGGCTCCACACCCCTGAATATCGCTGCTCGCGGGGCGTCTGCTGCGATGTGGGCGGCTGTGCTAAGCTTCCCAAGCCTCGCGCGGTCTACAAGCGAGGCCCGAGAACGCCCGCGACGCCGGGACAAGAGGAGTGGTTCGATGCGCGCAGCCCGCTGGCTATCCTTGTTCATTGCCATTCTGATGGTCTTCACCGCGTTCGACGCCGACGCGCGTCGTCGTCGCCGCCGGCGCCGCAAAAAGAAGCCAGCGGTAGTCAAAGCGACCAAGGCACAGCGCACCGCCATCACGCGCCTGCTCGCGCCCTTCAAGTGGGGCATGAACATCTCCAAGGTGCAGCGGCTCGTGATCCAGCAGCTCAAGAAGCGCTACGCGCCGCAGCTCAAGAAGGCCAGCAAAGAGCCGCTCGAGTACGACAAGCTGCGCCGCGAGCGCGACCGCGCCATCGCCAAGGTCAAAAAGAGCGTCATCAAGTTCAACGGCAAGCGCACCTCGTGGGACGTCTCGCTGATCGACAAAGAGTTCGCCCACAAGAACAGCGAGTCGATGGTCGTGCGCTGGGGCAAAGAAGACCGCCGCTTCTACTTCTTCCACCAAGGCGCGCTGTGGAAGGTCTTCATCGCCTTCAACGCCGAGCGCTTCCGAGGAAAGACCTTCCAAGACTTCGCCGGTGTGATGCAGGCGCGCTTCGGTCCGGCCGAGCCGGTGTGGACCAAGTCGGTTACCGGCAAGTCGGTGATGGCCTACCTCGGCTGGCCGCCCATCGGCCGCACCGTGCTGCGCGCGCTAGACAACACCGCCTTCTACGGCAACTTCTGCATGGTGCTGGTCGACAATCGCCAGACTTCTGCCGTCGCCGAGGGGCGCCGTCTCAACAGCCCCAAGCGCGGCAGCGGCGATCCGCTGGTCAACGCCGCCACCGCCAAGTCGGCCACCGGCCGCACCGGCGACGAGGACGTCATCGACCGCATCACCGGCAAGTCGACGCGCTCCGTGCGCGGCGACAGCGGCTCGGCGCCCGCCGCCGCGGCCACCCCGCGCAAGCCCGGCAACGCGCCCCCCGCGACGCCCACGCGCAGCCGCCCGCGTAAGAAG
>JAGQIK010000183.1 GCA_020431405.1 Myxococcales bacterium
AGCCGCGGTGATGCCGCCGCCGACCAGCAGCAACGCGCCAGCGAGCAGCGCGACGAGCCGCCGCCGTCGCCGCCGCCGCGCCGCGTGTCCGCGCGTGCCCAGCGAGCCGCTGGCGCGGCTTCGGCGCGAGCCGCCGCTCGGACCCGCGGGCACCTCGACCCGTGTGGGCTGCTCCGACGACAGCTGGCCCGCGTTAGCCCGGTCGACGAGCTGCTGGCGGTCGGCCAGCACGTCACCAACCACCTCGCGCACGCGCGCGCCGAGCGCTTCGACGCTCGCCTCGATGCCGCAACGTCGCATCGCCGCGTCGAGCGCGTTGCGCATGCTGCGCGCGTCGGCAAAGCGCGCCTCGCGCTCGCGCTGCAGCGCGCCGCGCACCACGTCGGCGATGGCCTCGGGCACCTCGGGCGCCTCTTCGCGCACGTCGGGGTAGGGGCCCTCGACGATCGTGCGCAGCGTCTGGAGGTCGCTGTCGGCCTTGAAGAGGCGTTTGTAGGTCAGAAGCTCCCAGAAGATCACCGCCAGCGAGAACAGGTCGGAGCGGCAGTCGAGCTCCTCGCTGCGCACCTGCTCGGGCGACATGTACGTCACCTTGCCGCGGCGCGAGCTGCCCGTCGCGAGGTCCGAGTCGTGCACCGTGGCGATGCCGAAGTCGAGCACCTGAACGCGCCCCTGGTCGTTGACCATCAGATTCGACGGCGTCACGTCGCGGTGCACCACGCGCAAGGGCAGCCCGTCGAGGCCGCGGTGCTCGAAGGCGTAGCAGAGCCCGCCGAGCGCCTGGCGGATGATCGTGCACGTGTCGCCGAGCGAGAGCCGCACGCCGCGCGCGTCGCTCTCGTGCCCGAGCGTCTGCACGGTCACGCCGTGGATGTAGGGCATCGCCAGGAAGTAGCTCGGCAGGGTCTCGTCGCTCGCGCCCGCGCCGGCGCCGAGCACGTCGACGCGGCCGAGGTCGTAGATCGGCACGATGTTGGGGTGATCGAGCAGCGCCGCGATGCGCGCCTCCTCGAGGAACAGCTCGATGAAGCGTTCGTCCTCGGCGAGGTGCGGCAGCACGCGCTTGATCACCACCAGGCGCTCGAAGCGGCCGTCGCCGCGCTGGCGCGCGAGGAACACCTCGGCCATGCCGCCGCGCGCCAGGCGCGTCAGCAGCTCGAACTTGCCAAAGACCTCCACGGCGCTGCGGAGCCGCTCAGCCCTGCGGGCGGGCGAAGCGGTAGACCTTGGCGGGTCGCCGGCCGGTGATGCGCTTGCCGGGGGCCTCCACGATCACGCCGTCGGTGATCATGCGCCGCAGGCGGCGCCGGAAGTTTGCCGGGTCGTAGGCGCGACCCTTGACCACCTCGTGCACGGCGCGAAGCTCGGCCGTGCTGAAAGTCGGCGGCACCAGCTCGAAGGCGATGTTGGTGTAGTCGATCTTGCCGCGCACCCGCTCGAGCGCCATATCGAGGATCAGCGCGTGGTCGAAGGCGAGCGCGCTGGGCTGCACCTCGGAGGCCACGGACCACCAGCGCGCCGCGCTGGCGTCGCTGCCGCCCTCCACGAACGGTGCCAGGTCCGGGCGCACCAGCGCGTAGTAGGCGACGGTGATGACGCGGCCGCGCGGGTCGCGCTCGGCGGCGCCGAAGGTGTAGAGCTGCTCGAGGTACACCGAGCCCGCGGGCAGCCCGGTCTCCTCGGCGAGCTCGCGCGTGGCGGCGGCTTCGAGGTCCTCGCCGCGCTCGCCGCCCTCACCGACGCGCACGAAGCCGCCCGGCAGCGCCCAGCAGCCTTCGAAGGGCGGCAGCCCGCGCTCGACGAGCAGCACCTTGAGGTCGGCGTCGACGATCGTGAAGACGACAATGTCGACGGTCACCGCGGGACGCGGGTAGTCGAGCTCGGACGAGCGGGGCCTTGCTGCCGCGGCGCTGCGTTTCGTCGCCATCTGGGGCAACTATACCTCGGAGGCGGCGCGGCTTGCGGTGACAGCGCGTGGCCTATTGCGCCTCTGGATCGTAGGCCATGGCGCCGAAGGCGTTGCCCTCGGTGTCGGCGAAGAACATCAGCGTTCCCACGCCGACGATCACCGAGCGCTGCATCAGCACCTTGCCGCCCTGGGCGAGCACGGCGCGCTCGGTGGCGTCGATGTCATCGACGGCGATGGTGCACTCGAAGCCGATCATCGGTGTGCTCGTCACCAGCTCGCGTCGCTGCTGCAGCGCGCCGCGCGGGCCGTCGGCGCCGGCGCCGGTGTCGATCTGGTAGAAGCCCGGCGGTCCCCAAGCCTCGAAGGTCCAGCCGAAGACGTGCTCGTAGAAGCGTCGCGCGCGGTCGACGTCGTCGGCGTTGATGGCGAAGTGAGCGAGTGTCGCGGCCATTTCGTGTCCTCCGACGTTCCTTGTAGCCACGGCGGGGGCTGACGCGTTAGCGTCATGCTGACAGAATATGTCGAAAACGCGACAAGCGGGCTCCTTTTCGGACGGCGACGTCTGGGTGCGCACGCACCCGGTGACCTACCTGCACGACCGCACCGACGAAGAGCAGAGCCACCACTGGCACCAGCTGACCTACGCCGCCAGCGGCCACCTCGAGCTCGAGGTGCTCGGGCGCGACGCGCTGGCGCGGGCGCTGATCCCGCCCGACTGCGCGGTGTGGGTTCCTGCCGGCGTGCCGCACCGCGAGACGATGCGCGCGCCGGTGTCGGTGCGCACGCTGTACCTCGCGCCCGGCGTTACGCCGAGCGGCGCCGCGAGCCACGTGCGCACGCTCGCGGTGGCGCCGCTGCTGCGCGAGCTGATCGTGCATGTCACGCGCGAGGGCGCGCTCGACGGCCGGCGGCCGGCGCACGCCGCGTTGACGCAGGTGCTCGTCGATCTCGTCGGCGCTGCCCAGCCGGCACCGCTTTCATTGCGCACGCCGAGCGAGCCGCGCGCGCGACGGTTGGCGCAGCTCGTCGCTGACCGCTGCGGCGAGGACGTCTCGCTCGCCGAGCTGGCGCGGCAGGCCGGCGCCAGCCTGCGCACCATGGAGCGCCTCTTCGTGCACGAGACAGCCCTGACGCTCGGCGCGTGGCGCCGCACGTATCGCCTGCTGCGCGCGCGCCGACTGCTCGCCGCCGGCGCGAGCGTCAGCGACACGGCCTTCGACGTGGGTTACGCCACCGTGAGCGCCTTCTCGGCGGCCTACCGGCGCCACTTCGGCCATCCGCCGAGCGCCAGTCGCTAGCGCCCGATCGTTAACGCGCGCCGAGGGCTTGTAGGTCGTGTGGCTCGAGGGTGATCTCGCGCGCTGCGATGTTCTCTTCGAGGTGCGCGAGAGAGCCGGTGCCGGGGATCGCGAGCGCGGCGGGCGAAAGCGCGAGCAGCCAGGCGAGGGCGATCTGCGGCACGGTGGCGCCGTGACGTGCCGCCACGGCGTGCAGGCGCTCGTCGCCGATGTCGCTCACGCCGCCGCCGAGTGGAAAGAACGGCACGAAGGCGATGGCGCCAGCGGCGCACGCTTCGAGCAGCTCCATGTCGTGGCGGCGGGCGATGTGGAAGTTGTTCTGTACGGCGGCGACGGGCGCGATGTCTCGCGCCTCGTCGAGGTGCGCGCGGTCGATGTTGCTCAGCCCGAGGTGGCGGATCAGCCCCTCGTCGCGCAGCGCGGCCAGCGCGCGGAAGCGATCCCCGAGCGACTCGCCGCTCGGCACTTCCATCGCGCCGATGCGCAGGTAGACCAGATCGAGGCAGTCGACGCCGAGCGTCTCGAGGTTCTCCTCGACGAGGGCACGCAGCTGCGACGGCTTGGCGGGGCGAGGGCCTTCGGGACCGAAGATCGGACCGACCTTGGTCGCGATGACGAGATCGCTGGGGTAGGGGTGCAACGCCTCGCGGATCAGCGCGTTGGCTTTCACGCTGCGATCGCCGCTGTGATAGAAGGCCGCCGTGTCGATGTGGTTGACGCCGAGCTCGACCGCGCGCCGCAGCACGGCGCGACCGACCTCGGGATCACGCGCCGGCCCGTGCCAGCCTCCGGTGGGCAGGCGCATGGCGCCGAAGCCGAGTCGAGCGACGTCGAGGTCGTTGCCAAGCTGAAACGCTGCGGTCATTGGGGGGCTCCTGTCGCTGCATGATCGAGCCGTGCGCCGCTGTGCGCAAGGAGCTGCGTTGTAGGCCTCGTCATTGCGCAAGAACTTGCTCGACGCGCGACCGCTGCCGCGGCGTAAGTGCGCGCAAACGTGTCTGCGACGATTCGGCGCGGCCCTTGCTCCTACATCTCGGGTGCTCGTCGACGACGCCCAGTTTTTTCTTAGCGAGGCCCGCGCGGCCGCCACGCCTCTCGAGCAGGCCGAGGGCCTGCTGGACGCGGCGTTCTGGACGCTCGCCGATGGCGGCCAGCGCTCGCGCGACGCGCTCGCGTTTGTCGACGAGGCCGACCGAACGCTCGAGACGCTGGCGCCGGGAACCGACGACGACCGCGCTCGGGTGCGTGTCGTCCGCCAGCGCCTGGGCGAGCTGCTGCTCGAGCTCGACGAGCCCGAGCGCGCCGTCGAGCAGCTGCTCGGCTGCGCCGATTCGCGAACCGAGCTCGATCTCGGCACGCGCGTCGGCGCCGCGCTGCTGACCGCGCACCAGCTGTTCGACATGCCGCGCGCGCTCGAGATCCTCGACGAGACCGAGCGCGAGCTGCCGCAGCGCGCCTGCATCGCGGCGCTGCAGCTGTCGATGCACGCGCGGCGCCGTGACGTCGACGGACAGATAGAGGCTGCGACGCGCCTCGGCGCTCGCCTTCGATGTCCGCGTCAACGCGCCAGCGCGCTGCTCGCTGCGGCGCGCCTGTTGGCCAGCCGCGGCGCCGCACACGACGCGCGCGTGGCGACGCTGTGCCGCGAAGCCACGACCCTCGACGACGGGTCGTCGTCGGCGCGCGAGTTGCTCGTGTGCACCGCCGAGCGACTCGGTCGCTGGGACGTCGTCGTCAGCGAGCGCGCGACGCTGGCGCGCGTGCGCGATGGCGCCGAGCGCACGCGCCTGCTCTATGCTGCCGCGGTGGCCGCCTCCGAGCGACTCGGCGACCAGAGCCGCGCACGCGAGCTGCTTGTCGAGGCGTCGCGCGAGGCGTCGCGCGAGCTGTCGGCCGATCGCACTATCACGTTATGGCGCCTCGCCGAGATGCAGCGTGGCGGAAACTGCAGCGAGCGCGAGCGGCTCGACACGCTGGTCAAGCTGGCGAGCGCCACCTGGGATCGCGCGCGCCGCGCGGAGGTGCTCGTCGAGGCCGCCGAGGTCTGCGCGCACGCGCCGTCCGACGAGGTGGTTGGCGGCGACGAACGCGCGGTCAACTACTGCGAGCAGGCGCTCGCCAGCGAGCCCGGCTACCTGCCCGCGCTGCAGCTGCTCGGTCGCATCGCGCGTCGGCGCGGCGACCTTTCGCGGCTGGTGCCGGTGTATCGGCGCGAGGTCGAGACGCTCGCGATCCCCGAACGGCGCGCGCTTCGGGCGCTCGAGTGTTCCGAGCTGTCGCTGCGCATCGGGCGTCTCGCCGAGGCCGAGGAGGCGCTCGGGCGCGTGCTCGACCTCGACCCCGAAAACCCCGTCGCCTACGCGCGGCTCGCGGCGCTGCTTCGCGTGCGCCAGGGCTGGTGGGAGCTGGCGCGCCGCAGCGCCAGGCAGCTCGAGCACGCCAAGGACCCGTCGACCCGCGCCGCGCTGTGCAAGACCCTCGACGCGCTGCGCGCCCGCGGCACCGAGTACCCTCTCGACGAGAACGAGCGCAGCGCGCGCGCCGAGCTCGAACCCTGCGAGCCTGTCGACCTCACGCTCTTCGCCAGCGCCGCCCATCTCGCGCTGCGCGGACAGGGCGCCTCGCGCCGCCGCGACGCGCTCGAGCGCATCGCCGCGCTCGAAGGCCGCGCCGGCGACAGCCGCGACGCCACCGAGCGCCGCTGGGCGCGCATCGAGGCCG
>JAGQIK010000184.1 GCA_020431405.1 Myxococcales bacterium
CTCGGCGAGACCGAGCAGCCACTCGACGAGGCGCGCGTCGTCGAGCGTGCAGCGCTGGCGCGCGTCGCCGCGCCCGCAGGCGAGCTCGAAGCACGCGCCCTCGCCGAGGCCGATGCGCACCGTCGGCGAGAGCTGCCAGCGCGCGCCCTCGCTCACGGCTGCGCGTGCTCGCCGAGCCAGCGCCCAGGCCAGCGCGGCAGCGCCGGCTGCGGCGAGAGCAGCGTCGCCAGCGTCAACGGCGAGAGCAGATAGCCGAGCGCCGAGCGCGCGACCTCCGAGTCGGGCGCCTGCAGGCCGACCCAGCTCGGCCGCTGCACCGAGGCGCCGTTGACGCGCAGCAGCCGCTCGCTGCTGCGCAGCCGCCCGCTCGCCGAGAGCGCCTCGGCGGTGACATCGCCGGCCAGCAGCGCAGCGAGGCTGCGCGACGAGAGGGTCAAGGTCACGTTGCCGGCGCCTTCGGGATCCGTCTCGACGTTGACCGAGCGCTCGCCGAACGTTGCCACCGTGCGCCGCGACGACTCGCCGCCGAGCTCGCGGATCTCGAGGCGCACGTCCCAGCTCACGAGCGACGCGTAGAAGCCGTAGAGCAGCTTGTGGCGCATCAGACCGGCCAGGCGTTCGTGGAGGATGCCGGCCAGGTTGTTGACCAGCGCGCCCTCGCCGACCACGTCGGGGATACCCACCGACGGATCGAAACGCACCACCTGCGACGAGCGCGTTGTCTCGAGCGCCGCGTCGCAGAGCGCGCCGGCGGTATCGAACCAGCGCCCCACGGGCGGTGCGATGACCTGCCCTTCGCCGCCGCTCCCGCCGCCGTCGCGCGAGAGCTCGCGCGCCAGCCGCGCGGTGGAGAGCGGTGCCGCGAGCCGGTTGGCCCAGGCGCAATCGCCCACGCGCGCCGCGCCGCCCGTCACGGCCAGGGTGAAGCCGGCGCGTCGCAAGCCGGCCGCCGTACGCACGCGCTCGGCCACCGCTTGCTGCGGAAAGCCGCGCGCGCCGCCGTGCGCGACGCGCGACACGTGCGACACATCGGAGCTCAGCACGGCCAGCGCGCGACATCCGTCGAGGCGGTCGCCGATGATCAAGGCGCGGTTGCGGTCGATGCTCGCAGGACCGACAAACCACACCACGTCGTCACCGTGGCGCGCCAGCACGGTCAGATCCGAGCCCTCGCCGGGCAGCATCGTCCACTCGATGCCAGCCACCGAGCGCGGCGCGAACGGTTCGAGCGCCAACACGTCGTGCGCGCGATCGACGACGCGCCCGATGCGGCCGAGCACGTCCGCCGGCGCGATCAGCCGCCGGCCGCCGAGCAGCTCGCGCAGCGACGGCGCGTGGGCGTGCAGCGCGTCTGCGCTGGTGAGCACGATATCTTTGGCGCGCGCGCCGTGGGTCTGGATGTTGACGCGCTCGATGGGCTCGACGTCGCCGCCGCCGACGAGCGGGTCGACGAGCACGAGCGCATCTTCGGCCTCGACGAAGAAGCCGGCGTGGCCGAGGTTACAGAGCTTCACTTGCCACCTCCTGCTGCGCGCCAGAGCCGATCACCTGCTCGAGCTCGCTGTCGATGTAGCGATGTTTCTGCTCCGAGCTGGCGGCCGCGATGAGCAGGTTGAGAAACGTCTTACCGTCAAGGATCTGTCCGTGGTCGCTCATCGACGAGTTGCCTTGCTCGTCGAGAAAGTCGAGCTGCTGCAGCACGCCGTCGCGCACGCGCACGACGCGCTGCCAGACGCGCACGAGGCCAGCCAGCACCACGGAGATGTAGTGCAGCTGGCCGAAGATCATGCGCTGCATCAGGCCAAGGCGCGTGCGCATGACGACGCGGTTGCCGTCGGCGTCGGGAAGCGACGCGGCGTCAGAGGCGTCGAAGGTCTCGATACCGTCGCCCTGCGGCGAGAAGCGTACGAGCGTCGCGGCGGCGTCGGACTCGAGCACCAGGTCGTAGCTGACGTCCCAGTCGCTGGCGATGGTCATCACCGGGCGCATCTCGCGACGCAGCACGGTCCACGCCTGCGACAGCGTGGCGATGGTCTCGTCCATGCTGGCGAGCGCGGCATCGAGCGGCGCCGGCACGTGCTCGCCGATAGGCGGCACGCCGACGGTGGTGTCGAGCGAGCGCTGCTGTGCCGACTCGGGCAGCGGCTCGATGTAGCTCGCCGGCGCCTCGCGCGTGACCTCGCGCCCGTCGACGCGCAGCCGATCGGAGGGACCCGCCGTCACGACCTTGCTGCCCGGCGCGCACTGGTCGACCAGGGCGTGGATCTCGGAGAACTCGACCGGAAAACGGTAGCGGTTGAGCCACGCGCCGCGGCCCGCAGCAAACTGCGCGTCGGCGTAGGGCACCACGTGGCGCGGCGCGATGGTCTGCAGCGTGCCGAGCGCCAGCTCGAAGCGGCGCGCCGGGAAACCCATGCTGAGGTTTTCCGAGACGCGGGTCTCGAGCAGCGGCTGGTAAGGCCACAGCAGAAGATCGATGCCGCGCCCTTCGACGAGCCGGTCGACGCGACGCACGATCTCGAGGTCCGTGACGGTGTCGACCATGTTCCAGACGATCTCGTCGCGCGTGATCACCAGCACGCCGTTTTCCGGCACGCGCTCGCGCGACGGCGTGAAGACCAGCGACAGGTCGCCAACGCTGCGGTGCTCCCAGTCCTGAAACTTGATGCGCTCTTTGAAGCCGAGCTTGCTCAGGCCGTACTCGATCTCTTCCGAGTCTGGAAAGAGCACCGGCGTGCTGCGATCGATGGTCGCCAGCGAGCGCAGGTCGAAGTGGTCGCGGTGGTGATGCGACAGGTAGATGAAGTCCGGCTTCTCGACGCTCGCGAGGTCGATGCGGCGATGCGGATAGATGTCGTAGAGGTCGCTCGCGAAGCGCTCGAACAGGTGCGGGTCACACAACACCTTGGTGTTGCCCGAGTCGAAGAGCACGCAAGCGTGACCGTAGAGAGTTACGCGCAACATGGTTTACCCCACGCTCGTCAGATAGATTGGTGATTCAGCGACTTCGTCGTCGAAGCCGAGGAACGCGGCGGTCTCGCTGTCCTTGAGCGCGGGCGTCAGAAACGACCGCAGCCCGAGCGCCGTGGCGGTGACGATCATCGTCTGCACCAGGTGCGCGATGTCGAACAGCACCATGCGGTAGGACCGCGCGTAGCGATATTTCCAGACGTGCCGGTCCCAGCGCGCCGTGAAGAACAGCGCCGCCGAGACGTTCTGCAGGCCGGTCTGCTGGTGGCCGAGATGGTAGACCTGCTGCGAGAAGTCGCCTTCGCGCAGCTGCTCGAGACCGTGCTCGCGCA
>JAGQIK010000185.1 GCA_020431405.1 Myxococcales bacterium
ACTGCCAATACCGCTGCCGCTGCCGCTGCCAATGCCGCTGCCGCTGCCTGCGGCGCTGGCGCTCGCCGCGTCGGCCTCGCTGCCCGTGCCGGCGTCGCCTTCATCCGCGCCGCTGCCCGCGGCGCTCGCGGCGCCCGATGGGTGGCGGCGCGTGGCCTTGGGTTTACGCGCTTTGACGATCGCCGTCGCGCCGCCGCTGCCCCGGTTGTCCTCGATGCTGTTGTTGTTGTCGTTGTCGCCGACCACCGCGCTCTTGTTGATCGCCAGCCCCGTCTTGCTCGTACCGGAGCCTGCGGTCTTCTTCGGCGGAAAGACCACGAACAGCAGCAGCACGCCGAGGCCGAAGAGCGCCAGCAGCATCAACGCGTAGGGCCAGCGCGTCGGCCGCGGCTCGGTCGCCGCCGGCAGCGCCGCCGAGCTATAGCCGCCGGGCAGCGCACGCGAGGCGGGCAGCGAGCCGAGCATGTCGGACGCGCTGCTGTACCGCTTGTCTCGATCCTTGGACATCGCCTTGAGCGCGATCGCCTCGAGCTCGGGCGGGATGTCGAGGTCCGGGCGGCGCTTGCGCGGCGGCTCGGGCTCCTGCTGCACGTGCTTCATCACCAGCTCGAGCGCGCTGCGCCCCTTGAAGGGCAGCTCGCCGACCAGCATCTCGTAGAGGATCACGCCCAGCGAGTAGATGTCGACGCGATGGTCGAGGTCGCGCTCGCCGTGCGCCTGCTCGGGCGCGATGTACTGCGGCGTGCCCATCACGATGCCGGTGGAGGTCACCACGCCATCGCCGGGCTCGTCGCTGTCGGGGCGCTCGAGGATCTTGCTGATGCCGAAGTCGAGCAGCTTGACGAACTCGGCGCCGTCGCGCTCGGTAAGAAAGACGTTCTCGGCCTTGAGGTCGCGGTGCACGATGCCGCGCGCGTGCGCGGCCTCGAGCGCGCGCAGGATCTGGCGCGTGATCGCGACCGCGCGCCCGGCGGCGAAGGCGCCTTCGCGGCGCAAGGTCGTGCGCAGGTCGGCGCCTTCGAGGCGCTCCATCACGATGAAGGCGTTGCCATCGTCGGTGAAGCCGTAGTCGGTGATGTCGACGATGTGCGGATCGCCGATACCCGCCGCCGCCATCGCCTCGCGGTGAAAGCGCGTGAGCGAGTTCTTGTTGATCGCCATGTCGTCGCGCAGGACCTTGACCGCGACGGCCTTCTTGAGCAGCTCGTGCTCGGCGAGATAGACCACGCTCATGCCGCCGCGACCGATGCGCTCGAGCAGCGTGTAGCGGCCGGCGAGCGTGCGGCCGAGCCACGTGTCGCCGTCGGTGCGGCCCTCGCCGAGCGACATGTCGCGCGACTGCTCGGGGCCGAGCGGCTGCGACGAGGCGACGTCGCGCGCGCGCTTGAGCGCTAGCTCGTCTTGCGGGCGCGAGTCGCCCGAGCCGGCGCGCAAGCGGTCGCTCTCGCTGACGTCCTGCGTGCTGGCGGCGGGGATCGTGTCGCTGCTGGCGTACTCGGCGAGGTCCTGGTCCTCGACGCTGCCGGTGTCGCTGGTACGGATCGCGCGCGGCGCCGGACCGGTGCGCGCCACCGGCTCGTTTTCACCAGAGCCGCTGCGCTCTCCAGCGCTGTTGTCCTCGCGCGAGCGCCCGAGCCCCGCCCGCAGCGCCGCCTCGGGGATCGGCAGCGAGCCGGCGGGCTGGCCCTTGATCGTCTCGCCTGTGTTGGCGGACGAATTCGCTGGCTGCGGAGCGGTCGTCCGCGGCGAACTGTCGCTCTCGACTTTGCTCGGCGGCTCGGCCATGGCGCCATGGAATCCTACCAGGGCGCGAGCCCCCGCTCACGTGCTCGATGCACACTCGCGAAGCCGCGAGCTTAGAGGTGGAATCCCACTGCGCCGAGCACCGAGAGGAACGGAAACGAGCCGTTGGTCGCTTCGCCGTTCTGGCTCGACTTGTTGACCCGATCGCCGTGGATCGCGCCGCCGCGCACAGACAGCGCGACCGACATCCATCGCGTGAACATCGCTTCGACATTTCCGCCGAGGGCCCATGCGAAGGCGAACCCTTCGCGCACCGTCTCGGGCGGCAGCGTGCCGCTCTGCTGCGTGTCGGAGGTGAAGGTGACGCGGTCGTAGTTCATGCCGATGCCCAAGAACGCCTCTAACTTGGCGTTCTTGAACGGGAATGTGTAGCCCAGGTCGACTTGGGTCATGATCGAGTTGAAGCGCGCGCGGTTGTAGTTGGCGCCGATGATGTCGACCGAGACCTGCTCCTCGCCCACTGGAAAGAGCCCCACGTGGGCGCCGAAGATGATGCGGCGAATGCTCGCGTAGACACGCCCGCCCAGCCCCGGCGCCAGCGGCCGGCCCTTGGCCAGCCCGACGACGGGACCGACCTGAAAGTGCAGCCGCAGCGAGCGCGCGTCCACCAGCGGCTCGGGCGGTTTTGCGCACGGCTTGATGTGCGCGCAGCGCGCGACTTTGGGGCGCCGGCGCAGCTTGACGTTGACCGTGCGGGAGACGCCCGCTTTGACCTCGACCCGCTGCGCCTCGAGCAGGTGCTCGGGGTGCCGCAGCAGCAGCACGTGCTCGCCGGGCGACAGCCGCACCATCAGCGGCGTCGAGCCTGGCTCGGGCTTGGCGCGGCCGTCGACGGTGACCTTGGCGCCGGCGGGCTGCGACGCCACGAACAGCTTGGTGGGCGCGCGACGCAGCCGCTTCAAGCGCGCGTCGATGTCGTCGCGCTCGGCCGGCGGCGCGCCGGCGCGTGCCTGGTCGTAAAACGCGATCGCCTTGGCCGTCTCGCCGAGGTTTTCGTGGCAGCGAGCGATGTTGAACAGGTTGGCGTAGTGCGGCGCCTTCTTGTGCGCCGACTCGAAGGCGGCGATGGCGGCGCGATAGTCGCCCGAGCGATAGAGCTTCTGGCCGCGCGCGTAGTCGGCCGCCGCCTGCTGGGCCGTCGTCGGCTCAGCGCGCGCGACGCGCGGCGCGGCGGTCACGCACAGCGAGAACGAGAGCAACAGCAGCAGCGTCGGCGGCAGGGAACGCATCGCCGCGAGCATAGACCATCAGCGCCTAGTCGCGGCTCCAGTTCTTGACCCGCCCGCGCAAGCGCTTCTTGTCGCCGCGGTGCTTCTTGCTCTTGAGGATGCGCTCCTTGACGCCGCGCGGCCGGCCCCTGCGCTGGCGGCGCTTCTTTTCGCGCTGCTGGATCAGGGCGCGTCGCTCGGCCTCGGCGCGCGCCTCGAGCTTCTCGGCGAGCAGCTCGCGCGCCCGCTGGCGGTTAGCGGCCTGCGAGCGCTCGCTCTCGACGCGCACTTCGACGCCAGTAGGCACGTGCTTGAGCTGCACAGCACTCGACGTCTTGTTGACCTTCTGGCCGCCCGGTCCGCTGGCGCGGATGAAGCGCTCCTCGAGATCGGCCTCGCGCACGCCGAGCCGCTCGAGGCGTTCGGTCAGCGCCTTGTCATCGAAGGCCATCAGTCGGCTCCGACGTGCGCGCTGACCACAGCCACCAGCTGCGACCCGAAGCGCTCGACCTTGGCGGGGCCCATGCCTTTGATCTCGAGCAGCGCCTGCGTCGTCGTCGGTCGCTCGGCGGCGATGCGGCGCAGCACCGCGTCGTGCGCCACGACGTAGGCCGGCATGGAGAGCTCGCTCGACATGGTGCGCCGCGCCTCGACCAGCTGCGCGTAGAGCGCCTCGTCGACGTTTTCGATCGTCTCGGCGCTCTGCGTGCTGCGCCCCGAGCCGCGACCCTGCGGCCAGCAAAGCTCGATGCTCGCCTCGCGCTTCATCAGCTTGGCCCCGAGCTCGGTCAGCGTGTAGCTGCGGTAGCGTCCCGCCACCGCCGAAAGCGCGTCGCGGCCGACCAGCTCGTCGATGATCGCGCGCAGCGCCGTGGCGCTGGTATTGGCCAGAATGCCGTAGCTTCGGCTCTGGACCAGATCGTCGGGCAGCTTGGTGGCGCTGCCGCCGCGCAGCAGCTTGATCATCTCGCTCGCCGCGACGCGCCCGCGCGCGCGCGCGAAGGCCGACAGCACCTTCTGCATCACCACCGTCTCGGCCTCGCCGAGCCGCCGCGGCACGCGCGCCACGGCGCGTTTGACGCGCGCGCCGGAGACCGCCGAGAGCGCCGACGTGGCGGTCCAGCTCGGCCGCGCCATCCCGGCGCGCTCGCGGCATAGGTCGCACAGGTGCACGCACTCGGCGCCTTCGGTGCGCTCGCCGAAGTAGCGCAGGATCAGCTGGTGGCGGCAGCGCTCGTGGTAGGCGTACTGCACCATGCGCCGCAGCTTGGAGCGCTCGAGACGCTGAAGCCTCGCCACCGCTTCGCCGCTCAGCGCGCGCCGCTCGGGGCGCCGCTCGTCCTCGCTGCCGATGCGCTCGATGAAAAACTCGTGCACGCGCACGTCGATGTAGTTGAACAGCAGCACGCACTGCGCCGGCTTGCCGTCGCGCCCGGCGCGTCCGGCCTCTTGGTAGTAGGCCTCGAGCGAGCCGGGCAGGTCGTGGTGCGCGACGAAGCGGATGTCGGGCTTGTCGATGCCCATGCCGAAGGCGTTGGTGGCGACGATGACGCGCGACTCGCCGGCCATGAACGCCTGCTGCGCGGCGGTGCGCGTCGCCTCGTCGAGCCCGGCGTGGTAGACGCTGCAGTCGATGCCGAGCTCCTCGAGCGCGACGGCGACCTTCTCGACGTTCTTGCGCGTGGCGGCGTAGACGATGCCGCTGCCGCCGCGCTCGTCGCTGTCGCCATCGCTCTCACCGCCGTCGCTCTCGCCGAGGGCCTCGCGCGCCAGCGCCGCGATGTAGCCCAGCTTGTCGCGCAGCTTGGTGACGTGGATGACGCGCAGCTCGAGGTTTTCGCGCGCGAAGCCGTGCACGAACAGCTCGGGCTCGCTAGGCACCAGCGCAGCGGAGCTGCCCGCTGGTGGACGAAGGAGCGGCACCGGCGCTTGCTCGCGCGCGCCCGGCTTGCCTTCGCCTGCAAGCGACATTTGACCGTCGCCCAGGCCGAGCCCGCTGACGATGTCGCGTCGCACCTCGGGCGTGGCCGTCGCGGTGAACGCCGTCATCTGGCGCACGCCGAGCTGGCGCGCGACCGGGCCGAGCTCGCGATACTCGGGGCGGAAGTCGTGGCCCCACTGCGAGACGCAGTGCGCCTCGTCGACCGCCATGCGGTCTACCGGCGCGCTGGCCAGCGCGCGCACGAAGCTCTGCGAGCGGAAGCGCTCCGGTGCGACGTAGAGCAGCTTGTAGCGGCCGCGGCAGGCCGCCGCGAGCCGCCGGTCGCGCTCCTCGCCGTCGATCTGACTGTTGATGAACGTGGCGGCGATGCCGTGCTCGGCCAACGAGTCGACCTGATCTTTCATCAGCGCGATCAGCGGCGAGACCACCAGCGTCAAGCCCTCGCTCATCACCGCGGGCAGCTGGTAGCAGAGCGACTTGCCCGCGCCGGTGGGCATCACCGCCAGCACGTGCTTGCCAGCGAGCACCGCCTCGATGATGCCGCGCTGCCCGGGCCTGAAGTCAGCGAAGCCGAAGTGCGCCTCGAGCGCGTCGCGTAGTCGGTCTGTCTGCATCGTCGCGGCCACACTGTAGCAATCCATCGTGGCCCGAGAGGAGCAATGACGAGGCCAGATCGATGCGAGAGCGATTTCGGTGGGATACGGCGGCGCGCGGATACGGATACGGGCGGTATCCGGATTGGGCGGTGCGGTATCCGGCGCGCGGGCCGGGCGGGGCGCCTAATTGCAGCCGATGCGCTGCGTGGCGATCACGAGGTCGTCGAACCAGCGCTCGAGGTCCGCGGTGGCGCCGCCGTTCCAGTAGTTTTCGAAGTAGACGGCGTTGAGACCGTAGCCGGTGTAGCTGTCGCGCCAGTTCATGCCGCTGCGGGTGTTTTCCTGCTGGCCGTCGATCCAGAACTCGAACACGCCGTCGCTCTGGCCGGGCGTGTTGAGCTTCACGTGCGCTTCGACGCAGTGCCAGCTGCCCGACAGCGCCGACGAGAAGATCTTCGTCTTGCCCGGCAGCTGACCGATCCAGTTGAAGTTGCCAAAGTCGTTGATGCCGCTGCACGGCACCGACGTGCCCGTCGCGCAGCGCACGGGGTCGCCGATGAGGACCAGGTCCTTGGACCACAGGTGCGCGATCATCGCCTGGCCCCAATCGGGCTTGGCGAACGAGATCAACCGCGTCGTCTTGGCGGGGCCCACGTCGGGCCAGCCCTGCTGGTGCTTGATGCGAAAGCGCCAGTAGACCTCGGTGAAGTCTTCCGTCTTGCGGTAGCTCGGCTGGTTGTTGACCAGCGGGTTGCGCCCGAAGGCCACCGTCGCCCAGCTGCCGCCGATCTGGCCCTGCTTGTAGGACATCTGCAGCGAGTGCGTGCCCGAGGCGCCCTCGGTGTCGACGACCCTGAAGTTGCCGTTGTTGTCGTTGAACTCGTAGAAGACCTGCTTCGGGTCGCCGATCGACTCGAAGTCCTCGCAGAAGATCCAGCCCGACGGCAGCGGGCTCGGACAGCGCCACGACGACATCGACGACGTGTCGGCGGCGGCGACATCGCCCGCCGGCGCGTCACGCGCCGCATCGGCCGCTGCGTCCGCGTCGACTGTCGGCCCGGTATCGCCCACGCCAACATCGCGCCCGGCCTCCTTGCCGCCACCGTCCACCGGCTTGCGCTGCGCGTCCTCGCTACACCCAACCACAAGCAACCCGACAACGACGATCAACCATCTACGCATGGACGCATTCTACACCCACCACCCGCGACCTCGACCGCGTGCTACCGCAAGGCGCCCAGCAGCGAGTGCGCCCGCCCGAAAGGCCCCCCACGCGCCATCCAGATCAAAACGTGACGCCGCCGCCCACGAGCAGGTCGAAGCGCATGAAGAAGTCGTCGCCGGCGAACAGGTCGAAGCAGAACGGCTGGAAGGTGACGAAGCCGCGGTTGCCGAGCACGAGCTTGGTCTGCACGCCGAACTTGATGTTGAAGAAGTGGTACGCGTTGTCTCTGCCGCCGAGAAAGCGACCGTCGGAGACAGCGACCACGCTGTAGCCGAGCCCGACGAACGGCGAGATCAAAAAGCCGAGGTTGCGCATCGGCTGGATGTCGTAGGTGAAGTGCGGGCCGACCTGAAAGATGAACAGGTTGCTGCGGAACGACTCGTCGGTGTAGAGGCCGAGCGCAGGCCCTTCGGTGCGGCCGAAGAAGTGATAGTGGATCGTCTGCTCGAGCTTGAACTGGCTCGGCGCGTCGATGATGTTGATGCCGCCGCCGAGGGCGAAGGTGAACATCCATGGCCGCGTGCCAGGGCGTAGCACGCTGGGAATGGCCTCGGCGCGCGGCGCGAGCAGAGCCAGGGTCACGAGCGTCAGTGCGGCGAGAACGAGACGGCGTGCGCGAGCGGTGAACATCGAGCTTCCCTTCGTTGAGGGTGATGCTCGACGCTAGCGTTGACCGTTGGCCTCCGCAACTAGCGACGGTTCGAGCGCCTCGCGTTTCGCTGGACTTTTCTCGCCATCCGCGGCAGGCGCGGCGCCATCGTTGTCGCTAGCAGGGCTGCCAGGGCGCCGCTTGTGCCACGGCAGCACGGCGCGTCCCGAGCGGTGGCGAAACAGCTGCGGCAGCGCCAGCCACAGCGAAAGCCCCGAGTAGAACAGCACCACGTACATCACCTGGCCCTGCAGCGCCGGGTTGTTGGCGAAGAAGTACTGCACCAGCAGCAGCCCGATGCTGCCGTTGCGCACGGCGACTTCGATGCTGAGCGCCAGCGCGTCGGCGTCGTTGAGGCCGAGCAGGCGCGAGAGCTCCGCCGAGAGGATCGTCATCAGCAGCCCGAAGCCGACGATCTGCAGCGGCGGCGCCCAGCCGTGCGCGGCGATCTTGATCTGCCCGCTGCCGAGCGCGCCGACCGTGATGACGAGGATCAGGAAGATCGTGCCGCGCACCGACCACTTGGAGACCCACTCGGCGTGGCGGTTGGCGTAGCGGAAGATCAACATGCCCACGGCCACGGGGATGATCAGGAAGAACGTCACGTCGCGGATGATGCGCAGCGCGGGGAACGAGAAGTCCGGCGGCATGTAGGGCGCCGCCAGCAGCCGCAGCAGCAGCGGGATCGTCAGCAGCGATCCCAGCGTGGTCACGATCGTCACTGAGATCGACAGCGCCGTGTTGCCGCGGCCGAGGAACGTGAAGAGGTTCGACATCGCCCCGCCGGGCACCACCGTGACCAGCACCATGCCGACGGCCCAGCCGCTGCTCATGCCGTTGGCGTAGATGAAGGCCTGGCCGAGCAGCGGGACGAACAGCCACTGCAGGCCGAGCCCCGAGACCACGCCCTTGGGCTGGGTGAAGACCTTGGCGAAGTCGCGAAAGCTCAGCGTCGCGCCCATGCCCAGCATCGCCAGCAGCAGCTGGATCGGGATGATGTAGGGCTGCAGATCGCGGATGAAGGCAAACATCGTCTGAGATCGGGGCGTTGGGGTGCGTCGAGGTGCGCTATTGGAAGATATAGTCGATATTTCAAACTTGTACACCCCCTAATAGGACAATTGCCCAGTTGCGCGCGCGCCACGGCTCGCCGCCTGCGCAGCGCCGCCGCATCGTGGCCGCCGCTCGCTCGCAAACCCCTCAGAACCTCACACCAACCAAGGTCGTCCCATGCGCTCGAGCAAGCTCGTGACCCTCGCCTGTCTCGCCCTCTTGATCGGCACCCTCGCGGCGTGCGGCGACAGCACCGGCAACGGGACGGGTGACGGCGGCGTGGGCGATGGGCAGGCCGACGCGCCGGGCGACGGCGGCGGCAACCTCGTCGACGGGCGCGTCGACACGCCCTGGATCACCGACGACGCGGGCGTCGTGCGCATCGGCGACGGCACCGTCGTGCTCGTCAACGACGCCGGCGAGCGCACGTTCTGTTACATCACCTACTGCGCCGACAAGCTGCTCGCCTGCGGCGACTGCATCGACAACGACGGCGACGGCCTCGTCGACTGGCAAGACCCAGAGTGTCTCGGGCCCTGCATGAACAACGAAGGCCCCTCGCTGCTCGGCGGCGTCGGCGGCAACGTCAGCAACAACTGCAACGTCGACTGCTACTTCGATTTCGGCGACGGCGCCGGCAACGACGACTGCAAGTGGAACCACCGCTGCGACCCGCTCGCGCCGCGCGCGCAGACCTGCGCCTACGACAAGGCCTACACCGACAGCCAGCAGGGCCAGCGCGACTGCCCGGCGCAGCAGTCAGCCAAGTGCGAAAAGCAGTGTCTGCCCTACACGCCCAACGGCTGCGACTGCTTCGGCTGCTGCACCTTCCCGCAGCTCGCCGGCAAGGGGCCCAACGGCGGCGAGGGCTACGTCTTCATCGGCGCGACCACCACCAGCGGCGGCAAGAAGGTCGGCACCTGCACCTATAACGACATCAACGACACGACCAAGTGTCCGCCGTGTACGCCCGTCAAGGCCTGCCTCAACCCGTGCGGGCGCTGCGAGATCTGCATCGGCAAGCCCACCGTGCCGGCCGACTGCCACAGCAACGACGCCGGCGCGCCCGTGCCGCTCGACGCCAGCCTGCCCGACAGCGCCGCGCCCGACGCGGGCACGCCGACGGCGCAGTGTCCGGGCGGCGAGCAGCCCTGTGGTCAGCCCGGACAGGCGATCTGTCCGCAGGGCACCTACTGCATCACGGGCTGCTGCATCCGCATCGTGATCAACTAGCTCAGTCCTGTCGGCACAGCGCGAAGTAGGCGTTCATCCAACGCTCCTTGCGCCGCGCGCGCCCGATGCTGACGTGCTCGGAGACGCGCCGCAGCACGTCTTGCATGTTGTGATAGACGAACAGCGACAGGCGCGAGCTGTTGGGCAGGATCGGCGGCCAGCCCGGGATCTTGCGCGGCGGCTGGCGCAGGTAGTCGATCAAGACCTCTCCGTCGCGCTCGACGCGCGCGATGAAGTAGCCCGGCCCCACCGTCGTCTCGACGATGCCCAACGGCTGGCGGTTGTAGCCCCACAGCTCCTGCTCGCCGCGCTCGTCGTCGGGCCGGCAGAAGACCTTGGCGAAGGTCGAGAAGGCGGGCAGCGAGTTTTTGCCTTCGTGCACGACCTCGGTGAGCGTCCCCACCGAGCGTGGCACCACGTCGTCGAGCGACATGTGGTGCACGCCTTCGGCGGCGGCGAAGAGCCGCGCCATCTGTGCGCCCTTGAGCGAGCGAACCTCGGCGAGGCGCTCGTCGGGGCGCAGCGCGTCGAGATAGGCGCCCACCTCTTCGACGCGGCCGACATCGAGCGGGCTGCTGTCGCCAGCAAACGGCAGCAGCGGGGTCGGGCCGAGCATCTGGGTCAGTGACATGATCGTCTCCTTCGACTACGCGCGGCGCTTGGGCCCGATGAGCCAGCGCGCCGCCGCGCGGGCCACCACCTCGCCCGCCGTGTTCATGATGTCGGCGCCAACGGTGTACTCGGCGCGCTCCGATGAGTCGGGAATCTCGCAGCGCGTCTCGGCCGTGAGCAGCCCGCGCGCCTTCTTGAGGTATTCGATGGACAGCCCGGCGAGGATGCCGCGCGCGTCGTCGGCGATGCCGTAGTTGATGGCGAGCCCCGAGCTGACCTCGGCGAGGTTGAGCAGCGCGATGGCGTGCACCGACTGCAGGTGATTACGCACGCCGCGCCGGTCGCGCATCTGCACGCGCGCGTAGCCCGGCCCGAGCTCGATCACGCGCGCGTCGATGGTGCCGGTGTAGGGGGCGAGCTGGCCGATGACCTTGGAGAAGATCGCTTTTCCACCGGGGATCGGGCTCAGCGCGTCCCACGCCTTGCGCACCATATTCCCCTGCATGTTGACGAGATCGAATCCGAGCACCATGGGCCTCCGTAACCACTGTAGCCGCGGAATGATAGACTGCCAGGCGCAATGCCCAAAGGCGAGACAGCCCGCAAGATGCTCGGCAGCGTCTTGGCCGACACGTTTCGGCTCGAGCGCGTGATCGGCGAGGGCGGCTGGGGCGCCGTGTTCGAGGCCTCGCACATGCGGCTGCGGCGGCGATTCGCGATCAAGCTCTTGTACCCGGAGGTCGCGGCCGAGCCCGAGGCGCTGGCGCGGTTTCGACGCGAGGCGATGGTCACCAGCGAGCTCGGGCACCCGCACATCGTCGAGGTCATCGACTTCAACCACACGAAGGAGGGCAGCCCCTACATCGTGATGGAGCTTCTGCAGGGCGAGGATCTGCACGATCGCCTCAAGCGCGAAAAGCGCCTGCCGCTCGTGCAGGTCAATCGGCTGCTCGGCCAGATGGCGTCAGCGCTGCAGGTGGCGCACGAGAGCAGCGTCGTGCACCGCGACCTCAAGCCGAGAAACGTCTTCTTGGCGCGCATCGGTCACAAGGTCGACGTGGTCAAGGTGCTCGACTTCGGCATCTCGAAGGTGCTCGACGCCGCCACGCGCCTGACCACCGCCGACGCGATGGTGATGGGCACGCCGTCATACATGGCGCCCGAGCAGGCCGAGGGGCGCGCGCAGGACGTCTCGGCGGCGTCGGACATCTTCGCGCTCGGCGCGATGGTCTTCAAGATGCTCACCGGCCGGCCGCCGTTTGTCGCGGGCTCGGTGCCGCAGCTGCTCGATCAGATCCTCAATCGCCCCGCGCCCAAGGTGCACGAGCTGGTCGGGGGGGTGCCGCCCGAGGTCTCCGAGGTCGTCGACGTGGCGCTGCGCAAGCGGCCCGAGGAGCGCCATCCGACGGTGGCTGTCTTCCAGCGCGCGTTTCGGCGCGCGGCCGGCGAGGCAGGCGAGCCCGGCGTGCAGATCACCGAGCCGCCGCCGACCAAACACGGGTTCACGCCGCTGCCGCCGTTTGGCGCGGCGTTGCGCCCCGCGGTCGCGCGCGACGGCGCAGCGCCGGTGGGTTCTGCTTACGCGCCCACCGCGCCGACGCCCATCGCGCAGGCCGCCACGATTCCGCTCGAGTCTGTCGACATGCAGACGGCTTCGATGCAGCGCCAGCGATTTCCCGACACGTTGCGCTCGGAGCCGATCGAGCCGCAGCCGCCGCCGATGCCCGAGCCTACGTCCTCGCTCTCGTTCGCGCCCGCGCCGGCGCCTGCGTCCTCGTCCGCGCCCGCGTCCTCGCCCGCGCTCGCGCCCTCGCCGCACAGCGAAGAGAAGGCCACCAAGCAGACCATGAACGAGTACGGCAAATACGTGAAGCCGAAGCTGCTCTCGCGGCTGCTGCTGGTCGCCGTGCTCGTCGGGCTCGCCGCGCTGGGCGGGATCGCGGCCTACCTCGCGTTCAAGCGCTGACGCGCTCACCGGTCGACAAAACGTGTGATACGTCTCTATTATCGCGCCACTGCAGCCGCATGACCGATCTCGAAGAACGCACCATACGACCACCCGCCAAGCGCCGCGCTCGCCGCCAGGTACGCGCGCGCTTGACGCTGGTGCATCCGCCGCGCCTGGCGATGCACATCGCGCTGACGGCCGAGCCGCTGTCGCTCGGGCGCAATCCGCCCGGCGAAGCGCCGCCCATCGCCGACCCCACCGTCTCGCGCAAACACCTCGAGCTGGAGTGGGACCGCGGCCTCGGCCAGCACGTGGTCGCCGACGCGGGCAGCGAGAATGGCTCGTGGTGCGACGGCACGAAGCTCGAGCACGGTCGGCGCGTGGTGCTTCCCGACGGGGCCGTGCTGCGTCTGGGTGAGGTGCTCTTCGTCTACGAGGCCGAAGCGCCGCCTGATGGAGACGACGGTGCGGGCGTCTCGCGCGACGCGATCCCGGGCGACGCGGCGTTGGTGCAGCGCATGCGCGCGAGCGTCGGGCGCGCCGCGGCCGATCCGTCGCCGGTGTTGCTCATCGGCGAGACGGGCACCGGCAAGGAGCTGACGGCGCGCGAGGTGCATCGCCTCAGCGGGCGGCGCGGCCCGCTGCTGGCGGTCAACTGCGCGGAGCTCAGCGAGCAGCT
Organism: Myxococcales bacterium; assembly: GCA_020431405.1. Lineage (GTDB taxonomy): Bacteria > Myxococcota_A > Polyangia > JAGQIK01. The sequence continues at coordinate 12,949 of JAGQIK010000185.1, forward strand.
CATCGAATCGCAGCTCTTTGGCCACGTGCGCGGCGCCTTCACCGGCGCCGACCAGGCCAAGGATGGCCTCTTTCGCGCGGCCCAGGGCGGCACGCTGTTTCTCGACGAGATCGGCGAGTTGCCGCTGGCGCTGCAGCCGAAGCTGTTGCGCGCGCTGCAGGAGCGCGAGGTGCTGCCCGTGGGCGCCACGCGCACGGTCTCGGTCGATACGCGGGTCATCGCGGCGACCAACCGCGATCTCTCGCAGCAGGTCGAGCAAGAGGCGTTTCGCCGCGATCTCTACGCGCGCCTTTCATTGTGGGAGATCCGCGTGCCGGCGCTGCGCGAGCGCCGCGTCGATCTGCTCGGCTGGGTGCAGCTGTTTCATCGCAAGTGGCTCGAGGCGCGCGACCGCGAGGGCGAGCCGCTTCGCTTCGACGCCGACGCCGCGGAGGCGATCTTGCTCCATCCGTGGCCCAACAACCTGCGAGGCATCGACCGGCTGGTGCATCAGCTCGCCGCCGCCGACGTGGGCCAAGACGAGATCACGCTCTACGATCTCGAGCCGTACATGCCGACGGGCAGCGAAGCGCTGCTGCCGGTGTTCGACGGGTCGGCGCGCGGCAAGCGCGCCAGCGGCGGCAGCGCGGCGGTCGGCGCGGCGGCGCCCGCGGACGATGACGACGACGATGATGACGACGGCGCTGCCGGCAAGCAGCCCGCGCCCAAGACGCGCGAGGAGCTCGAGCGCGTGATGGCCGAGCACGACAACAGCGTGCGCGCGGTGGCCAAGCACTACGGTCGCGACCGGCGTCAGATCTACCGCTGGCTCGACAAGTTCGGGCTGCGCTAGCAGCCACGTCGGTCGTTGTCGGCGCGCACCTTCCGCGTCAGCGAGCACTACGATGCGCCGCTCGCGCGCGTCTTCGCGCTGCTCGTCGACGCCGACGTGCAGCAGCGCAAGTCGATCTTCCTCGGCGCGCGCGCGGCGCGTTGCGAGCGGCGCGCCGACGGGCGGCTCGTCGTCACCGAGCGGCGCGCGCGGCTGGGGCGCGAGATCGAGAGCGTGATCGAGCTCCGCCCCGACGCCGACGGCGCGCGCGTGAGCTGGTCGCAGCGTCAGGCGGCGCTGCCCGTGCTGGTCGACGGCGTGATCGAGCTCGTCGCCGCGGGCGAACGGCGCTGCGAGCTTGTCTTTCGCGGCGAGGTGCGCGCCGAGCTGCGCGTGCTGGGCGGCGTCGTGGTGCGCGGCGTGGCGCGCGCCATCGTGGCGGCCAAGCGGCGCGAGCACGGCTTCTATCTGGCCGAGCTCGCGCGCGGGTGAGCAATGGCTAGATGCGGACCTCGAGGCCGGCCATGCCCGAGAGGAACCACGGTCCCCAGCGCAGAAACTCCGTCGAAGGCGACGCCTGGATCGACGAGTGCGCGAGGCCCAGGCGCGGGCCGGCGTAGGCCCACAGCCAGTTGCCGAGGATGCGCACACCGAGCTGCAGGTGAGAGGTCATCACGGCGGCAAAGAGCGTCGTCTCGAAGCTGAAGCCTGGGTCGCCGACGGCCTGCGGCTGCTCGTAGCCTCGCATCGAGACCGCTGCGAACCCGCCGGCGAGGCCAACTCGCAGATCGAAGCGCCAGAAGAGGTTGATGCACGCCGTCAGGCCCGCGGTGAGGGTGATCGGTCGGATCGTCGCGTACATCTCGGCGTAGCGGTTGTCGAAGACGACGCCCGATCCGCCGGCGCGCTCCGGCGAGATGCTCATCGCCACGTCGAGCTCGAGCCAGCGCCACAGGCGCACGCGGCCGGCGATACGCAGGTTGGCTTGCGCAGTGATGTAGCTGCCGAGCTGCTCGAGCACGCCCGCGCTCGCGCTGATCGTGAAGCGATGACTGTACGGAGAATAGCCGCTCGGCGCGCGCGAGATGCTCGGCGCCGGTGGCGGCGCAGCGGGTGCTTTGGGCGCCGCGGGTCGCTCGTCGGCCAGCGCACGCGACATCAGCTCGGCGCGCAGCGCTTCGGCGGCGCGGATCACCACGCGGTGCTCGTCGCCGCCCGAGGGCAGCGTTCGCAGCGACGCCTGACAGCCGCTCAGACGAAACAGCTTGGGCTGTACGCCAGCGCGCACGATCAAACCGGCCGCTACGCCGCGTTTGCCGAGGCCGCAGAACTGGGCGCGCGTGGGCGTGCTGTCGACCTTGCTGACCTCGAAGGGCAGCGACATGCTGCGCAGCTCGGCGCCGATGCGGCGCACCAGCGGACAGCTCGGACAGTCGGAGAGCAGCGCCACCTGCGCTTTGACTCGCGATGCGCGCGCCGTGCAGGGCAGCGACAACAGCGCCAGCGCGGCGGCGACAGCACAGGTCACGAGCAGACGGGGGCTCGAAGCGGAGGCGATACGGCTCATCGACGTTTCCTTTCAGGCGTGAGCTTGCAGCGGACGGCCACTTGCTTGACGTATCGCGCGGCAGAGCCGGCGGACCAGCGCGCGAGGAACTCTCGAGCGAGCGCGCAGGCGCGCCGCGTTTGTCTACGTGCGAAGGCGAGCTCGACGCGGCGTGCCGCGGCGATGCGTTGCTGGGCGGCGCTGGCGCCGTTGGCGGCGCTGACCCGCTGCAACCAGCGCTCGGCTTGCTGCAGCTGCAGCGCCGAGGCGCCCTTGGTGTGCGATAGGCGCGCCAACGCGAGGGCCGCGGCGGCGGCCGAGGGGCTGCGCGCGAAGCGGCGCCACAGCGCGAGATAGATCGTGCGCGCGCGCTGCTGCGCGCTGCAGTAGCGCGCCGCGTCGCCCAGCGCGAGCAGCGCTTTGGCCGGGGCTTTGGCGAGCGTCGCCGAGAGCGCCTTGTCGTCGAGCAGCCCGTTGGCCTGGCAGAAACGGCCAGCGCCGACGTGCTGCAGGGCGCGCGCGAGCGTCGTGGGCCTCGCGGGCGCGGGCGCGGGTGCGGGCGTGGCGGTCGCGGGTGCGGGTGCCGGCGTGGCAGCTGGCATTGGCTCGACACGCTCGAAGCGGCGCGCGCGCGTCGTCCGCGCCAAGCGCTGTCGTGCGGGGCGCACGGGGCGGCGATGCCGGCGACCGCTCGCACCCTGCGCCGCGAGAGGCCTCGCGCTGGGTTGTGCCTTGGCCGCCGCGGTCTGGGCGCGCGAGACGCGCTGGCTCAGGTCGACGTCGAGCCGCTGCCCGGCGACGAGCTGGCGCTCGCCGATGGTCGGCCCTTCGACGCGCACCTTGCCCTTGGTCATCTGCAGCGAGAAACGCTTGGTGCTCGCATCCCACGCCAGCCGAAAGCGCGTGCCGACGACGTGCACGGTGAACGGGCCGGCGTGCAGCGTCCAGCGCGTGATCCGTCGTGGGTTGACGAACACGCGCGCCGCACCGCGCTCGAGATCGACCTCTGCGCCGCGCGCGTCGAGCGCCGTCACGCGCGCGCTGGAGGCGCGCTCGAGATCCACCGTCGAGCCGTCGGAGAAGCGCAGCTCGGGCGCGGGGGCGGCGCCGAGTCGCGGCGCGAACGCCGAGACGCGTTCGCCGAGCGTGCCGGCGCGCGTCCCGACGAGGTAGCTCACGGCGGTGGCGGTCGCCGCGCGCTGGGGCTCGCGCGCGCGCAGCCCGAAGATGATCGCCACGGCGATGAGCAGGCAGACGGCCAACGGCACGGCGAGGCGCACGAAGCCGGGCAGCCCGGCGGCGCGGCGCCTACCAGCGAGCAGCCGCTGGCGCGCGCGCGCCAGCGTGTCGTCGCCAGGATAGGCGAGCAGCTGATCTTGAGACGTGGCGAGCTCGCGGCCGAGGGCGACGGTGCCCTCGCGCGCGCCAACGAGCCGCTCGCGCGCCGCGGCGATCTCGCGCTCGGCGCGCGGCTCGGCCACGGCCTCCGCTGTCTCGCCGGCCACGCGGCCGAGCGCTTGCAGTCCGCCTGTCATCAGCGCGCCGCCTCGCCGCCGTCGCCGCCATCGTCGTCGTCGCGCAGGTCGCGCCAGCGCGTGCTGGCGGCGAGCCACGGCTCGAGCGGCGGCTCGCGCCGCGCCAAGGCGACAAAGCGCTTTTCGGCGCGCGCCAGGCGCCGCTTGATCGTCGCGAGCGAGACGCCCGCCGCTTCGGCGACGTCCTTGAGCTCGAGGCCGGCGATGAAGCGCAGCGCGAAGGCGATGCGCTGGTCGGCGGGCAGCTTCTGCAGCACGGCGTATGTGCAGCGCATGGCTTCCACCGCCGCGGGGTCGATGCCGGGCGCGGCGGGCTCGGGCATCGTCTCGTCCGAGGCGAGGCGCAGCCAGCGACGGCGCGTGCGCGCGCGGATGTGACCGCGAGCGGTGTGCACCGCCACGCCGACGAGCCACTGGCGAAGCCGCGCCGGCTCGCGCAGCTGCGCGATATTCTTGAGCGCGCGCGCGAAGACCTCGTGCAGCAGGTCGGCCAGCTCCTGGTCGTGGCCGAGCAGCCGCACCAACATCCGCCGCACGTGCGGCGCGTGGCGGTCGAACAGCGCCGCCGGCGCCCCCGGGTGGCCGTTCTCGAGCGCGCGCACGAGAGCAGCGTCGTCACCGGTGAACCCGATCTCGACGACGTTGCCCGTCTTCTTGCGTTCGCTGTGCGCTGCCACTCCGTCTGCCATGTGAGGTTAGTGGCCAGGCGATGGGCGCGCGGCTCAAATTTTTCATCGGCGGCCGCTAGCTCATAGATTCCAGGCGTTTGCTGCCAGGCGCGAAATAGTTGAGCCGTCTCGAGGCAGGCCGGGGCACCACCCCTTTGCCGAGCACAGCTAGCAGGAGGCAGCAATGAGATCAGTTTCGAGCACAGCCGCGCAGTGCGTCCTCTGCGTCGTCGCGTTGACGACGATGGTCGGCTGTACCGAGCAGTTCGCCAACTGTTCGTCGCTTAGTATTCCGCCGTATGCCGGCAACACGTGCATGAGCGAGGCAAGCTGGCAGGCCTTCCTGGGACCCAACTGCCGCCCCATCGCCATCACCAACGTCGGCTGCAGTGGGGGCGAGTTTGCCATCCATGGCCTCGACTGCTGCGGGCCCCCCAACGGGTGGTCGTACAACGACATCTACCCGAACCGCCCTGATGCACAGGGCGACACGACATCGAATGATGCCGGCGGTGGCAGCGGCGATACCAACACGCCGTGCTTTACGATCGCCCGCACTAGCCCGACTTGCCAAGACGCAGCCAAGTGGCGCCAAACGCTGACCCCACTGTGCCAGGGACCGATCAACGTGATCGACCTGCAGGAACCTTGCGCGGCTGGTGGCTTCAAAACCGCGCGAACCACGTGCTGCAGCTTCAGCCCGGGGCCGTCCGGCGATACGACCGTTACCTTCGACGCCTCCGCGGGCCACGGGGATGCCGGCCCCAATCCGCCTCCCGACTCGGGACCGCTGCCGCCGGGAGATGCGGGACCGCCGCCGCCGCCACCGCCGGGCGATGGGGCGTCGAGCGGTCACGACTGCGGCGCGCCTCAGGGATAGGGCTAGGCTAGTTCACGTTGCGGCCGTAGACGCCGTAGAGGCCGCGCATGAAGTTGAGCCACTCGATGGTGTTGTTCATGTTGCGGCGCGCGCTGAAGAACGCCTGGCTCGTCGGCGCGCTCTGCTCGAGGCTCTTGTAGGCGGTCACCTCGGCCTGGCACTGCTTGACCATCTTGACGGCGCCGCCGTTGTCGCCGCTGGCGGCAGGGTCGTAGATCGTGCCGTAGATGTGGCCGCCCACCGGGTCCTGACAGCTCAGCACCTGCTTGCCGGGCGCCGGCGTGACCTCGTCACCCGAGCCTACGCGGAAGATCTGCTGCCGGTCGGCGAAGCGCAGGCTGTAGAGGCTACGGAACTCCGACATGCCTTCCACCAGCGTGTAGAACTTGAGCGTGAACCAGTTGTCGAGGTCGAGCGGCTGGCCCGTCGCCTGCTGCGCCGCGAGCTCCTGGCCGGTGGCTGGGTCGAGGCGTGAGCCGTTGTTGAGCGCGATGGTCGCCGTGGGCGCCAGCGACAGGGCGCCGTTGACCACGCGCGGCGCGTAGGTCGAGTAGTTGTCGGTGACGACACCCTCGAACAGCTTGACCATCTCGTCCTCGAACAAGATGTAGTACGGCACGAGGTAGGTCGTGAAGTCGGAGCCAGTCTCGACGCCGACGAACGTGCCCGCCGACGCGCTGAGCGTCTGCAGCGCCGCCAGGTACTCCCAGAAGTGACCGACCTCGGTGACCTGCTGCTGGTAGTAGTAGCCCGACTCGTAGTCGAAGCGGCTGTAGCGCCGACGGCCGAAGCCGCGGTCGACCACGACGCGCCCCGACTGCGTCGGCTTGTCGGTGCTGGCGCTCTCGCGCACCCATCGATCACCCTGCGCGTTGCAGCGACCGTCGGCGCCGCCGCGGCAGTAGGTGCCGTACTGCGGCGTCTTGATGACGTCGACGAGCAGGTTGAAGCCGTTCCAGGTGCCCACGGTCCAGTAGTTTTCGAGCGTAGTGTCGTCGAGACCGTAGCTCGCCACGCGGAACAGCCAGTGCTGATAGACGTTAGGCAGATACGAGAAGTAGCGGCTGGCGATGCGCGAGTAGACCGAGTAGCTGTCGAAGCCGACCTGGTCGCGCTTGTAGTTGTTGAAGAAGTAGTACGACTTGTATGTCTTGATGACGTTGTCGACGATCTCGTAGGGATCGGCGCCCTGGTCCCAGCGCTGACAGCTGACCGTCGCGCCGACGTACTCGTCGGAGCAGAACATGTACGGCACCTCGAGCGGGCGGTTGCCGTCCTGCTGCTGGTTGAACTCCACCGCGCTGCCCTTGCCGCCGTCGACGAAGGCCTTGCAGGCCTGGGTCGCCTCGTCTTGCGACTTTTTGATCTCGGCCCACTTGGCGTAGCGACGCGTGCGCAGACCTTCGTTCTTGCCGAGCAGGTTCCAGATCGAGCTGTAGTGCCACTGCTCGAGGATCGGCGAGTAGGCGAGGTTGGGCACGCTCTCGTAGCGTGACGAGCAGTCGCTGAAGCGCTGGCGCAGCGCGATCTTGGCGCCCGATGTCGTCGTGTCGAAGACCTCGACGTGGCCGGTGTAGCCGAACAGCACCGCCGCGTGGTCGTACTTGCCGACGCCGTGGATGTCGCTGTTGAACTGGTTGCCGTAGTCCATGATCGTCGAGTACTGGAACTCGCGGATGCGGCCGGTGACCTGCTCGGTGGTCAGCGTCGCCTGCCGATAGAGATCCTGGAAGCTCAGCGCTTGCGACGTGTTGAGCGGGTCGCGCTCCTTGAGGTTCTGCTTGCGCAGATCCCAGTAGCGGTTGTGGTAGTTGATGCTGTCGTAGGAGCCCGAGAAGTTGTGGCGCAGGCCGATGGTGTGGCCCACCTCGTGCTCCATCACGCCGCGCAGGATCGCCTCGCGCAGCACCTTGTACATCGCGTCGTAGTTCTTCGACGCGCCGTGCTTCTTCCACAGCTCGACGGCGAGGCCTTGCACCGAGTCATCGGCGAACTCGGCCAGCCACAGCGACTTCTGCGCGGCCTTGTCGATGCGCAGCTTGTCGATGGCCTTGGCGGCGGGCGTGGCCCAGTTGAGCGGCGACAGCAGGCGCAGCACCTCGGTGGAGAGCTGGTCGCCGGGGCCGACCTGCTTGCCGCTGAGGAAGTAGGGCGCTAGGCCGCGCACGATCTCGTCGTCGAGCAGGTTCTCCTCGAGGCCGGTGCCCTTGAGGCGATCCATGCGGCGTTGGCGCGCGCCGGCCACCGCGCGGGTGAAGCCGTCCTTCTTGAGCGCGAGCACCTTGCTCAGCTTCTTCTGGTCGAGAAACAGGTTGCGGATCGCCTTGCCCTTGATCGATGCGGCGTTGTACGGAATCTTGGCCGGGTCGATGACGGGCGCCTGCGACTTGACGTAGTTGCGGATGTAGTCGGGGTTGGCGACGTCTTTGATCGACAGGTCGCCGTTGAGCATGCGCACGATGTCGAGCGCGCGCTGCGCGTAGGTGTCGACGGCGGCGCCGTAGACGAAGGCTTGGCCGGCGATGATCTCACCGGTCTCGGGGTCGGCCGACGACGGGCCGTAGCCGAGCGGGCCGCTGATCTGGCGGTCGTGCACCCAGTGCATGAAGTTGAAGCGCAGGTCACCCACCAGCGCGGTGGCCTGGCTCTCGTCACGCTGCAGGTTGCCGCAGCTCCAGTCCTCGTTCTTGGTCTTCTGCACCCAGCCGTTGAGGCCGAGGGTGAACATGTTGGGGACCTGGTCGAGCGAGATAGACGCCAGCTCGGTCTCGATGTCGCCCCTGGTCTTGCTCAGCAGCCCCTTGGAGACGGCCACCGCGCGGCGGAACGATTGGTTCCACGACTTGGCGATGGTCTGCGCGACGGCGACGAGCTCGCAGGGATAGTCCTTGCTGAGGTGATAGACGATCGGCTTGGCCTCGCGCTTCTCCATCGCGATGGGGACGAACTTGCCGTCCTGCTCTTTGAGCGTGCCGTCGGCGTTGGTCTCGTAGGCCTTCTTCCAGATGTTGTGCACGTTGGCGAGGTAGATGCGCCCGCTCTCGGTGAAGCCGTAGCGGCGATCCCAGGTGTAGCGCTCGGTGCGGAAGTAGCCGAACTTGCCCATCTCGCGATCGGGCAGCTTGACCGGCTCGTAGTTGCGCGTGCCGACCTTGAGAAACGAGGTGCGGATCTTGACCTCGGCGGGGCCGCAGGTCGAAGTGGCGAAATTCTGCCCGCCATAGCGCGTGAAGTAGCAGAGCGGGATCTTGGCGGCGGTGCCGTCGCTGTACTGGTAGTCGACCTTCTCGGGCTCGAGCAAGAAGCGCCCCACCATGTCGAAGTAGTTGACCTTGCCTTCGTCCCACTTGGCGCGGTCGAGCACCACGGCGAGCTTGTCGAAGTCGAGGCGCTTGCCGTCGGCGTTGATCACGCGCATGGCGTCTTCGTCGCCCTCGTGCTGCTGCACGAAATACGACGCGCTGGCCGCGCTCTCGCCGGTCACGCCGCCGAAGGTCATCGGGTTGAGCTTGCTCTGCGACCAGTCGACGCGGATGAACTCGCGGTCCTGCCACGGGCGATCGACGGCGTTTTCTTCGATGACGTTGCTCTGCTCGCCGGTCGCCGCGTTGTACTGGCGCTTGATGTCGAAGTGCGACTCGATGCGATAGGCCGCGATGGGGTTTTCTTTGTAGTTGCCCGGCGTCGCGGTGCTCTTGTTGTGCGAGTCAGTGCCAGGGATCTCCTGGTAGGCGCGGTATGCGATGAGCCACTCCTTCTGGATCTCCCAGCGGATCTTCTCCATCGTGCCGGTGGAGCCGATGAAGCCGACGGCCGACGTGCCCGGCACGCCGATGACGGTGCTGCGCACGTACCACGCACCTTGGAACATCGCCTTGGGCAGCCGGTTGGGCTGCGTACGATCGATGTCGTCCTCGCCGACGCAGCCGAACGCCCCGAAGGTCGCCAGCGCGAGCGCGATTGCCAGCAGCTTGTTTCGCTTGGTCATCATGATGGTCAGATCCCCTTAGCTGAAGGGTTTGCTCTTAATAAAGGAAAGTTCCGGAAAGATAGAATCGCGACGTATTGTCGTACGGCGTCGGCGAATAGAACGGGTTGCGCAGGCTGCGGTCGGCGTTGCGCACGGCCTGGAAGGTGTCGAGCCCGAGCGACAGCAACACGTGGCCGTTGGGCATGTAGTTGAGCGTGAAGATGTTGCGCCAGAAGTCGGCGCGCCCGGTCAGCGGCAGGCCCTCACCCGCGACGGCGTTGTCCTCTACCGAGTAGCGGAAGAAGTTGTAGGTGATGAAGCTCCACTGAAACGACCAGCCTTTGGCGAACGACAGCATCGCGCCGAAGCTGTTCATGACGAGGAAGTTGTCGTTGAGCGGGCCGCCCGAGCAGCCCGCCGCGCCCGCGCGCGGGTTGCAGCCTTCGGCAGAGCCGCCGGCGTCGAGCGTCTTTTGGGTCTGGAAGTACTTGGTGCCGAGCAGGAAGTACGAAAACTGCAGCTTCCAGACGTTGAACAGGTACCCCACGCCGAGGCGAATGTTGAGCACCGTGTTGCGCGCGCGGCTGGCGTACGAGGTCGGCAGATAGACGGCGCCGAAGCCCATCACGCGGCCCTCGAGCCACGGGTCACGCCACAGCCCGACGTGGTGATAGGAGAGCCGCACATCCGACGGGTCGCAGTGGCGGCCCGACGGACGATCGGTCTCCGTCATCTCGCACTCCATCGACCACAGCCCGCGGATGGACTGGTTCTTGGCGAAGTTGAAGCGCGGATAGAGCAGCAGCTCTTGGCTGACGTAGGGGTTGTTCTGCCCGCTAGTGATCAGCGTGCCGCTGCCCATGTACGTTGTCAGCGACGCGTACGAGGCTTTGAACTTGCGCAGCCAGCTGCCCTGGCCGCGTCGCTTGGCGAGCGAGTTTTCGTCGAGCTGCGCGCTGGCAGGCGTCGCGACGAGCGCCGCGGCGACGAAGCTGCACGCGGCGATGAATACACGTCTGCCCGCACCAGTTCTGCTGGCGTTCAACACGAAAGACCTCGGCTTAAGGTGAGTGCGTGAGTGACCGCGAGAGGCTCACGCGCTGGCGAGGCAGCGGTGCACTGCGTGTGCCACCACGGGCTGCCGGTCAACTGTACGAACTGCTTCGACAACGAGTACCCCATGCGCGCCGCCGGCGGTCGGCGAGCGTGCATCGGTTACTTTCCTAACGATCGCGTCCCTAACTGAGAGGCGTCAGAGGCCGTGGTATTCGGCCCCCAGCCCCGTGGCAAAGCGCCCCAAAAGGGGGAGCCGAACCACGGTGCGCCGGTACAGTTGGGGTCGTGCAGATCGTCACTTAGGCAAGCTCATACGATCGAGCTTCCGAGCACGGCCCAAGTTTTTTCCGAGTAGATGCACGGACTAGCGTGGCAGATGAGCGACGCCGGTGGGACACCGCGCCGCGCAGGGCCTGGGGCGCTGGACGACAAAAGGCCAGCGGGGCTCAGTTCTTACCGGATTTGTATGCAAGCTAAGTTACTAGCCATGCGTGCCAAACAGCGTTGCATTCAGGTTACCGCTTGCGTGTGGCCGAGGGCGTGATCTCGAGCCAGCGGGCCAAGCGGGCCGCCACGGCGGGCTGCCCGAGCGGATCGTCGCCGCGCAGCGCGCGCTCGACGTTGTCGAGATCGTCGCAGCCCCAGAACACGCCGCCGATACCTCCGACCACGAACGTCGGCACGCCGAACACGCCGCCGGCGATGGCGCGATCGGTGGCCGCGCGCAGCGCGCCCTTGACCGCGTCGTCGCGCGTGCGCTCGACCACGCGCGCGCCGTCGAAGCCCGCGTCGTCGAGCACACCGGCGAGCACGTCGGCTTCGGCGACGTGTTTTCGCTCGGCCCACACCGCGGCGTAGATCGCGCCGGCAGCGCGCTCGCGCTCGCCCTGATCGTCGAGCGCCTCGACGGCGCGCAGCGCCAGCAGCGGATTGAACGGGTGGTGCAGCGGCGCGTCGAGCGGCACGCCGAGCCGCGCGGCGATGCGCATGATGTTGGCGCCTACCCAGGCGCGCTTGGCAGGGATCTCGGCGGGCCCGAGCTGACCATGGGCGCCGAGCAGGCCGGCGAAGAGCACCGGTTGATAGCGGATCACGGCGCCAGTGCGCTGGCGCAGCGCGGGCAGCTGCGTGAACGCGAGATAGGCGTAGGGCGAGATGAAGTCGAAGTAGAAGTCGAGCGCGCGGTCGCGTGGTGAAGTCATGCGTCTATGTATACAGCGCCGGCCGCGGCCGTGCGGCGGCGACTGTTCCCCCACTTTCGCCCCAATTCGCGGGTGACCTTCCGCACCACCACCCCGCTACGTGCGCACAAGTGCGTATGACAGGTGTTGGTCTGGCTCTTGCTCGAAGCTGAAAGCGCTTTCCGAGCAGCAGCGAGCACCCGGTGCTCGCGCACCCGTTGCACGCCATGCGTGATGGCGATGCAAGCCAGACAAACACGTCCGGGATGGAGGAGACCGAAGCGATGAGTAAGCGAGATCAGCGCGCGCAGCGTGCACAGCGCCAGCCCCGCCAGCTCGACGACGAGCAGCTCGAAGCCGCGCAAGGCGGATACGGCAGCTATGGCGGCTATGGCGGCTACGGCGGATATGGGGGATACGGCGGCGGATACGGCAGCTACGGCAGCAGCTACGGCAGCGGCTACGGCGGCGGCTACGGCGGCTATGGCAGCAGCTACGGCAGCAGCGGCGGCAGCTACGGCATGTCGTGGGGCGGAAGCAGCGGCGGCATCGGCCTGCTGCAGTCGGGGCACCACGCGATGATGTGGGTCTAGAGCTAGGCGTGTGATCGGCCGAGCTGCCGGTTGGAGCCTCTCGCGCAGGAGGAGCCGTCGATGTTGAATCTCGATCTCGAACGGGAGCTGAGGCTCGCCCCAACCGTCCAGTTTCGGCTGGGAGGTGACGATTGGCGGGCCATCGAGCTTGTCGCTGGTGAAGGTGACCGGCGTGTGCAGGCGACGCTCGATGAGCCCGCTATCGTCCGCTTCCTGCTCGCGTTGCGCCGTCCCGTGCGCGTCGGCGCCGCGCTCGAGCTCGCCGAGGCCGAGCTCGGTCATCAGCGCCAGCAAGCGCTCGGCTTTATCGCGATGCTCGAGGAGCGCGGCGTGCTGGTGGCAGCCAACGCGCCCAACCCTTACGCCAGCGAAGCCGCGCAGCGCTGGATCCGCTGGGGTTGGCGCGACGCGCTCGACTATCACCTCTCCGTGCGCAACATGCGCTTTTCTTCGGGAGACGCCGAAGGCATGGCGGAGCAGGTGGCGGCGCTCGGCGAGCAGCTGCGCGCGGCGCACAGCGGAGCGGCCGAGCCGAGCCCAGGACCCTACAAGGACTATCCTGACGCGCCGCGCATCGCGCTGCCCAAAAGCCGCGAGCAGATCGACGCGGCGACGGTCGGGCGCGCGCTCTACAAGCGGCGTACGTGCCGCAAGTTCAACGGCCGCACCCTCGACAAGGCGGTCTTCGCCGAGCTGATGCAGCACTCGTTCGGTCTGACCAGCGAGCTCGATCTCGGCGACATGGGGCCGCACGTGCGGCGCACCACGCCGTCGGGCGGCGCGCGCCACCCGGTGGAGGTCTACGCCGTCGTCTTTCGCGTCGAAGACGTCGCGCCCGGGCTCTACCACTACTCCGTGCGCGAGCACGGTCTCGAGCAGCTGCGCGAAGGCGACTTCTCGCAGCAGGTCTACCATCTCGGCCACCAGCAGACCGGCCTGCAGAACGTCTCGGCGGCGCTGTTCTTCACGGCGCGCTGGGACCG
>JAGQIK010000186.1 GCA_020431405.1 Myxococcales bacterium
CGACGGCCGGCGGCGGCTCGGCGCGCGCAGCCGCCTCGGCGCCGGCGCTGCCGCACAGCGCCACGACACGATCGCGCAGCGCTGCGCTGACCACGTCGGCAGCACCGAGCAAGCCGGCGAGCAGCTCGTCGTCGGCGGCGGGTTGCGGCACGAGCTCTGCGATGGCCGCCAGCGCGCGGCGCTGCACGTCGGCTGCTGGGTGCTCGAGCGCGACCAACAGCGCGCGCGCTGCGTCGAGCGCCAGCGCAGGCTTTCGGCGGGCAGCCCGCTCGAGCAACCCGAGGGCGGCCAACGCGTTCTTCTTGGCCTTGGCCGAGAGCGCCGCCGGCGCGTAGGCCAGCACGCCGGCAGGATCCAGCCGCTCGTCCTTGTCGAGCGCCAGCAGCACGTCGAGCGCGAAGGCCACCGTCGGCGGGATGCGGCTCGCGCACAGCTCGAGGTAGCGCTCCGCACGCGCCGCCTGCTCGTCGCGGGTCGGCTCGAGCGCGCGGTGAAGATCGGCGTACCAAGCCGCCTTGAACTGCGCGAAGTCGCGCGCGAGCGCAGCGAGGCTCTCGTCGAGCAGGCGCTGCCGATCGAGGTCACCATCGGCGGCGAGCTGCAGCAACGCGTGCACCCAGTCGTGATCGAGCTGATGGTCGCGGGTGCCCTCGGTCTCGAAGAGGCGCCACAGCTCCTGCTCGAGCAGCACCGGGTCGGCACGCAGCGCGTCGGCGAGCTCGCGACGCTCGCGCGCGCGCCGATCGTCCCAGCTCTCCTCCTCGCGCGCCGCTTGCGGCGGCTTGACGCCGTGGATCATGCCCAGCAGATAGCCGATGTGGTCCGGCCGCTCGACGAGCCGTTCGCGCACGAGCACGTAGACGATGCGCCAAGCGTGGCTCAGCCAGCCACCGGGACGCTCGAGCAAGAAGGTGACCCAGCTGGCGAGCCAGCTCGGGCGGCGCGCGCGGATGATCGCCAGCACGGCCGCCGCGTCGACACGCAGCATGTCGCGCCAATCCTTCTTCAGCTCGCCGAAAGTCTGGACGCCCACGCGCGCGAGCGTGATCGCGTCGACGTAGGGCGCGTGCTCGCGCCAGCGTAGATCCTGCGCGCCCTCGCGCGCCCAGGGCGGCACGAAGTCTGCGAGGACCTTGGCCAGCGCGCGCCGCTCGGTCTCGCCCAGCTCGCCGCCGAGCAGCGCCGAGATCGTCTCCACGTCCGCCGCCTCGAGCGCGGCGGCGAGCTTGGCCTCGTGGCCGCTCATCGCTGCGGCTCCTCCGCGCGCTCGAGCACCATCTGCGCGGCGAGCACGTGCTTGCACGGACCGCGCTCGCCGCGATGTTTGGAGAACCACGGACAGGTGCAGCGTGCGCCGTCGTCGAGCACGCGCACGCGGTAGCTGGTGCTCGACGCGCTGTGCACCAGCACGATCGTCGCGCCACCCTCCTTCTGCGCCTGCACCTGCGCGGCGTTGGCCTCCACGAGCGCCTGCGCCGCGGCCAACCGCGGCTGCAGCTTCGACAGCAGCGAGAGGTCGAAGGGCAGCTCGCGGTGAAAGTAGCGCTGGCTGCCGAGGTCGTAGCCGACGAGACCGCGCGCGCCGAGGCGCGTCAGCGCGTCGCGTACGGCGTCGGGCTTGGCGCCGAGCCGCGCGGCGAGCGCGCTGTCGTCGAGCTGCGCCTGCCAGCTCAAGGCGGCGCGCAGCTTCGCGTCGAGCCCGCGCGGAGCGCCCGCGGCGAGCGCTTCGAGGGCCTGGCCTTCGCCCGAAAATCCGCGCCACACCTCGGCCGAGAGCACGAGCGAAAAGCGTGCGTCGCCAGGCAGCAGCAGCTCGACGGCGCAAGCCTGCTGATCGGCGGCCGCCTCGGCAGCGTGTACGCGCAGCCCCTCGGCAAAGCGCGCCAGCGGCTCGAGCAGCCGCAGCCGCTCGGGCGCGCCGATGCGCACGCCGTCACGGCCTGCTACCTGGCCGAGGCGCACGCCGCCGCGCCCCTGCGGGCGCAGATAGAACGCGCCCTTGGTCGACTGCTTGGGCAGCGCGCGCACCAGCTTGCGCACCTCGGCGCCCGAGACTTCGAAGCGCGGCGTCATGCGCGCCTGGTAGGCCTGCACCTCGACGAAGCCCTTGATCCAGCGCAGCGGCAATGGGACGCGCTTTTCGACGATGCGCTCGCCGCCGCTCTCGATGGCGAGCTCGCCGGCGCCCAGCGCGAGATCGAGCGCGCGCCCGCTGGCGCTGGTCTTGGTCAGCGCCGCGCGCAGCGGCGGGTTGAAGTCGACGTTGGTGGTGCCACGGCGCCTGTGCTCTCCGTCGAGCGCGCCGCCGCCGAAGTCGGTGCGCGCGTAGACGCCGCAGCAGCCCGAAAACGACTCCAGGCGTATTCCCTCGCCGTCGGCGGTGATCACGGGATCAGCGAGGCTGATGATGCGCGCCAACAGCGCCGGCGGCAGCGAGAAGCGCGAGCGCGTGACGAGGCCCTGCGTCAGCAGCGCCGTAGCGGCGACCTTGGGCTCGACGAGACGCCCGCTGAAGAACCACGGCTCGGGCGGCGCGGATGCGGCGGAGTCGCCCGCGGGCCCGTCGCTGGTGACCAATGCCAGTCGCGGGCGCGCGCCGCCGCTTAGAGAGGACGGCGATGCGTAGCGATAAACGTGATCGACGGCGGGTGATGCCACGGCGAGATGATAGCCGACACACTACGCGAGCGTATCGACGACGATCTCGAAGCGTCCGTTGTCGAACGGGCGGCCCGGCGCCGCCTCGACGAGCACCAGGCGCTCGACGAGCCCGCGGCGATGCATCTCGGTGGCGCGAAAGTGGCAGTACGGATTGTTGCCGGGACGGCCGAGCAGCGCGTGCGCGGTGAACGTGCAACCGCCGAGGCAGGTCTCGGCGAAGGGGCACTCGCGACAGAAGCCCCACAGGTCGGCGACGCTGCGCGCGCGGGCGAAAGCCAGCGCTTCGCTGTCGCGCCAGATCTCGGCCAGCGGCCGCTCGCTGATGTTGCCGCCGACGTAGCTCGCCGTCTGCAACGACGGGCAGCCCTTGATGGCGCCGTCGGACTCGATGCCCATCACGTAGCGACCGGCCTGACAGCCTTGCCAGTGATCGCTCGCCTCGAGGTCTTGCGAGCGCAGCGTCGCTTCGCCAGGTCCAAAGTAGCCCAGGTTGTTGCCAGGCATCAGCAGCACGCCGTCATCGAAGCCGCGGCGCTTGAGCTCCACGACGCGCGGCACCACGTCGAGCAGCTGCGCCGGTTGCAGCAGCATCTCGACGTGGTCGGCGGCGCGCCCCAGTGGCGCGGTGAGCTGCACCTGCCAAGCGGTGACGCCCGCGTCGCGCAGCAGCTCGTAGAGGGCTTCGAGGTCAGCCTCGTTGAGCGCGTTGACGTTGGTGTTGCAGGAGACGCGCAGGCCGGCGGCCACCGCGTTGTCGATAGCGCGCAGCGCAGCGGCGTGGCTTCCGCGGCGCGCGCGGATGCGGTCGTGGCTCGCCTCGAGCCCGTCGACGCTCACCGAGACGGCAAACAGGCCGTGCGCCTTCATCTCGGCGCAGCGCGCAGCGGACAGCCCGCGGCCGCCGCTGGTCATCAGCGGGCGGATGCCCGCGTCGGCCAGCGCGCGCAGCACGGTGAGGTAGCCCTCGTAGAGATAGGCTTCGCCGCCGATGAGCACGCACTCGCGCGTGCCGGCGTCTGCCAGCTGCGCCACCACGTCGAGCGCCTCGTCGAGCGACAGCTCGCGCTCGCGCGCGCGGCCAGCCCGCGAGCCGCAGTGGGCGCAGGCGTGGTCGCAGGCGAGCGTCAGCTCCCAGACGACGTAGGCGGGGTAGAAGTCGCCGCGTGCGACATCGACACGACGCCCCTCCATCGCGCTCAAAGCGCTAGCCGTGCCAAGCGCTAGCCGTCTTTGCCGTCGCAGTTGCTGTCGACGCCGTCGCCGGGGCGGTCCTTGGCGCCAGGGTGGATGTTGGGATTGTTGTCGTCGCAGTCCTGCGGCTTCTTGACGCAGTCGCCGTCGGCGTCCTGCGGCGATGGGCGGCACTGCGTGGTGGTGGGGCGCGGCCGCGTGGGCGGCGGCCCGTACGCGGCGCCGTAGCAGGCCATCAGCGTGGTGGCGATCACCGAGCCGCCGGTCATCGCCAGCAGGCGTCGGCTGAAGTCGCTGAGGAAGCCGCGCGCCGGCGCCTCCTCGCCGCAGTGCGGACAGCGCGCAGCGCGGCGCGGAAGCAGATCGCCGCAGCTCTCACACGATTGAAGCTTGCTCATGGCGGTATCTTCGCACAGCGCGCTCGACGCATGTGCAAACACCCGTTTGCACTTAGATTTCTCGGATTTAGCCACTTGTAGCGACAGCGGCGCTGATCCATATTGCCCCTCCGCCATGAGGTCGTCCCGCCGTATCGCCGTCCTGTGCTCGCTGATGATGCCGCTGCTGATCGCGCTCGGCGCGGTGGGCTGCGCCGACGGCGAGTTCGGCGGCGAGCTGTGCCCCATGGGCCACAAGAGCTGCGGCAACGGCTGCACCGAGCTGGCCTCGGACCCGCGAAACTGCGGTCAGTGCGGCGTGGTCTGCGCGGCCGGTCAGATCTGCTGCAACAGCCGCTGCCTCGATCAGACGCAAGACAACTGCGGCGACTGCGGCAACGCGTGCGGCGCGGGCACCTTCTGCGAGCTCGTGTCGCAAGGCGCGACGACGCAGGGGCGCTGCGAGGTGTGCGACCGCGACGACCGCTGCGGCACGAGCTGCGCGGCGTGCAGCGGCACGCGCCCGCGCTGTGTCGACGGCAAGTGCGCCGAGTGCAGCAAGGACGAGCACTGCGACTCGGGCAAGCACTGCGAGCAGGGCGTCTGCGCGCCTTGCAACACCGACGCGAAGTGCGGGCTGACCTGCAAGGCTTGCGCGAGCGGGACCTTCTGCGACGGCAGCGACTGCGTCACCTGCGACAGCGACAAGGACTGCGGGCCCGGCAAGCGCTGCGACGTCACGGTCTGCAAAGTCTGCAACACCCACGAGTACTGCGGCGCCAACTGCACGCGCTGCACCGGCAGCGCAGCGCCCTACTGCAACGCGGCCGGCAGCGCCTGCGCCACCTGCGGCAACGACAGCCACTGCCAGGCGGGGCAGTTCTGTGATCCCAACGGACCGAGCGGCGGCGAGTGTGTCGCCTGCACCCTCGCCGACCACTGCGGCCCGCTGTGCGCCAAGTGCACGGGCTCCAACCGCCCGCACTGCTCGCCGAGCGGCTGCGCAGAGTGCCTCAAGGACTCGCACTGCCCGTCGGGCCAGCGCTGCGCCGCGGGCAGCTGCGTGCCGTGCAACGAGGACGCGCACTGCGGCCCGAGCTGCGCCAAGTGCGAGGGCACGGCGGCCCCCTACTGTAACAAGAGCGCCAGCGGATGCGTGCAGTGCACGCTCGATGCCCATTGCTCACAAGGCAAGTACTGCACGAACGGATCGTGCAAGGACTGTAGCGACAGCGCCCACTGCGGCGTCGCGTGCGTGGCCTGCGGCGGGGCGACGCCCTACTGCAACGCTGCCGGCACGGGCTGCGTGGCCTGCACCAGCGACAGCCACTGCGGCACCGGCACCTACTGCAAGGGCGGCAGCTGCGCGCCCTGCAACACCGACGCGAAGTGCGGCCAGAGCTGCGCCACCTGCGCCAGCGGCAAGTTCTGCAACGGCGCCGGCTGCGTGGGCTGCTGCGGCGCGGGCTGCGCGATCTGTCAGCCCGGCCAGTACTGCGACAGCAGCGCCTGCAAGACGTGCAACACCGACGATCACTGCGGCGCGAGCTGCGTGGCCTGCGGCGGCAGCACGCCGTACTGCAAGGGCGGCGCGAGCTGCGTGCAGTGCCAGAGCGATGGGCAGTGCCCCACCGGAAGCTACTGCGCGCAGAACCAGTGCAAGCCATGCGACACCAACACGCGCTGCGGCCCGAGCTGCGGGGCGTGCGCCAGCGGACAGAGCTGCTGCGGCGCCAGCGCCGGCTGTGCCGCGCTGCTCACCGACAAGAGCAACTGCGGCAAGTGCGGCCGCGCCTGCTCGACCTTCTGCAACAACGGACTCTGCGACGCCAGCGTCAAGTGCTCGCTGACGCTCAGCGACAACGTCTACTCGACGCCGGCGGTGGACTCGAGCGGCACGGTCTACGTGGCGACCACCGATGGCAAGCTGCGCGCGGTGAGCCCCAGCTGCCAGCTGCTGTGGACCGCCACCATCGGCAACTACACGTCGTCGTCGCCGGTGCTCTCGGACGACGAGCAGACCGTCTACCTCGCCACCACCGCCGGTCCGGCCAAGCTGTGGGCCTACATCACAGCCACCGGCGCCAAGCTGTGGGATCGCCAGATCGGCGTCGGCTGGTCGGCCTACAACGGCACGTCGCTGGGCGCGGGCGGCGTGGTCTACGCGATCGGCAGCCAGTACACCGCGGGCGACTACCACGAGACGCTGCAGGCGATCGACAGCAGCGGCGGGCTGCTTTGGAGCTACGACCTAGGCGCCACCGGCGGCAGCGCCACCAACAACGGCGCGCCCGCCATCGCCGCCGATGGCACCCTCTACGCGCTCTCGAGCCGAGGCGTGGTGCACGCCGTCAGCGCCAGCGGGAGCAAGAAGTGGAGCAAGACCCTCGGCGGCGGCTCGCTCGTCAACAGCGCGCCGGCCATCAGCGGCGATGGCGCCGTGCTGATCGCCAACAGCGGCACCAAGACGCTCTACAAGCTCAGCGCCGCCGACGGCTCGACGCTGTGGCAAAAAGCGCTCGGCACCGCGCTCGATCACAGCGGCCCCATCTCGGCCGCCAACGGCGACGTCTACCTGGCCGCCCCCGACGGTCGCGTGCGCGCCTACGACAAGACCGGCGCCGCCAAGTGGACCGCCGGCCCCGCCGGCTGCTACCGCTCCTCCGCAGCCCTAGGCTCCGACGACGTGCTCTACGCCATCAACGGCTGCGACGGCAGCCTCAAAGCCATCGACGCCCAGACCGGCCAACAGATCTGGTCCCTGCAAGTCGCCAGCGCCTTCGCCTCGTCACCCACGCTGTCGAACGACGGCATCCTCTGGGTCGGCGCCAACAAGACCCTCTGGGCGGTAACAACCGGCGCCGCGTCCGGCTTGGCCGCCGGCTGGCCCAAGCGGCATCGCACGAGAGCCAACAGCTCGCGCTAGGCGCTGTTGGCTCTTCTAGAACGCGCTACGCCGCTACTCGCCCGCCACCCCACTCCACGACGTCGTATCGCGCGGCCCCGCGGCTGGGGTGACGGCGACGACGATGCCGGTGAGCTGGGCCATGCCGGAGACGCGCTCTAGGTTTTGTGGGCCGTCGGCGGCGAGTAGGTTGACGTTGACGCCCGCGAGCTTGCTGGCTACCGAGAGACCGCGCGCGCGCTGGTGGCCCCAGCCGTGCGGCAGGGCGACGACGCCGCGGGCGAGGTCGTCACTGAGGGCGAGCGGCAGGCGCACGCGACCGGTCTGGCTGGTGACGTCGACGATGGCGTGTTGGGCGAGGCCGCGCTCGGCGGCGTCGTCGGGGTGCATGTAGAGCACGTTGCTCGGGCGCTCGCGCACCAGCGACCGAGCGTTGTGGGTCCACGAGTTGTGCGAACGCACGGCGCGGCGGCCGATGAGCTTGAGCGCGCCGCTGGCGCTGCGCGCGCGTTCGGCGGCGAAGCGCGGCTCGAGCGTGCGCTCGGCCTCGGCGAGCAGCGCCGCGGGCGCGAGATCGATCTTGCCGTCGCGCGTGTAGACGCGCTGGCCGATGAACGTCCCCGCGCGCGCCTCGGCGTCGAGCGCGAGGCCGTGCCGTTCGCCGAGCAGCCGCCGAAAGCTCGGCTGGCGCGCGGCGCGCAGCAGCGCGTCGAGCAACAGCTCCTGCGGCACGCTCGCCGCGCCAGCGCGCCGTTCGCCGCGCAGCCAGCGCCACAGCCCGTTGCCGGCCGAGAGCCCTTCGAGCGCGAGCTGTGCCGCGCGCGAGCCGAACAGCGACACGCCGGCGGCGCGCGCGAGCGCGAGATAGATCGTCGCCTCGTCACGCACCTCGCCCGGCGGCGCCACCACCGCGCGCGTGGCCTGTAGATACGGGCGCGACTGCATGCCGAGCAGCAGCGAGAAGACAAACGGCAGATCGGCGCGCTCGTAGGGCGTGGTGGCAGGCAGCACGACGTCGGCCATCGAGGCCGTCTCTCCGAGCACGATGTCGACCGAGACGAGCAGCTCGAGCTCGCCGAGCGCCTCGGCGAGATGCGCCGAGTTGGGCACCGTGAGCAGCGGATTGCCGCCCGTGACGATCAGTGCGCGCACCTGACCGCGCCCCGGCGTTGTGATCTCGTCGGCCAGCACGCCCGCGGGCAGCGCATCGTTGACCTGCGGCAGCGCGCCGATGCGCGTCTGACCGTCGCCGCCAAGCAGCCCGCGCTCGGTGCAAAAGCGTGCGAAGTCGACGATGCCCTGCCCCACCAGCGTCCCGCCGCGCCGATCGAGGTTTCCGCTCAGCGCGTTGATCACCTCCTGCAGCCAGAAGCACAAAGAGCCCGCCGAGCCCATGTTGACGCCCGTCGACAGGTAGAGCGCCGCGCCGCCGTCGCACGTGGCTTGCACGTACTCGTCCACCAGCCGCCGCAGCAGCGCCGCGTCGATGCCGGTCACCGGCGCCGTGCGCTCCGCTGGCCAGCGCGCCGCCAGCGCCGCCACCTGCTCGAAGCCGCGCGCGCCCCCCTCGAGCTGCGCGCGCCCGGCGGCGCCGTCGGGTCGCGCCAGCAGCGCTTGCAGAAACGACAGGTAGAAGAACACATCGGTGTCGGGGCGGATCGCCACGTGCTCGCTGGCCACGCGCGCCGTCTCGGTGCGCCGCGGATCGATGACCACCACACGCGCCCCGCGCGCCCGCATCTCGCGCAGGCGCTGCACGGGGTTGCTGACCTGCAGAAAGCTCCACTTGGAGACGGCCGGGTTGGCGCCGACGATAAACAAGCAGCGCGTGTTGTCCACGTCGGGAAACGGCTGCGTGAACGCGAAGCCATACATCAGCTGCGCCACGGCGAACTTGTTGGCGCAGTCCTGCGTCGCCGTCGAGTAGATGCTGCGGCTGCCGATGCCCTTCATGAAGCCGTCGGCGAAGATCGGATGCAGCACCGAAAAACCGGCCGCCGTGCCGACGTACATCGCCACCGCGTCGGGGCCGTGATCGCGGCGGATGCGCGCGATCGCCGAGCCACTGGCGCGCAGCGCCTCGCGCCAGCTCGCCGCACGCAGCGGCTGGCCCGCGCGGTCGCGAAGCAGCGGCCGCAGCAGCCGGTCGGGCGAGTCGTAGAGCTCGTGCTGCTTGACGCCCTTGACGCAGGCAAAGCCGCCCGTGCCCACGTGCCGCGCGTCGGGGCGCGCCTCGCGGACGCGGCCGGCGCTGTCCACATCGACCTCGAGGCCGCACAGCGCCTCGCAGATACGGCAGAACGTGTGGTGCGTCGACGTGCCCATCGCTCGATTGTACGACCTGCGCGTGTCCATGGTTCGAGGACGCAATCGTCGCTAATGGCAAGCTGGCCAGCCCCCTATTCGGCTGCCCCGCCGCGCTAGATGCGTGAAATCACGCGCCCGCGAGGGTGGCCTGACCGTTGCTACTACCGCGTGCGCCGCCAGGAGCTCCTATGAAACGTGCACTGCTGATCTGCGCCCTCGCGCTCGCCACGACCGCCGCCAGCGCCCCCGTCTCGGCGCTGCCGCGCTTGCGCATCCGCACCCGCGACCGAGCCAAGAGCGACAAGCAGCCCAACGCCCTCACGCGCCTGGTGATCGCCGCCAAGAAGGGCAAGCTCAAGGAAGAGCTGCGCGAGCTGATGAAGTCCGAGACCGGCCAGAAGGAGCTGGTCAAGGTCCTCAAGTCGACCAGCTGGCGCCTCGCCGCGTCGGCCGACACAGCCGCGTGGGCATACATCATCACCGGCGACCCCGTCGCCGCGGCCGCCGTCTCGCTCGGCGAGATGCCGACCAAGCTGACCCTGCGCTACTTCTACGAGAGCCTGTGGACCAACGTGCTCGACGCGCGCGTGCCGTCGCTGGCCAAACGCGCCAACTTGCGCGACGGCGTCAAGGTCGTCGGCTGGCGCGTGCTCGGCAGCCTCGACACGTTCGTGCTGGCGATGCTCGGCACGGGCGGCGACGCCAAGAGCGCGGGCATGATCGCTGGCGTGGAGGCCGTCACCAAGATCGGCCTCGACTTCGCGCACGAGAAGGCCTGGCGCAAGGTGGTCAAGCGCTGGTTCCCCAAGGTCGACCCCGCCGCGCTGGCCAAACCCGAGCACTAGGCTCTATCGCTAACAAAACACGCTGGCGACGATCTCGCGCAGGCACTTGGCCGCCGGATCGTGCTCGGTGCGCTCGTGCCACATCATGTTGAGCACCCAGTTGGGCTGCCCGAACGGCGGCGTGACGATCTTCACCGGCACGTTGAGCGACTCGGCGACACCGCGCGGCACGCCCGCCACCAGCTCCGTCTCGGCGGCCACCATCACCGCCGCCACGAAGGTCGGCACCGCGATGGCGACCTGGCGTTGCATGCCCTTTCGCGCCAGCGCGTCCTCGACCATCTTGTTGCCCCAGCCGGGACGACCGCCTGCGACGAGCACGTCCACGTGTCGCTCGCGCTCGAAGAGACGCCGCGTGAGACGCCGCTTGACGCGCGGGTGATCGCGCGCGACGACAAACACACCCGCCACCTCGTAGAGCGGCTGCATACGCACGCCGGGGTATTCGCCGATGCCGAGCGCCAGATCGACCTCGCCGGAGAGCCCGCCGGTGGCCAGCAGCGTGTCGATGCTCACCGCGCGCAGCCGCGCGGCTGGCATCACCTCGACGAAGCGGCGCGCGATCTTGGGCAGCGTCGCCAGCTGGTCGGCGTCGGTGAGCGCGATGGTCAGCTCGCGCGTGGTGGTCTGCGCGTCGAAGCTGCCGTCGTCGAGACCACGCTGAAGCTCTGCCAACGCGCGCGAGACCGCCGGCGCGAGCTGCAGCGCGCGCGGCGTCGGAACCAAGCCGCGCCCCGCGCGCACCAGCAGCGGGTCACCGAGCGCGTCGCGCAGGCGCGCCAGCGCGTTGCTCACCGCCGGCGACGTGACCGACAGCTCGCGCGCCGCCGCCGGGCCCGCAAGGAAGACTCGGCGCAGAGCGCCGTAGTAGGACCGCGTCGCTGCTTGCACCCCTGCCACACAGCCGCTACCGTCGCGCGATGAACGCCGTCACTGAAGCCGCCAACCGTTCTGCCTCCGTCGGCGACCTGATCGTCAAGCTCGAGCAGGTCGTCAAAGAGTACGCCCTCGGCAAGGTCACGGTGCCCGCCGTGCGCGGCGTGGACCTCGAGATCCGCAAGGGCGAGTTCATCACGGTCGCCGGCCCCTCGGGCAGCGGCAAGACCACGCTGCTCAACCTCATCGGCTGCGTGGACACCGCCACGCGCGGCACCGTGCTGGTCGACGGCAAGGACACCGGCAAGCTCAGCGAGCGCGAGCTAACCAAGCTGCGCCTGTTTACCATCGGATTCATCTTTCAGTCGTTCAACCTGGTATCCGTGCTCACCGCGTTTCAGAACGTCGAGTTCCCGCTGCTGCTGCAGAAGAGCATCGGCAAGGCGGACCGCACCAAGCGCGTGCTCGACCTGCTCGAAGCCGTCGGCCTCAAAGAGCACGCCGATCATCGCCCCGGCGAGCTGTCCGGCGGCCAGCGCCAGCGCGTCGCCGTGGCACGCGCGCTGGTCACCAAGCCGAAGCTGGTCCTCGCCGACGAGCCCACCGCCAACCTCGACTCGGCCACCGGCAAGTCGATCATCGACCTGATGAAGGAGCTCAACGAGACGCAGGGCACGACCTTCGTGTTCTCGACGCACGACCACGAGGTCATGCGCCGCGCCGGGCGCGTGGTGCAGCTGGTGGACGGCCGCGTCGTGTCGGCGGGCGACGAGTCGGCGAAAACGTCGGCGGGCGGTGGCGCCCCCGAGAACGACAGCGCCGACGACGACAAGCGCGCCGAGGACGGCGCGGACTGAGCTCGCGATGATCCTGATCCGCCTCGCGCTGAGAAACCTGAGGCTTCACCGCTTCAAGACGTTTCTCGTGGGCACGATCCTGTTCATCGGGACCGCGCTGATCATCGTCGGCGGCGCCGTGCTCGACGCCATCGACGACGGCATGCGCCGCAGCCTGGTGCATTCGATCTCGGGCCACCTGCAGCTCTACAGCGCAAACGGCAAGGACGAGTTCAAGCTCTTCGGCAACTTCGACGGCTCCATGCCGGACACCGGCCGCATCGCCAACTTCATCAAGCTGCGCGACGTCGTGCGCCAGGTGAAAAACGTCAAGCACGTGGTGCCGATGGGCATCGACTTCGCAGTCACCACCACCGACAACATGCTCGAGCGCAAGCTGGCGGAGCTGCGCCAGTCCGTTCGCGACAAGGACACGGCGCGCATGAACGTGCTCAAGAAGCACGTGCATCGCATCGTCAAGGTGCTCGACAAGGAGCTTCGCGGCGCGGCCAAGCTGATCAACCTCGACCAGTACAAAAAGCAGTACGGCGACTTCAACAAGGCGCTGGCGCGCGCGCGCAAGCCCGAGTTCTGGAAGCAGTTCGCGCAGGACCCGCTTGGCTCGCTCGAGTACCTGGAAAACGACGTCGGCCCGCTGGCGCTCGGCGAAGACGTGATCTGGGTGCGCTACATCGGCACCGACACGGCGCTGTTCAAGAAGACGTTCGACCGCTTCGAGATCGTCGACGGCAAGATGATCCCGCCCGGCAAGCGCGGCTTCCTCTTCAACAAGCGCGTCTACGAGCAGTTCATCAAGAACAAGACCGCGCGGCGCCTCGATCGCATCAAGGAGCGCCTCGACGACGGCGAGACCATCGCCGGCTGCGACGACTGCAAGACCTGGATCGGCTACAACGAGCGCCAAGCCGGCACGCTCGTCTTCCAGCTCGACGATAGCGCCGACAAGAAGGTCAACGCGCTGCTGCGCAAGAGGCTCGGCTCCAAGGAAAGCGACACGGTCAAGCTGATGCGCGCCTTCATGAAGATGGACGACACCAACTTCCGCGCGCGCTACAAGCTCTTCTACGACGGCATCGCGCCGCACATCCTGCTCTACACCGTGCCTATCGGCGGCGAGTTCGTGCTCACCGCCTTCGCGCGCAACGGTGGCTACGCGCGCAAGGTGCCCGTGAAGGTCTACGGCACGTTTCGCTTCCGTTCGCTCGACAAGTCGCCGCTCGCGGGCGGCTTCAACGTCGTCGACATCATGTCGTTTCGTGATCTGTATGGCTACATGACAGCCGAGCGGCGCAAAGAGCAGCTCACCATCCGCAAGGCGGTAGGCCTCAAGGATGTCAAACGCGAGAACGCCGAGGACGCGCTCTTCGGAGGCGATCCAGGCACGGCTGCGGGCAGCGGGTCGGGCACGGGCAGCGGGTCGGGCACGGGCACGGGATCGGGCACGGGCACAGGCTCGGGCTCGGGCACGGCCACGGGTGCGGCGCCGCAGGCGTTCGACCTCGACAAGACGACCAACTTCAAGCTCGGCGGCAAGCGCTACACCGCCGCGATCCACAAGCGCAAGTACAGCAAGCAGGAGCTGTGGGGCGGCGTGGTGCTCAACGCCGCTGTGATGCTGTCGGACGACAAGAAGATCAAGCAGACCATGTCCGACATCCAGGCCGCGCTGAAGAAGGCCAAGCTGCCGGTCAAGGTGATGGACTGGCAGAAGGCGTCGGGCCAGGTCGGTCAGCTCGTCGCTGTCATCCGCGTCGTGCTCTACACCGCGGTGTTCATCATCTTCATCGTGGCGCTGATCATCATCAACAACTCGATGCTGATGTCGACGATGGAGCGCACGCGCGAGATCGGCACC
>JAGQIK010000187.1 GCA_020431405.1 Myxococcales bacterium
CGGTGGGATCGGGGAAGATGCCGAGCTGCTTGATGCTGGTGGGCAGCGGCATCGACGTGTCGTCGAGCCACGAAGGCGGCGCGAGCGTGTCGACGCTGGCGTCGGTGCTGCTGTCGGCCGTGGTGTCGGGCGCGGGCGCGTCCGCGGGCGGGGCGTCGGCTGCAGGGCCATCGGCTGCGGGGCCATCAGCTGCGGGGCCATCGGCTGCAGGGCCGTCGACTGCGGGGGCGTCGACTGCGGGGGCATCGGCACCGGGCGTGTCCGTAGCTGGTGCGTCGACGACGCGCGCATCGGAGACGTCGCGATCACGCGCAGCGTCGGTAGGCGTCGCGCTGCTGTCGCTGCAGGCCGCGCACAGCGACGACAGCGAGACGACGAGGATCAAGGTCGAGAGTGTGTGACGCATCGCATTCGATGCTAGCACGGCCGATCACGACGCCGGCCAGAGGCAACCCGCACGCTCGGTCTCGCACGTCCTGCGCGCGCGCGTTGCCTCTGGCTCGCGCCGCGATCAGCGCGCGATGCGCACCACGCCGCGGCGGGTGCTGACCCACATCGAGCGTCCGTCGGCGGCGCGCAGGCTCGCCGTCACGTCGCGGCCGATGTCGACGTGCAGCGGCTGCCAGGCGCTGGCGCCGGGCGCGAGGGCGATGCGCCGCAGCCCGGCCATCGTGGCGGCGTACAGATAGCCACCGTCGATGCGCAGGCCCGCGAGGTTGATCCAGCCGCCGCCGAGCTGCGTAGCGGCGAGCCCGTGCTTGGCGCCGGCGCTGGGTGCGAGGCGGCTGACGCCGGCGTTGTAGCTGCCGGCGAAGACGGCGCCGTCTTTGGCCACGACGACGGCGGTGACCCAGTCGTCGGCGAGGTGGCCGCTGGCGACGGTCAGCCGCGCGATGCTGCCGCGCGCGTCGATGCGGTAGAGGCCACGCGCCGTGCCGAGCCACAGCGCAGTGCCTTGGGCCGCCACCGACCACACGGCGCGTGCGGCGAGGCCCTGCTTGCGGCCGATAGGCTGCGTCGAGAGCGTGGTCGCGCGACCGGAGCCGGCGAGCGCGACGCGCACGGCGCCACGGCCGGTGCCGGCGAGCACGCCGCCGCCTGGCAGCGGCGCGAGGGCGAGCACGGCGTCGCTGGGCAGCCCGTCGGCGCGGGTGAAGCGGCGCGGGCCGCCGATTCGAGGCCAGCGCTCGCGCGCGGCGGCGCGCGCAGGCGAGACGTAGTAGAGGCCGCGGGCGGTGCCGATCCAGAGCGCTCCGCGGCGATCGACGGCGAAGGCGTTGATGCGCGCTTCGCTTTGGCGCGCGCTGCCGAGGGTCAGGTGCTCGACGACGAGGCCCGCGGCCGCCGAGCGCACGCGCGCCAGGCCGCGGTCGAAGGTGCCGAGGTAGAGCGCCGAGCCGACGCGCGCCATGGCGGCGATGTCGCCCGAGCGCAGCGCGGTGATGTCGACACGGCGCAGCGCCTTGGGGCTGCGGCCGACCCACAGCCCGTCACGACCGCCGATGCAGAGCGCTCGCGACGACGCGCCGCTGGCCTCGAGGTAGCGCGCCGCTCGCGGGGCGGCGGGCACGGCGCGCGCGGAGAAACGGCTCGCGGAGGCGAGGCCGGCGACGCGCGTCACGCGCAGCAGGCCGTCGCCGAAGCTGGCGGCGAAGAGCTCGGCGTCGCGGCCGGCGCTGGCGAAGGTGCGCACGTCAGCGACGGTGACGAGGCGCGCGTCGCCGCGGGCGTCGATGCTGTAGAGGCCGCCGAGGGTCGCGGCGAGCACCGTCGAGCCACGGCGCGCTAGGGCGAAGATCGGCAGCTTGGGCAGCGCGCGGCCGAGCGGGCTCGCGCGCAGGCGCCGCGTCTTGGCGGCGAGCTCGAAGAGGCCGGCGTCGGTGGCGA
>JAGQIK010000188.1 GCA_020431405.1 Myxococcales bacterium
GCGACGGCCCCGATCGCGACGGCCCGCGCCCCGACACCGACGCCGGGGTTGGCGCCGATGGCGACGGCCCGGCGACCGATGCACCGCTCGACGGTGCCGGCGACAGCACGCGCGACGGGCCGCCGCCGCCAGACACCACGATCGACGGCTCGCTGGACAGCACCGTCGATGGCTCGCTGGACAGCACCGTCGACGGACAGGGCGGCGACAGCAGCCTCGACAGCACCGTCGACGGACAGGGCGGCGACAGCAGCGTCGACGGCACCGTCGACGGCGGCGGTGGCGGCGTGCTCTTCAGCGCCAGCTGCGACCAGCAGGTACCCGGCATCACCAGCGCCGACGCGTACCGCTTCGCCGTCGGGCCGGGCCCGCTGGACGAGCTCGTCGTAACGTGGCTCGACACGTCGCCCGCACCCGGCACCATCAACGACCGCGTCTACAACGGCAGCTGGAACAGCGTGAGCAGCTACACGCCGGGGCCAACTCTACAAGCCGGCGACGTCGCCATGACCGCCAACGGTGATCGCCACTTCGTCTATCTGACGCTCACCACGCTGATCTACGGCTATCGTAAGCCCAGCGGCGCGTGGACCGAGCTCGGCGCGTACGGACCGGGCGGCTTCGCCTCGAAACCGCGCGTCGCACGACTTCACGGCACCTCCGGCGTGGTGCTCGCCGCCACCACGGCCAACTCGCCGGGCACCGCCTACCACGTCACCGTCGTCGCCGCAGGAAACGGCTACACCATCGGATCGCAAGCCACGCTGCCGATCAGCAACATTGGCAACTTCGCCATCTCGGGCAGCAGCAGCGGCTCGTTCGGCGCCGCGAGCAACGGCCTCGCCACCGGCACCGCGCTCACCGCGCGCGCGCCGCTGACGAGCACGATGTTGCTTTCGGGCGCGACGCCCCTCGTCGAATCCAACAGCGCCGAGCCCGGCCTCTACACCGTGGGCACCAGCGGCTACCTCGCCGCCGTCGATAGCAGCGGGAACCTGCAGCTCGTCGAGATGCAGTTCGCCGGCAACAAGCTGATGCCCGGCCCATCGGGCCACCAGGTCAAAGCCAACGCGCCGACGGCCGCCGGCACCGCGAGCACGTTTTTCGACGGCAGCTACATGGTCGTCGTCTGGCAGGAGAAGGTCGGCGTGACGCAGTCGCTGTGGGTCGCGCGCGACTCCTCGAGCGGCTGGCGTACGCAGCTGCTGCGCAGCGGCCCGGTCACGCAGGACACCAAGCGCACGCGCTCGATAGCGCGCGTCAACGGCAACGCCTACGTCGCCTACGAGTGGGACGGCACGCTGCGCGCCTACTGCCTGACCAAGATCCCCTGACGCCGCTCGGCGAGAGCAGCACTCAGTTGCAGACGCCCGCGCTGCACGTGCCGCCGGAGCACGAGGTGCAGCTGCCGGCGTTGGTGCCGCAGTAGGTGTCGCTCTGGTCGGCGTAGGGCACGCAGTCGCCGGCGCCGCTGCAGCAGCCCATCGGGCAGTTGACGGCGTCGCAGTTGACGCACTGCGCGTTCATGCAGAACGTGCCGATGGGGCAGACGATGCACGCGCTGCCCGTGTTGCCGCAGGCGAACGAGGTCTGCGTCGACGGCTGGCGGCAGGTCGAGCCCGAGCAGCAGCCGCCCGCGCAGGTCGTCGCGTTGCAGGCGGTCTGACAGCTTTGGCTCTGGCACGTCTTGCCGGTCTGGCACTGCTGGCATTGCATGCCGCCGCTGCCGCACAACGTGTCGCTGGTGCCGAGCCGACAGACGGTGCCCTCGCAGCAGCCGCTGCAGGTGCTGCTGCAGTTGCCCGTCTGGCAGATGCCCCCCTGGCAGGTGCCGCCAGGACAGGTCGTGCCGTCGGTCTTGTTGGTGAAGCTGCAGCTGCCCTGCGCGGTGCACGTCCCGGTCTTGCAAGGATCGGTGGTGCAGTCGGTGCACTGTCCGCCTGCCTTGCCGCAGGCCGACGCGGTGTTGCCCGAGTTGCAGCTCGTGCCTTTGACGCAGCCGGTGCAGCAGTTGGCGCCGATGCACACGCCGCCGCTGCAGCTGACCGTCCCGCTCACCGCCGTGTTGGCGCAGCCGCTGCTGGTGCAGCTGTCGGTGGTGCACGGGTTGTTGTCGTCGCAGTCCTTGCACGTGTCGCCGTTGACGCCGCACTGCGCCTTCGCGCTGCCTGGGCGGCAGGCTTGCCCGTCGTAGCAACCGCCGCAGCAGGCGCCGCCGAAGCACTTGCCACCGCTGCAGGCGGTGCCGTCGGGTTTTGTGCTGCCCTCGCACTTGCCGGCGTTGCAGGTGCCAGAACCGCAGCTCGAGGCGCCGCTGGTGCAGTTGCCGCACTGCGCACCGTCGAAGCCGCAGGCGCTGTCTTCGCTGCCGGCTTTGCACTGCGTGCCCTCGCAGCAGCCGCGGCAGTTGTTGGTGGCGCAGGTGCCGCCGATGCCGTCGGGCGCGCCCGGACACTTGCCGACGCAGTCGGGCTTCTGCAGGCAGGTGCCCATCGGCGAGCACTCGGTGTTGCCGGTACAGTTGCCGCACGAGCCGCCGCAGCCGTCCGAGCCGCACTGCCGCCCCTGACAGTTGGGCGTGCAGCCGGTGCAGGTGCCGCCGAGGCAGGTGCCGCCGACGCTGGCGCAGTTGACGCACGCCGCGCCGCGCCGGCCGCACACCTCGGCGGCGGCGCCTGGCTGACACTGCTGGCTGCTGTCGCAGCAGCCGATGCAGGTCGGCGGGTCACACACGCACTCGCGCGAGAGCACGTCGCACACCGTGCCTTGCGGACACTGCGTGGGACAGGTGGCGATCACCGGCGCGTCGCCTTTGGGCGGCTGGCTGGTGGACGTGGCGCAGGCGGTGACCGAGAGCGCGAGCGCCGCGAGCGCGAGGCGCGAAAGACAGACATGAGCTAAGCGCATTACGCTCTCGAGCATACCAGGGGCCTCTAGCGAATGCCGCGCGCGCGCGCACAGGCGGTGCGGTGCCCGGCGCGGCAGGCCTTGCCGTAGAGGGCGCGCGCTTTGGCCTTGTCGCGCGTCACGCCATCGCCGGCCTCGAACATGTAGGCCAGGTTGTAACAGCCGTCGACATCGCCGGCGTCGCAGCCGGCGCCAAACAGCTGCGCCGCGCGGCGGCGGTCGCGCTTGACGCCGGCACCGCGCACGTAGAGGAAGCCGAGCTTGCTGCAGGCGTGCGCCAGGCGCGCCTTGCACGCGCGCGTGAGCAGCGCCGCCGCCGTGCGCGCGTCGGCCTTGACGCCCTGTCCGCGCATGTAGGCCAGCCCGAGGTTGGCGCATCCGCGCGACGATCCGCCGGCGCATGCCTTGTGAAACAGCTTGGCGGCGCGCGCCTCGTCGCGCCGCACGCCTTTGCCGCCCATGTAGACGAAGCCGAGGCGGTTGCACGCGAGCAGCGCGCCGCCGTTGCACCCTTGCGCGAGCTTGGCCACGGCGGCCTTGTAGTCGCGCTTCAGCCCGTGGCCGGTGAGCAGGGCGAGGCCGACGTTTCCGCAGCCTGCCGCCGAGCCGCCCTTGCATGCACGCGCGAACAGCTCGACGGCGCGACGGTAGCTCTGCCGTACATACTGTCCGCTCCAGTGCAGCTCGCCGAGGCGGCTGCAGGCCAGCGCGTAGCCCTGGCCACACGCGTGCGCGAACAAGAAGTGCGGCCGTCGCGTGCGGATGCGCTTCTTGACGGGCGACTTGTCGAGGTCGGCGAGGCGCACGCAGCTCGGCCAGTCCTGGGCGCGACAGCGCTTGGCGCAGGCCTTGATGGTCTTGCACGGCAGCTTGGCAGCGGCGCGCGCGCGGCCGCCGCCGATGACGACGCCGCCGATGACGACAACGCCGACGACGACAACGCCGAGCGCCGACGCCGTGAGCGCGCCGATCAGCGCGGCGCGTCTTTCGGATTCAACGAGTGGCCTGTGCACGCGGGGCTAGGGATACCACAGCACCCGATGGCTGTGCCCGCGCTCGTGAAGCGCGCGCTTGAGGGCCTGCAGGTGGTCGCGCGAGAGGTTGGCGGTGTCGAGGATCACGTTCTCGCCGCCCGCGAACTGCGTCTCGAGCTTGCGCAGGGCCCGATCGAGCCGGAATCCGCCACTTTTCTGCGGAAACCGTGAGTTGAAGGCTTTGACGTCCCAGCGCTGGCCCTTGGCGTCGATGAACTCGGAGCTGCCGGTAGACTCGCGCACGATCGGCCCGGCGAGCTTGCCGGCGCGCTCCAGCCGCAGCCCCACGAGCGCCTCGCGCTTGCTCGTCTCGGTGATCTGTCCGCCATGGGCCGGGTCGCTTGCCAGCTTGCGCCAGCGGCCGAGCGCGTGCCGCGCCTGCTGCGTCTTGAGCAGCATGCGGTAGGTCAGCTTCGTCAGCGTGCTCGGCGGGCGATAGCCGCTCTTGGTCGGAAGGGCGAAGGCCGCGCGCAGCGACACGAGCGGCAGCACGAGCAGCACCAGCGCCAGGGCGAGGCGCGACGGTCGTATGCGAAGGCGCATCAGCCTCGGCGGTGCACGGGCTGCGCCAGCCGTAACGCCGCGGTTTGACGCGCCGCACCGAGCCTGGGTCTCCAGTTCCCGAATAGGTGGCCTCCGCCCCCGCCATGGGACCTTTTGATGCGCCCGGCGACCTGGTTCGCGCCCGCGGTTTCGCGGAGTTACGAATTCGGCAGCTCGGAACGGGGCTTGCTCTTATGAAGCGCATGCCGCTGGGGAGCCGCACCACATCGTGGGTCATCGCCACGAGCGCCGCCGCCATGTTCTGGTTGGCCGCCTGCGGGCAGGAGCCCGAGGCCGTCGACGACGAGTGCGGCGGATCGGCACGCTTCGCCGCGTCCGGCAGCTGCGGCGGCGTCACGCCCCTGGTGCCGACCTTCGGCCCGAGCGTCGACGCGCTCGCCAGCTACGCCTCGCAGACCACCTGCGATCCGACGGAAAAGCCCGGTGTGGTCGCCTTCAAGGATCTGATCCTCTCCACCTACGGCTGCACCACCAGCTACGGCATCACGCGCGCGTGCAGCTCGGGCGGCACCAGCGAGCACAAGGAAGGCCGCGCCTGGGACTGGGCCGTCACGCCCTCCAACCCCGCCGCGATGGACCTGCTCAACTGGCTGCTCGCGCCGGACGCTTATGGCAACCAGTACGCCATGCTGCGCCGCTTCGGCATCATGTACATGATCTTCAACAAGAAGATCTGGAGCGCGTACAAGGCCGACCAAGGCTGGCGCGCCTACACGGGCTCGAACCCGCACACCGACCACGTGCACTTCAGCTTCAGCTGGGAGGGCGCGAACAAGCAGACCAGCTACTACAGCAGCGGCGGCAGCACCACGCCACCGCCGCCTCCGCCGCCACCGCCGCCGACCACGACGCCCGACCAAGGCGCGTATCCCGGCGCGTATCCCGACAGCACCGTGGACGCGGGCGGCTATCCCGACGCCTACGTCCCGCCGCCAACGCAGCCGACGGTGCCCACGACACCGGGCCCCGAGCAGCCCAACACTGGCGCTGGCTGGCCGCCCCCCAACACGCCGACGCAGCCGCAGCCCGCGCCGCACCTGCGCGGCACGTGTGCGCTGGCGCCGGGGCCGCTCGCGCCGCCGTCGCTCGGGTTGGTCGCAGGCCTGCTGTTGATCGTGGCGCTGCGCCGCCGCCGCCGCCGCCGCCGCTAGGCCGCACGATCTGTCGCGTGTGATACGTTTGCGTCATGCAAACGCGTTGGTCCGCCGCAGCCGCCGCGAGCGCGCTGGCCTTGCTGCTGTGCGCCGCCTGCTCTGACAGCCAAAGCCCCAGCGACAGCCGCGCCGATGGGCCGCAGCAGGAGGCCGGACCAGGCGACGGCGGGCCGAGCGAAGGCGGCGCCGACGCGCTGCCCGACGCGGCCACCGACCTCGCGCCCGACGGTCCCAAGCCGCCGGCGCGCTGGGAGAAGGTCACGGGCGCGGCGCCCGGCATGGAGGACCACCGCCTGACGCTGCTCGCCGACGGACGCGCGCTGGCCACCGGCGGCGACGGCTACATCAACGCCACCGACCGCGACGCGCTGCCCAAGACATACGTCTACGACCCCAAGAGCAACAGCTTCAGCGACGGCGGCGACATGACCGTCGAGCGCTTCTATCACACGGCGACGCTGCTCGATGATGGGCGCGTGCTCGTCACCGGCGGCCAGTCGATCAGCGCCTACGAGAAGAGCACCGAGCTGTTCGATCCCACCAAACCCGCCGCGCAGGCCTGGACCAAAGGCCCCGACATGCAGATCTCTCGCTGGGGTCACGCCGCGATCAAGCTGCAGAACGGCGAGGTGCTGATCACCGGCGGCTTTGCCAGCAGCGACTCCACCGATCGCGTCGTGATCTTCGTGCCGTCGACCAACCAGTTCAAGTTCCCTGCCGCGCTGATGAAAGAGAAGCGCCGCTACCACGAGATGGTGCTGCTGCCGAGCGGCAAGGTGCTCATCATCGGCGGCGTGACCGGCGCCAGCCAGAGCACCTACGAATACTCCGACACGATGGAGATCTACGATCCAGCGAACGGCACGTTCACGCTGCTCGCCAAGAAGATGAGCAAGAAGCGCACGGGGCACCGCGCCGTTCTGCTCGCCAACGGCAAGGTGCTGATCGTCGGCGGCTACTGCGGGCGCAACTGCCAGGGCGGTCAGCTCGTGCACGACCTCTACGATCCGCTCACCGACACGATCACCCCCATCGCCCCCGTCGGCGATCTGCCCAGCTCGCACGCCGCGGTGCTGCTCGACGACGGCCGCGTGCTCGTCGTCGGCGACGAGAACAGCAAGCAGAAGGTCGTCGCCTTCGATCCCAGCGGCGGTGGCGGCTGGACGCTCGAGCCCGACATGCTCGCGCCCGGTCAGTCGCGCGTCGAGGCGGTCAAGCTCGGCGACGGCTCGGTGCTCGTGGTGGGCGGCATCGTCTCTACGTCACCCTACGAGTTCACCAAGCAGGCGCAACGCTTCTACCCCTAGTGCGTCGGAGCGCGGGTGGCCAAGAAGCTCGACAAGGTTGGCGTCGCCATGGGCGGCGTGATGCTCCTCGCCGCGCCGCTGGTGATGGTCGCGATGGCGGTGCAAATCCACGAGGGCCGCGAGAGCCTCGCCTGGCCCTCGCGACGCGCGACGGTCGAGCGCTACCGCGTCACCAGGCACACCTCCTCGAGCAAGCGCAAACGACGCAGCGTGCGCTACCACGTCGACATCGACTACCGCTACGAGGTCGACGGACACACCTATCGCTCGCACCGCTACTCGGTAGGCCAAACCTGGTGGCACTCCGTCAAGCGGCGCGCCGACGCCCACGAGTGGGCCAAGCACTTCGTCGCCAAACACCCCACGGTCACGATCTACTACGACCCCGCCTACCCGCCGGGCGCCGTATTCAAGCGCGGCACCTCAGGCGGGCTGTACGTCGCGCTCTTCGGCGCCCCGATCATCAGCGCCGTGGGCTGGATCTTCCTGCGCGGCGCGATCATCGCCGGCAAGAAGAAGGGACGCACGCGAGTGCACTGGCTTGGCGCCATCGTCGTCGCCGCCGTGCTGTGGGCGCTCGGCAGCATCGCGCTGCTCGTGCTGTAGGGCGCTAGAGCTCGCCTTCGCGCGGCGCCCGTTGGCGCGGCGCTGGCGCCTGCGGCGGCCCCGACGGCGACGGCGACCTACGAAGTGCCCCAACAGCAGCAGCGGCAGCAGAACGCCCAGCGTGCTGGGGAGCTTGAGGCGCACTCGTCGCGGCGCGATGCTGCAGTCCGAGCCGCCGCAGCCGCCGCCGAAGTCGGCGTCGCAGCCTCCGCCACCGAAGTCGCCCTCGCAACCGCTGCTGTCGCAGCCTCCCCCGCCGCTGTCGCAGCCGTCGCTGTCGCAGCCGTCGCTGTTGCAGTCGCTGCTGTCGCAGCCGCTGGTGTCCACGTCGCAGCCGCCGCTGCTGCCGCCGCCGCCCCAGCTGCTGCCGCCGCCGTAGCTGCCGCCGCTGGACCCGCCGCTGCTGCTGCCGCTGCC
>JAGQIK010000189.1 GCA_020431405.1 Myxococcales bacterium
GCACGACGGCCGCCCTACCGCGCGCGGCGTC
The DNA here is from genome assembly GCA_020431405.1 of Myxococcales bacterium. Taxonomy (GTDB): domain Bacteria; phylum Myxococcota_A; class Polyangia; genus JAGQIK01. The sequence goes on from JAGQIK010000189.1 coordinate 32, forward strand.
GGGTAGTGTCTCGGCGGAGGCGTTGGCGCTTTGTGCCGCCGTCTAGAGCGCCGCGCTGTCCGTGCGCCCGGCCGCGGCGTCTGCTCGCATCGCCGCCGCCGTCGCGCTGCCGCTCGCCGAAGCCGAGCCCGAGCCCGCCGCGCGCGCGCGCCGGTTTCCACCCGTGCCGCCGCGCAGCCACAGCCATAGGCCGCCGCCGCAGAGCAGCACCAGCAGCACCACGACCGCGGCTCGCATCGCGCCGCCCGAGCGCAGCGTCATCTCGCCGGTGGCATCGCCCTCGGGCAACGCGGCGACCTTGCCGGTCTGCGAGGCGCGCGCGAGGCGCAGCGCGTCGCGCAGCTCGCGCGCGCTGCCGTAGCGCTCGGCGGCGACCTTGCGCAGACAGCGATGCACGACCTTCTCGAGCACCGGAGGCACGCGGCGCCCATCGCCGGCGATGATCTCGCTCGGCGGCTCGGTGTGCACCTGCTCGACGAGCAACGCGCCGACCTCCTCGGCCTGGATGAAGAGGTCGCCGACCAGCATCTTATACATCACCAGGCCGAGCGCGTAGATGTCGGCCCGCACGTCGAGCGGGCGGCCGAGGATTTGCTCCGGCGCCATGTATTTGGGCGTTCCGATGAGCTGTCCCGGGTCGGTGAGCTCGACGCGCTGGCCCTCGGCGAAGACGCGCGAGACGCCGAAGTCGAGCAGCTTGACGCGCTGCTCGCGCACGCTGGTGTCACCGCTGGCGAGGAAGATGTTGTGCGGCTTGAGATCGAGGTGCAGCACGTTGACGTCGTGCATCGCCACCAGCGCGGCGCAGATCTCGTCGGCGATGTCGATGGTCTCGTCGGCGGAGAGGCAGCTCATGGCGTCGACGTACTCGTGCAGGTTCCGCCCGACGAGGTACTCCATCACCATGTAGACCAGCGGCGGCTCTCGCTCCCAGTCCTCGATGAAGTCGTAGATCTGGATGATGTTGGGATGGCCGACGCGGTTGACCGTCTTGGCCTCGTTGAGGAAGCGGCTCACCTGGTCTTTGTTTTTCACCAGGTCGTCGCGCAGCAGCTTGATCGCGACGCGGCGCCCGATCTTCGTGTGCTGGGCGGCGAGGATCACGCCCATGCCGCCCTCGGCGACGCGCGCGATGACCTCGTAGGGCCCGAGCATCTCGCCGACCAGCGGATCTTTGGCCAGCTGCTGTGTGCTTTCGTCGCGCGACATGGAGGCCGTAATCATAGCGCGGCGTGCGTGCCGCATCCGCTCTATCGCGTCAAGATCAGCGACGCCCGCGGGCCGCGGCCGGCGACGCGAATTCCCACGCGTTTGCCGCGCCGGGCGAGCTTGATGCGCCACGAGCCGCGCGGCGACTTCTCCTTGCTGGTCACCTTCCAGCCGTCGCGCTTAGCCAGCCGCAGCGCCTTGGCGCCGAGCATGTCGCGCGCGAGCTGATAGCTGTAGATCACGATGCGACCGCGTCCGCCGGGCGCGGCGCCCATCGCGCGGCCGCCGCCCGGAATGCGCAGGCCATGAAAGCCGGGGACCCTGATCGGCGCGGCCTGCGCGCTGCCGGATAGAGCGACTATCAGTACGGCCGCCGCGGCGGCGCCAAGAATACGTTTGATCATGCGAGCTGCTCCTGCGAGTGAGCGCGCATTCTCTCGCGGCTGTCGGCGTCGAGCAACAGGCGGCGGCCCCTGCTGGCTGTTAGACTTCGCGGGTGACCCGTCCTGCTGCGTCGCTCGCTCTCGCGCTCGTCACCCTCGCGCTGCTCGCTGCCGGCTGCGGTGACGACGGCGGCGAGACCTTCTGCGACGCCAAGCCGCGCGAGCCGATCAACGTCGACTGCCGCGCGCTGCATTGTGTCGCGGCGGTCGTGATCGACTACGTGCGGCTCGAGCCGCGCGGCTACCGGGTCTTCGGGCTCGAAGGGCGGCCGGTAGACGCCGTCGAAGCCAAGCAGCGCGCGCTCGACCATCTGCTCTACGTCAAGCGTGTCTCGCCGCTGCCCACCAAGGTCGACGCCAACCGCTCCGGTGACTTCTGGGCCGTCTTTCTCGCCTTCGAGGACTCGCTCGAGGAGTGGCTTGTCGTGGTGCACGAGCCGAGCGGCCAGGTGCTGTTCGCCGGGATGTCCGAGTGGGCCAACGCCGAGCGGCGCGGCTTCGATTTTCCACTGCCGCAGGGCTTCACCACCGAGCGCGCGCTCGGCTGTGGCGAGCCGCTGGCGCCGCTGACGCGCGCCAAGCTGATCGAAAACGGCCAACCGCTCGCCTCGGACCCGGCCTCGACGGCCTTCGACGCGTTCGAGCTGCTGCAGCGGCTCGACTTCACGAAGCGCTTTTCCGGCGGGCGCTACCGCGCCTTCGTGATCAGCTATTCGCCGGCCATCGGCGAGTTCGACGCGCGCTCGGCCGACTGGTACGCCTGGCTCTACCGCGTGCCGGATCAGCCGCTGTTCGACCTCGCCGGGCCCGACGGCGGCGACGGGCGCTAGCGCCCCGCCCCGGTGCCGACGACTCGGTGCCGACTACTCGATGCCGTACTTGTGCAGCTTGTCGATCAGCGTGGCGCGCCCGATGCTCAGCGCGCGCGCGGCCTCGGAGCGGTTTCCGCCGGCGCGGCGCAGCGCTTCGAGCACCAGGCCGCGCTCGAAGGCCTCGACGCGCTGCTTGAGACCCAGCGCGGCGGCGAGCGCGTCGCCGTCGTTGCCGCCGCCGGTGCCGTCGAGGTCGCGCTCGTCGAGGTCGCAGCCGTCGCAGAGGGCGACCAGGCGCTCGACGACGTTCTCGAGCTCGCGCACGTTGCCGGGATAGTCGCGTGCGGCGAGGCGCGCGCGCAGCGCGGCGCTGGCCCGCGGCGCTGGGTCGAGGCCGAAGCGTTCGGCGTAGCGCCGCACGAAGAACTCGATCAGCGGCTCGATGTCCTCGGGGCGCTCGCGCAGCGGCGGCAACCGCACCTCGACCACGTTGAGGCGGTAGTAGAGGTCTTCGCGGAAGCGCTCCTCTTTGACCAACGCCGGCAGGTCGCGATGCGTGGCGGCGACGAGGCGCACGTCGACGTGGCGCGCGCGGTCTTCGCCCACCGGCCGCACCTCGCCGGTCTGCAGCACGCGCAGCAGCTTGCCTTGCACGGCGAGGTCGAGCTCGCCCACCTCGTCGAGCAGCAGCGTCCCGCCGTGCGCTTCGCGAAAGAGGCCGGCGCGAGCGCTGCGCGCGCCGGTGAACGCCGAGCTGGTGTGACCAAACAGCTCGGCCTCGGCGAGCTCGCGCGGCAGCGCGGCGCAGTTGAAGCGGATGAACGGGGCGTCGGCGCGGCCAGAGGCGGCGACGAGCGCTTCGGCGACGAGCTCCTTGCCAGTGCCGCTCTCGCCGGTGATCAGCACCGTGACGTCGCGCGGCGCGGCGCGCTCGACCAGCTGCGCCACGCGCGACATGGCCGCCGACCGAAAGACCATCCACCGCGCCAGCGAGAGCTCCGCGCGCAGGCGGCGGTTTTCCATGTCGAGGCGCACGCGCTCGGTGGCGCGCTGCACCACCGCCAGCACCTCGTCGATCTCGAAGGGCTTCTTGAAGTAGTCGTAGGCGCCGAGCTTCATCGCCTTGACGGCCGCGGCCTCGGAGCCGTGTGCGGTGATCATCACCACCGAGAGGCCAGGGCGCAGCGCGCGCAGCTTCTCGAGCAGCTGCATGCCGTCCATGCCGGGCATGCGCAGGTCGGTGATCACGAGGTCGACATCGTCGCGCGCCGTGATCGCGCCGAGCGCCGACTCGGCGTCGGCGAATGACAGCACGTCCACATCCGCCTCGCCGAGCACCTCGCCGAGGGTGAAGCGAACGCCCTCGTCGTCGTCGACGAGGACCACCTGCGGTCGGCGATCAGCGGGCGCCATCAGCGCTCTCCTTGTTGGCTTCGTCGTCGTCGGCGCCCGCCATGGGCAGCGCGAGCGTCGCTTCGCAGCCCGGTCCGCCCCCTGGCGCATCGGTGAGCTCGAGGGTGCCGCCGTGCTGCTCGGCGATGGCGCGCGCGACGGCGAGGCCGATGCCGCTGCCGTCGGGCTTGGTCGTCACGCCGGCCTCGGTGGCGCGCATGCGCACTGATGGATGCAGCCCCTGTCCTTCGTCACACAGCGAGATGCGCACGGCGTCCGCGTCGAGCGCGATGCGCCAGCGCACGTGGCTGCCCGGCGGCGAAGCCTCGACGGCGTTGTGAAGCAGGTTCGAGAGCGCCTGTTTGATCTTGCGCGCGTCGCCGCGGACGCGAACATCGCCGGCGAAGGCGTCTCGCCGGCCAGAGGGATCGCCGGGTGAGGCAACCGTCGGTCGCTCGATGGTTACCGAGCGCGCGTCGGCGACACCCTCGTGCAGCGCGACGAGCTCGTCGACGAGCGGCAGCAGGTCGAGCGTCTCGATGTTGAGGTCGCCGAGGGGCCGCGAGAAGTTCAGGAACTCGTCGAGCGTGTCGCGCATGCGATCGATCTCGCGCTCGAGCATCTCGAAGCGCGCTTCGGCGTTTTTGCCGCCGCGCTGCACCAGCTGCACGAGCCCCTTGATCGACGCGAGCGGGTTCTTCAGCTCGTGCGCGATGGCGCTCGAGAGGTGCACCAGCTCGCGGTTGCGGTCGGCGAGCCCTTCGAGCGCCTGCTGTCTTGCGCTGGCGGCGCTGGCGAGCGCGCGTGCGATGCCGCCGCGAAAGATCACGCCGATGGAGGAGGCGATGATCATCGCCATCTGGATCACGCCGGCGGTGGTCAGCGAGTAGATCGGTCGGCCGGCGAAGCCGTCGCCGAGGTGAAGGAACGCCGGCGTGGTGCGCCAGCCGTAGAGGCCGGCGATGGTCATCGTCCACAGTGCGAGGCTGCCGAAGGCGATGATGACCCAGCGTGACCGGCCCGCGCCGAGGGTGATGCCGGCGACCATCGACAGCGGCACGTAGACGACGACCAGCGGGCTCTCGATGCCGCCGGTGAGCGCGATGACGGCGGTCTGCAGCACCAGCCCGAGGCCGATGTCGAGCGTGGCCCACACGAGGAGCTCCGCCGGCTCGCGCCGCCAGCGAAAGAGATCGAACGCGGCGATGGCGATCATCATCAGCGCCACCGCAGAGAGCGCCCAGATCTTCCACGTGTTGGGATCGAAGAGCACGACCACGCCGAGAAAGACCGTCGCCAGCGGCGCCATCGCCACGCGAAGGCGCGTCAGCGCGTGCAGAAGACGCGCGACCTCGCGCTGCTGCAGCTGCTCGGAGAGCGCCGTGGGGCTCTGGCGCGGCATCGGGGCCGACATGGCTGTGGCGAGATGCGAATGCTGTTCCATCAGCGATCCTCCGCTCTTCACGCACCTGCGGCGCACGACTGTCGGGAACCCGACACCCAAGCCTAACCGACTGTCGGCTTCCCGTGAGGTGCGGTGCGCGATCGACGTGGGCGCGCCGGTTTAGCCCGCCACTCAGGTGGCACCGCCATTGCTCCTGCAGCGGGCATGCGCCTCGGCATCATGCTCCTCGCCGCGCTGTGTGTGACCTCGGGACACGCGCACGCCGCGCCTGCCGCCCTGACCCTCGAGCGCGCCGTCGCGCAGGCGCTGGCGCGCGCGCCCGAAGTGCTCGCCGCCAGCGCCGAGGCCGCCGCCCAGCGCGCGCGTATCCGCCAGGCGCGCGCTGCCTACATGCCGCGCGTCGATCTCGACGTGAGCTACCTCGTGCGCTGGCCGCGCAACAAGATCGACCTCGATACGTCCACCATCCCCATACCGGGCGTCAACATCGCGCTGCCCAGCGTGGACGACTACCACCACTTCATCGCCGAGCTGAGCGTCAAGTATCGGCTGCTCGACCTCGCGCGCGGCGCCCGCATCGACGCGGCGCGTGCGGGTAGCCAGGGCGCCGACGAGCAGGCGGCCGTCACACGCGCGCAGGTGGCCTTCCGCGTGCGCACGTCTTTCCTAGCGGCGCTCTACGCGCGCGACCTGCAGGGCATTGCCGACGCGGCGCTGACCCAGGCGCGGCGCGAGGCCAAGCGCGCCGAGCTGCGCAGCAAGGTCGGCGCGGGCAACCTGCTGTCGCTGGCTCAGGCGCGCGTACGCGTGGCCAACCTCGAGGCGCAGAAGACACGCGCCAAGCTCGAGCTCGAGCGCCGCTTGGGCGAGATCGCCAGCCTGCTCGGGCTGCAGGCGACGCCGACGATCGAGGGCGACCTGGCGCGCCTCGACAAGAACGTCTCGGGCTCGCTCGCCGGTCATCCGGCGCTGCGCGCGCTGACCGCTGGCGAACGTGCCCAGCGCCTGCTCGCCAAGAGCATGCGGCGCGGCTTCGTGCCGACCATCGGGTTGATGGCGAGCGTCAGCGCGCAGTATCCGCGCGCGCTGATGCTCGAGCTGGGCCCGGTGGTGCAGGGCGGCGTGCAGCTGTCGTGGTCGATCTTCGATGGCCTGCTGCGCAGCGGTCGCGCGCGCCAGGCCGAGGCCAAGGCGCGCGCGCTGTCGGCGCAGCGGCGCGCCACCCTGCAGAACCTCGAGCGCGAGCTGGCCGGCGCGCAGGTGCGCTGGCGCAAGGCACGCGCCAACCTCGCCTCGGCCAAGCAGGTGCTCGAGCACAACAAGGTCTACCTGCGCGTGGCGCGGGCGGCGCGCGACAGCGGCGCCGGCACCTCGCTCGACGTGCACAACGCCGAGCTCAACCTCGACCGCGCGCGCATCGCGATCCAGCGGGCGCGCTTCGACGGCGCGCTGGCACGCGCGCAGATGCAGCTGATCTACGGGATCGCCGCGGGAGCGACGCGATGAAACGAGTGATCGCCGTCTTCGTGATCATGGTCGCCGGCCTCAGCGTGGGCCTGTGGATCAAGGTGCGCGCAACCAACGCCGCCGGCGAGGGGCCGATCGGCTCGAGCGGCGTGATCGAAGGCACCGAGGTCGACGTCAGCGCGCGCATCGCGGCGCGCGTGATCGCGGTGACGGTCAAGGAGGGAGAGAAGGTCAAGCGCGGCCAGGTGCTCGTGCGCCTCGACTGCCGCGAGCCGGCCGCAGGGCTTGCCGCCGCGCGCGCGCAGCTCGAAGTCGCCAGCCGTCGCGCCACCGCGGCGCGTGCCCAGGTCGGTGCGGCGTTGGGTCTCTCGCGCGCCGCCGCCGCGTCCGTGGGCGCCGCGCGGGCGCAGTCCAAGGCGCTGCGCGTGACGCGCGACGTCAGCGCCACGCAGAAAAAACGCATCGCGCGGCTGCAAGGCGAAGGCGGCGCCACGCAGGCCGAGCTCGATCGCGCCACCGGACAGATCGATCGCCTCAACGAGCAGCTGCGCGCGCTGGGCGAGCAGCGACGCGCTGCCTACGGCCAGGCGGCCGCGGCCAAGGCGCGCGCCAAGGCGGCGCAAGGGCAGGCCGAAGCGGCGGTGGCGGCCATCGCCGCCGCCAAGGCGGGCGTCTCGCGCGCCCAGACGTTGGTGCAGGAGTGCACGCTGCGCGCGCCCATCGACGGCGTGGTGCAGACGCGCGCGCGCGAGCCTGGCGAGCTGGCGCTGCCCGGCACGCGGCTGCTCACGCTGGTGCGCCTCGATCAGGTCGAGACGGTGTTCTACGTGCCCAACCAACAGCTCGGCGCTGTGGCGCCCGGGCAGGCCGTCACGATCAAGGCCGATACGTATCCGGAGCGCACGTTTCAGGGCGTGATCGCGCGCGTGTCGGCCAAGGCCGAGTTCACGCCGCGCACGATCCAGACGCGCAGCGACCGCCAGCGCCTGGTCTTCGCCGTCACCGCGCAGCTCGCCAACGCCGATGGGGCGCTGCGGCCGGGCATGCCGGTGGAGGTGCACCTGGCGAGCGGCGCTGCCAAGGCGGGCAAGGCGAAATGAGCGGCGAAGACGTCCTCGTCGTCGATGACCTGCGCCACCGCTATGGCACGACGCAGGCGCTCGACGGGCTCTCGCTGCGCGTGCGCGCCGGCGAGATCTATGGCCTCGTCGGCCCCGACGGCGCGGGCAAGACCACGGCCATGCGCCTGTTCGCCGGCATGATGGCGCCGAGCGGCGGCAGCGTGGCCGTGCTCGGCGAGTCGCCTCTCGGTGCGTCGGCGGCGCTGCGCCAGAAGATCGGCTACATGCCGCAGCAGCACAGCCTCTACGGCGATCTGAGCATCGACGAAAACCTGCGCTTCTTCGCGCGTATGTTCTGTCTGTCGCGCCGCGACTTCGCCGCGCGCCGCGAGGAGCTGCTCTCGATCACGCGCCTGGCGCGCTTCGCCTCGCGCCGCGCCGACGCGCTGTCGGGCGGCATGTACAAGAAGCTCGCGTTGGCCTGCGCGCTGCTGCCGCGGCCGCGCCTGCTGCTGCTCGACGAGCCGACCAACGGCGTCGACCCGGTGAGCCGCCGCGAGCTGTGGGAGCTCTTGTTCACCTTCGCCGCCGCCAAGGGCGATGACGCGATGGCGGTGCTGATCACCACGGCCTACATGGACGAGGCGGCACGCTGTCACCGGGTATCGCTGATGCGTGCGGGACGGCTGCTCGTCAGCGGTGCGCCGGCGCGGCTGCTCGCCGAGCTCGAGCACCCGGTGCTCGAGATGCAGAGCGCGAGCATCAACGCCGACGAGCACTGGCTGACGGCGCAGGCGGGCGTAGTCGCCGTCTCGGTGGTCGGCGAGCGCCTGCGCGCCGTCGTGCACCCCGGGGCGCTCGAGTCGCTGCGCGAACGCATCGCCGCGCGCGGGCTGACGGCAGCCACGGTGCAAGCGGACTTCGAAGATCTCTACCTGGCGCGCACAGTCGGCGAGCAGCGCGAGGTCGCGCCGACGGCCGAGGCGCGCGCGTGAACGGACACGCCATCGAGAGCCGCGGCTTGACGCGGCGCTTCGGCGACTTCATCGCCGTCAAGGAGGTCTCCTTCGACGTCGAGCGCGGCGAGATCTTCGGCTACCTGGGCGCCAACGGCGCCGGCAAGTCGACCACCATTCGCATGCTCTGCGGGCTGCTCGCGCCGAGCGCGGGCGACGCGCGCGTGGCCGACCACGATGTCGCCAGCGAGCCGGAGGCGGTCAAGCGCGCCATCGGCTACATGTCGCAGCGCTTCTCGCTGTACATGGACCTGACCGTCGCCGAGAACCTCGACTTCTTCGGCGGCGCCTACGGGCTCGGCCGCCGCGCGCTGCGTCGGCGCGTCGACGAGCTGCTCGAGCGTGTCGATCTCACCGCTCAGCGCGACGTGCGCACCGGCGATCTGCCGGGCGGTCTGCGCCAGCGCTTGGCGCTCGTCTCGGCGCTGCTTCACGAGCCGCGCATCGTCTTTCTCGACGAGCCCACCGCCGGCGTGGCGCCCGCGGCGCGGCGTACGTTCTGGCGTCTGATCCGCGAGCTCGCCGCGGACGGCACGACGGTCTTTGTCACCACGCACTACATGGACGAGGCGGAGTACTGCCATCGCATCGGGCTGATGGTCGATGGCGACCTGCGCGCACTCGACACGCCGGCGGCGCTCAAGGCGACCCACGTTCCGGGCGAGCTCTACGCGCTGCACGTCGGCGACGGCGAAGACGCGGGCGAGCACCGTGCGGGCGGCGCGCTGGCCGAGCTGCTGGCCAAGCTGGCCGCCGCGCCCGGCGTGATCGACGCGCAGCCGTTCGGCGCCGCGGCGCACGTGCGCATCGACCCCGCGCGCACCTCGTTCGAGGCGCTGCGCGCCGCCGCGACGGCCGCCGCGGGCGGACATCCGATCGAGCTGTCGCGCATCGCGCCCACGCTGGAGGACGTGTTCTTGGCGGTGGTCGAAGGCGGCCACGGCGACGGCGACGCCAGCGCCAAGGGTAGCGAGAGCTAGCCGTGCGCGCGTTTTTGATACGGACCGGCGCCCTGGCGGCCAAAGAAACGCTGCACGTGCTGCGCGATCAGCAGGTGATCTATCTCGCGCTTGGTATGCCGCTCACCATGGTGTTGCTCTTCGGCTACGCGGTCTCGTTCGACGTCACCGAGATCCCCATCGCCATCGTCGACCACGATCGCTCGCCCGCCTCGCGCCGCGTGGCGCGCGCCTTCGACGCCTCCGACGCCTTTCGCATCGTCGCGCGTCCCGAGCGCGCCGCCGACGCCGACGTGTTGCTGCGCCGCGGCCAGATCCGCGCCGCGCTGGTGGTGCCGCGCGGCTACGCGCGCACGCTGGCGCGCGGCGGCGCCAGCGGCGAGACCATCGACCTGCAGCTGCTGATGGACGGCGCCGACGGCACCACGGCGCGCGTGGCGCTGGCCTACGCCAACGCCGCCGTCAGCGCGCACGTGGCGCAGCTCGCCGCCGGCAGCGCCGGCACCTTCTCGCCGCCGATCGCCACGCGCCTGCGCACGCTGTTCAATCCGCGCATGGAGTCGGCGCTGTTTGTCGTGCCGGGCGTCGCCGCCGTGGTGCTCGGTGTGCTGTGCGTGCTGCTGTCGAGCATCACTGTCGCGCGCGAATGGGAGCGCGGCTCGATGGAGCAGCTCTTCGCCACGCCGGTCGAGCGCCTCTCGATCGTGCTCGGCAAGCTGCTGCCGTACCTCGTGCTCGGCTTCGTGCAGCTGCTGCTCGTGTTATGCCTCGGCGCCTGGCTCTTCGAGGTGCCCGCCAACGGCTCGCTGCTGCTGCTCTTTGGCGTCTCGCTGCTGTTCATCATCTGCGCGCTGGCTCAGGGGCTGCTGATCAGCATGGTCGCGCGCAACCAGCAGGTCGCCACGCAGGTGGGCGCGATCTCGTCGGTGATGCCGGCGTTGCTGCTGTCGGGCTTCATCTTCCCGATCGACAACATGCCGGCGCCGCTGCAGTGGATCTCGCACGTCGTACCGGCGCGCTACATGATCACGCTGCTGCGCGGCATCTTGCTGCAGGGGCGCGGCGTCGCCGAGCTGTGGCCGCAGGTCGTCGGCGTGGCGGTGCTCGCGGTGGTGCTGGTGGCGCTCGCCACTGCGCGTTCGAAGCGGCGGCTGGACTGAGGGCGATCCATGCGCGTGATGCTGATCCAGCTCTTGTCGGTGGTGCGCAAGGAGATGCGCCAGACCTTTCGCGACAAGCGCATGCTGATGCTGCTGACCGTCGCGCCGGTGGTCCAGCTCACGCTGCTCGGTTTCGCCGTGGACCTCGACATCGATCGCGTCCCTACGGTGGTCAGCGATCAAGACCACACGCCGCGAAGCCGCGCGCTGGTGCGCGGGCTGCTCGCCGACAAGACGCTGGTCAGCGTCGGCCGCAGCGACGACCCGGCTGGCGCCGTGCAGCGCGGCAAGGCCAGCGTGGCGATCGTGGTGCCGCGCGGGCTCGCGCGCGACCTCGTGCACGGTCGCCCGGCGCAGATCCAGGTGCTGATCGACGGCAGCGACCCGCTGCGCGCGCAGGCCGCCATCGACGCCTCCGTGCAGCAGATCGCACGCCGCGCCGAGCAGATCCTGCGCGCCCGCGTCGAGCTCGCCGTGCAGCGCCAGCTGCTGCTCGCCGCCGACCCGTCGAACAGCACGCCGCTGCTCTCGCTGCCCGAGCCGCCGCCGCGCGTGCGCGTGCAGGCGCGCGTCTACTACAACCCGCAGCTGCGCAGCCCCGTGTACATGGTTCCCGGGGTGGCGGCCACGGTGCTGTTGATCGTCACCACGGTCATCACGGCGATGAGCATCGCCCGCGAGCGCGAGCTCGGCACCATCGAGCAGCTGATGGTGACGCCGATGCGTCCGGTGGTGCTGCTGGTGGGCAAGGTGCTGCCCTTCGCCGCCGTCGGCATCGTCGTCGCGGGCGTCGTCATCGCGGTGGGGACCAATCTCTTCGACGTGCCGATTCGCGGCTCGCTGTTGGTGCTGCTCGTCGGCACGGTCGCCTATCTGCTGTCCACGCTGGGCACCGGCGTCTTCATCTCCACCGTCTCGCGCTCGCAGCAGCAGGCGATCCTGGGCAGCTTCTTCTTCATCATGCCGGCCGTGCTCCTCGGCGGCTTCATGAGCCCAGTGGAGAACATGCCCGCCTGGGCGCAGAAGATCGCGCTCGTCAACCCGGTGCGCTACTACCTCGAGATCCTGCGCGGCTGCATGCTCAAGGGCGCAGGCTTTGTCGACCTGGCGCGGCCGCTGCTGTCGCTGCTCGCCTTCGGCGTGGCGATCGTCGCGCTGGCGGCGCTGCGTTTCCGCAAGCGCCTGGCCTAGGCAACGCGCGATCAGCGGCGCGCGATGGCGGCGATGGCTCGGTCGAGGGCCGCCGCCAGCGGCGCCTGCTCGGCGCTGCCGTCGATCGCGTCTCGCTCTGCTTCGAGCGTGGGCAGCGCGTCGGCGGCCGCCTCGCCCATGGTCGCCAGGCCATCGGCGGCGAGCGCGCGAAAGTCGGGCGGGCGCGGCCCTTTGACGAGGCGCTGCACGCCGTCGTCGTCGTAGCTGCTGACGAGCTCGCCCTCGGCTTTGACCATCTCGATCAGCACTGGCGCGGCCTCGAGATCGAGATCGATGCGCCACAGCGCGAGCGCGGCGTAAAGACGCAGCATGTCGTCGGCCTCGTGTCCGAGCGCGGCGCGAAGCGGCTCGACTGCGCTGCTGGCGCTCGGTCCGACGTTGCCTAGCGCGCGCGCGGCGGCGCGACGCACCTCGCCGCTGTGGTCCTCGAGCGCTTCGCACAGCGCGGCCACGCAGCGGTCGGCGCGCGTGTTGCGTGCGCAGGCGATCTGCTCGAGCGCGCGCACCGCGCGCACCTTGGCGAGCATCTCGTCTCCCGCCAGCACGCGGCTGGCGAGCTCGTAGGCCTCGTTCTCGGCGCCGCCCACCGCCCACAGCGCGTTGGCCAGCGCCGCGCGCGACATGTCGTCGCCGGGGTCGGGCAGAAAGCGGCGCAGCGCGGCGAGCGCGCCGTCGGCCGCGGGCTTGCCGATGTCGGCGAGCGCCATCGCCGCGTTGGCGAACAGCGCGCGCTCGTCGAGCGCGGCGGCGAGCCGCGCGGCGGCCGGTGCAGCGGCGGCACCGATGGCGGCCAGCGCGTTGATCGCCCACAGCCGCGCCAGCATGTTGCTGTCACCGACACGCTCGCTGAGCGCTGGAACCGCCATCGCTGCGCCCTGGCCGAGCTCGCACAGCGCGCGCGCGGCGGCGGCCCGCGTCGAGGCGGATTGATCTTCGAGCTGCTCGATATAGTCGCTGACCGTCGCTGCCATCTATCGATCGTGTCCGCCGACGTTACTCGAAGAACGTCGGGTATGCCTTGACGAAGTCGGGCCGGGTGCGGCTGAAGGCTTCGAGGTCGAACGCCACACCCTCCTTCCAGGCTGCCGGCTTGAGCCCCGCGTTCTGCATCAGCGCCTTGCTCATCGCGTCGGTGGCGCCGGCGCTGCCGCGCTCGTAGGGCATCATGTGCGAGCCCCACCACTGAAACTCCGCCACGGCGTCGAGGCGCGCCTGCGGTGTCGGCGCGGTGAGCGCGCGCTCCCAGGCCTCGTTCATCTTGGCTTCGATGGCGGGGAACTGGTCAGGGTTGGTGTGCATCCACGTGCCGCCGTAGATCTTGGCGTTCTTGGTGAGGCTGATGCCGTCGTCGGTGGCCTCGTAGATGAAATCTCCTCCGGCCATCGTCAGCGAGGGCTCTTTGTAGGCCGAGTACTTGCCGCCCATGCCGGTCATCATCTCGGCGTTGGGCGCGTCGGGCGTTCGCATCTTGCCTGGCTGCAAGCCGGCCAGATCGCCGCGCGAGAGCGCGCCGTTGATCTCGGCGGTTTTGGGCCCCATGAAGGCGATCGCCTCGCTGGCGTTTTTGATCTCGCCCTTGGCGATCTTGTCCGACAGCTCGTTGGTGGCGTCGGCCATCATGTTGCTGTAGGCCTCGTTGGTCGCGCGCTGCTCCCAGCCGGGCAGCTTCTGCACCAGCGTCTCGTTGAGCGGCGCCTCCTTGCCGAGGATCGGCACGCCGTCGGCGTCGAGCGGTGCGGCGTGCGAGGGTGGCTTGCCGGCGCCGCGCAGACGCTTGAAGCGCCGCGCGATGAAGCCGCCCACGCCGGCGGTCACCGCGCCGATGCCCGCGCCGACGGCGGCGTTCTTCACGTAGTCGCCCGCGTTGTGCTCGCGGTCGCGGATCTCGTTTTCGACGCAGGTCTCGACCACGCCGGTGGTGGCGCCCTCGAGCGCGCCGATGCCGGCGCCCACCGCGAGGCCCGTGGCGCCGAGCGCCGTGGCGCCCGCCGCGAAGGCACCGCCTGTCGCGCCGCCCACCGCGCCGACGGCGCCGCCGATGGCGCCTTCCTTGACGACCTCCCACGGCTCTTTGATCTCGCCGTGCTCTTTATACTGCGCGTAGGCCTCGACGCCGGCGCCGATAGCGGCGCCCACCGCCGCGCCGATCAGCGCGCCGACGATGATCGCCGTGAAGATGAAGGTGCCGTGCGGGTCGATGCGGTTGACCGGATCGCCGTCGGCGTAGAGGTAGTAGTTGAGCGAGCCGCCGAGCACGCGCAGCGGGTCGGGCGAGAGGAAACGCCCCGACCGCGGATCGTAGTAGCGCGCCAGCACGTAACAGAGGCCGGTCTCGTCGTCGAAGTAGTGGCCGCGCAGGCGAAACGGCTGAGCGATGGTGGCGAGCTCGATCTCGGCCTCACCGAAGGCTGAAAGCTCCGCGCGCCACACCGGTGTGCCGTCGACGGCCGTCGCGAGCAGCGGCGCGCCGCGCCGATCGGGATGCAGCGCGTAGAGCTCGCCGTCGACGCGCATCGCCAGCGGCAGCGACTCGCCCGGCAGCTGGATGTACTCGCGCTGCTCGCGCTTGCCGTCGGCGAAGACCGTGTGCTCGCCGACCAGCGTCAGACCGGCCCAGTCGTAGTGTGTCTGGCCGCGCGGCGTCTCTTTGTAGATGCGACGCCCGAGCGGATCATAGCGGTAGCGCGCGAGCGCATCGCGTCCGCGGGCGACCTCGAGCAGGCGCGAGGCGCCGCTCCAGCTCAGCGCGAGCTCGCCGCAGCGCAGCTGATTGCCGGCGGCGTTGTAGTCGAGCTGCGCGCCGCGCGCCGAGATCAGCCGATCGCGCGCGTCGTAGAGCGCCTCGGCGCCCAGCAGGCGCGTGCGATTGCCGCAGGCGTCGACGCCGAGGTTGTGGTCGTAGGGGAAGAGGCGGTTGTCGTACTCGGGCTCGTCGGTGATCCAGCGCGCACGGCGTGCGCCGCGTTCGACCACCGGTCGGCCGGCGAGCCCGCTCGGCCGCGCCTGCAGCGACTGCGACGTCACGCCGGCGAGGCGGCCGTGGTCATCGTAGCGGTAGGCGCGCTCGATCTCGCCGTCCACCACCTCGCGTACGAGACGATCGCGGCCGTCGTAGACGTACTCGCGCGCCAGCAGCGAGGTGCCGCTCGGTGCGCTGACGGCGACGTGCGTCTGCCGCCCGCACACGTCGGCGCTCGCCGAGAGGCGCACGCCGCCGCGATGCGCGATCGCGCCGATGACCCCGGCGCTGGTCCACGAGAGCGCGATCTCGGCGTCGCCGTCGATGATGCGTTGCACGCGGCCTTCGCCGTCGCGCTCGTAGCGCATCTCGCGCCCGCTCGAGAGGCGCACCCCGACGAGCTCGCCACAGCGGTTGTAGTCGAAGCGCGCGCTCGAGGCGCCCGCGTTGTCGCCGCCGTGCGCTAGCCGCTCCTCGACCAATCGGTCGAGGGCGCCGTAGCTCAGGTCGAGGCGCGTGGCGCCGTCGTCGAGCCGGCAAAGGCGTGCGGCGTCGTCGTAGTCGAGCGAGAGCCCGGTTTGATCGCCGAAGGTGGCGTCGGTCAGGCGTCCGGCGCTGTCGGTCTCGTAGCGCGCGAGCTCCGAGGTCGCGCCGTCGGGCTGCACCGCCTGCCAGCTGCGCAGATGGCCTTCGTCGCTGTAGCCGAAGGCGTGAGCGCTGCCGTCGGCGAAGACGATGCGCGCCGGCGAGGCGTGCTCTTCATATTCGAAGCGCGTCTCGCGGCCGAGCGCGTCGACCACGCGCGTGGGTGGCAGGGCCAGCGCGTCGTAGCCGATCTCGAGCACGCGCTGGCCCTGGCGGCGCACCGTGACCAGGCGGCCGGCGACGTCGCGCGCGTAGTGCTGCTGTACGCCGTCGGGCATGCGGATCTTGGCGAGGCGCCCGCGCCCGTCATAGGCGAGCTCGTAGCGGCTGCCGTCGGCGCGCTCGACGAGCGTCAAACGGCGCAGCTGGTCTTGCTCGAAGCGCGTGGCGTTGCCGTCGGGGTCGACCACGCGCACGAGCTCGCCGCGCGTGTCGAGCTGGTAGCGGATCGTGCGCCCCTCGGGCGTGATGACGACGTAGCCGTTGTCCTCGAAGCGCAGCTCGGCGCGGCGTGACTCGGCGTCGACGAGCGCGAAGTCGGTCTCGCCGATGGGCTCGACACGCACGCCGTGGGC
>JAGQIK010000190.1 GCA_020431405.1 Myxococcales bacterium
ATCACGGCGCCAGGCGCGCGCGGCGGCGCAGGTGCCGGTGACGGAGATGGCGATGCTGCGGGCGCTGCAGGCTGTATCGCTTCGGCGGGCGGCATCGCACCAGCAGCCGGCGCGGCGGCGGCAGCGGCACCGTCGCCGGCAGGCACGGCGTCGAGCAGCCGGCGCGCTTCGGCGTCGTCGGGTGCGAGCGCCAGGATGCGCTCCAGGGTGGCGCGCCGCTTGGTGTCATCGCCGTTCTCGGCGTGAATGTGCGCCAGCTCCTTGAGCACCGAGATCGTCTTGGCGACCTGGCCAAGGTCTTCGAAGGCCTGCGCCAGCATGCCGAGCGTGTGCTCGTCGCGCGGATCCGCCTTGAACGCGAGTTGCAGCTTCTGCAGCGCGCGCCGCGGATCGCGTCGGCGCAGATAGAGGCTCGCCAGCTCCTTGCTCACCGGCAGGTTGTCGGGCTGGTGGTAGACCAGCCGCTCGGCGACCTTGATGAAGTCTTCGATGCGGTTGCTGGCGCGCAAGAAGTCTGCGGCTTTGGCGAACTCCTCGACCGCCTCTTCGCGCATCTGCTCTTTGCTGTAGAGCTCGGCGAGCTTGATGCGGCTGGCGACGTTCTCGGGGTCGAGGTCGACGATCTGGCGCACGGCCGCCAGTGCGTCTTTTGTGCGGCCTTGCTGGTGGTAGTGGTTCGACACCAGCTCGTACTGCTGCATGGCGTCGTTGAGCAGACCGAGCTGCTTGTATAGCTCGGCGAGCTTGAGATTGACGTCGACCAGCGCCGGGTTGAGCTTGAGGATCTGCTTGTAGACCGCGACGGCCTTCAGATAGAAGCCCTGCTCGGAGTAGAACTCGGCAACCTTTAGGTAGGTGTCGACCGCGTCCTGCGTGGCGTTCTTCTTGGCGTGCAGGTCGCCGATCTTGAGCCAGATCCGAACGTCTCGCGGATCCTCTTCGACGACCTTTCGGTACTCCCGAATGGCGCGGTCGTACTGGCCTCGCTGTACGTACTTCTGCGCGGCGGCGATGACCTTGTTCTTGTTGATCTTACTGGCCAACGACAGTCCGCACGGGGCTCGGATCGCGAGACGCACCCGCAGGGGGCGAAAGCATTTTCGCCAGCCGCGAGCGCCTGCAGTTTATCCCGATGCTAGCTGAGCCTAAAGCGCGCGTTCGCCGCCACGACACACCACCATCGTCCCAACAGCCCGTACCTCGCCGCCGCGAGCTCGAGCACTCGGCCCTCCTAAGCGCTATACATCTAGAAACACTGGATTTTAGTGTAGGGAAGGCCCTCAGACCTGTCAACCCAAGCACAGCGCGGTCAGAGCCGGGCGAGAAATGCTGTATCAAGCCGCCCCTCGCGAAAGTCCGCATGGTCGACGATGCGCTCGAATAGCGGCACGTTGGTGCGGATCCCTTCTACGATGACCTCGGAGAGCGCCCGTCGCAGACGGTCGACGGCGCGCGCTCGCGTGGGCGCGTGCACCACCAGCTTGGCGATCATCGAGTCGTAGTGCGGAGGCACGACATAGCCTTGGTAGATCGCCGTGTCGACGCGCACGCCGAAGCCGCCCGGCAGGTTGAGCGCGTTGATCTGCCCCGGCCAAGGCGCATAGGTCTCGGGGTCCTCGGCGTTGATGCGAACCTCGATGGCGTGGCCGTCGAAGGCGATGTCCTCTTGTGCGAACGAGAGGGCCTCGCCCTGTGCGATGCGTAGCTGCTCCTGCACCAGATCGATGCCGGTGACCATCTCCGTCACGGTGTGCTCGACCTGGATGCGCGTGTTCATCTCCATGAAGTAGCAGCTGCCGTCCTCGTCCATCAGGAACTCGAGGGTCCCGACGTTCTGGTAGCCGATGGCCTTGCAAGCCTCGACGGCGGTCGCGCCGAGCTCGGCGCGCTGCTTGGCGTCGAGCGCCGGTGAAGGCGCCTCCTCGACGAGCTTCTGGTGGCGGCGCTGGATCGAGCACTCGCGCTCGCCGAGGTGCACGACGTTGCCGTGGCTGTCGGCGGCGACCTGGATCTCGATGTGGCGCGGGCGCTCGACGTAGCGCTCGAGGTAGACCTCGGGGTTGCCGAACGCAGCCGCCGCCTCGGTGCGCGCCTTGGTCCAGGCTGGCACCAGCTCCGCGTCGCTGCGCACGATCTTCATGCCGCGACCGCCGCCGCCCGCCGACGCCTTGAGGATCAGCGGGTAGCGCACCTTCGCCGCCGCCTCGCGCAGCGCGGCCTCGCTGTCGAGCGCCTGCGAGCCGGGAAGCAGCGGCACCCCCGAGCTCGACATGCGCTTGCGCGCCACGACCTTGTCGCCCATCAGCCCGATCAGCTCGGGCGGCGGGCCGATGAACGTCAATCCGCACTTCTGGCAGAGCGCAGCAAATTGCTCATTTTCTGCGAGAAACCCATATCCCGGATGAACTGCATCAGCGCCGCTGATCTCGGCCGCGGCGATCAACGCCGGGATGTGCAGATAAGACTCGGTCGAAGGCGCGGGGCCGATGCAGATCGCCTGGTCGGCAAACTGCACGTGCAGCGCGTCGGCGTCGGCGACGGAGTGCACGGCGACGGTCGACAGACCGAGCTCGCGGCAAGCGCGGATGACGCGGACGGCGATCTCGCCACGGTTGGCGATCAGTACCTTGCTGAAGCTGGACACGAGATTCGCCTCCTGGCGACAGGACAGCCGATCGAATCGCCTACGGGCGGGTTAGCTCGGCAGCACCTTGAACAGCGCCTGGCCAAACTCCACCGGCTCGCCGTTCTTGACCAGGATCTCGACGATCTTGAAGTCACTTTCGGCTTCGATCTCGTTCATCAGCTTCATCGCCTCGACGATGCACAGCGTCGTGCCCTTTGCGACCTCCTGATTGACCTCGACGAAGGGCGGCGAATCGGGGCTCGGCGCGCGATAGAACGTGCCGACGAAGGGGGAGGTGACGATGACCGAGCCGTCGTCCACGGCCTCCTTGGCGGCGCCGGCGTCGGGCGCCGCGGGGGCAGCGGCCGGGGCCAAGGCAGCGGCAGCGCCGACAACAGCGTGACCCGCGGCGAGGGTCGACTCGCGGCAGATACGAATGCGCTCCCCTTCACGCTCGACCTCGATCTCCGAGAGGTCGTATTGCCGGAGCACACGCGCCAGCGCGCGGACATCGGCGAGCGTGCGCGTCTTGGGATCTTGAGGCTTGGCGTCTTTGGCCATGGATGTCCTCGATTGGGATACGCCCGGCGGGGCGGCGTATAACACACCGCGGGGCGGCGATGGCAACCGCTGAGGGGTCGCTGGTGAGTGA
Source organism: Myxococcales bacterium (assembly GCA_020431405.1). Classification (GTDB taxonomy): domain Bacteria; phylum Myxococcota_A; class Polyangia; genus JAGQIK01. The sequence goes on from JAGQIK010000190.1 coordinate 3,279, forward strand.
GTGAGCGGGTGTGAGTGAGTGCGCGCCTAGTGGTCAGGCCACTAAAGCTGTTCGCGCAGCGGCGGCAGCGCCATGCGCATCAGGAAGCGGCCCTTGCCGAAGTTGCCTTCGGGACGCATGGCGATGCCCAAGAAGTATTCGTCGCTGAGCACGCGCACGATGAAGGTCAGCTTGTCGCTGCGGATCGAGACCTCCTGCAGGTCTCCGACCTCCAGGATCTCGGCGGCCTTTCGCACCTGCGTGAGCACGAACGAGAACTCCATGCTCACGGTCTTGACGTCGACCGCCGCGCCGTCGCGCGTGACCATATCGACGGCGATGCCATCGAAGCCCATCACCACGCCCGCGATGGCGCCATCGCAGTTGTCGACGATCTTCTGCAGCTCTTGGCGGAACATGAGGCTCTTTCTACCACGACTGGCGGCAGCGGCGAAGTAGGAGAGCTAGCGCTTGCGCGCCTTCTTCTTCTGCAGGCGCTCGAAGAAACCGGACCGCTTGGTCACCGGCTGGCCCATCTCCTCGGCGAGCTCGCGCAGGAGCTCCTGGCTGCGCTTGCTGACGTCCTTGGGCACTTCGAGCACGAAGCGCACCAGCTGGTCACCGCGACCGCGGCCGTCGAGGCGCGCGATGCCGGCGGCGCGCAGCACCTTGACGTCGCCACTCTGCGTGCCGCGCGCGACCTCGACGTCGATGTCGCCGTCGAGCCCGGGCACCGTGACCTGACCGCCGAGCACCGCCATCGGGTAGGTGATCGGCACCTCGACGTAGAGGTCGGCGCCCTTGCGCACCAGCGACTCGTGCTCCTCGACGTGCAGGTTGACGTAGAGGTTGCCAGGGATGCCACCACCGGGAGGGACCTCGCCTTTGCCCGAGATGCGCAGCGTCTGGCCGTCCTCGACGCCGGCGGGCACCGTGACGGTGAGCTTGTCTTCCTCGAGCTCGAGGCCGCGACCGCGACACTTCTTGCACGGGTCGGTGATCTTGACGCCGGCGCCGCGGCAGGTCGGGCAGGTGGAGCTGACGATGAAGTGGCCTTGGCCGTGGACGACCTGCCCCTTGCCGTGACAGGTGGGGCAGTTGGTAGGGCTGGTGCCGGGCGCCGCGCCGCTGCCGCTGCACTCGGAGCAGGGCACCCGCCGCCTGACCTCGACCTCCTTGCGCACGCCATCAACGGCGTCGCGGAAGGTGAGCTCGAGGTCGGCCTCGATGTCGGCGCCACGCTGAACGCGCTGCGAGCGGCCGCCGAAGCCGCCGAAACCGAACACGTCGCCGAACATGCTCGACAGCGACGAGAAGATGTCGTTGAAGTCGGAAAAGCCGCTGAAACCGCCCTGGCCGCTGAGCCCTTCAGCACCGTAACGGTCGTAAATAGAACGCTTTTCTGGATCGCTGAGGACCTGGAAGGCGTTGGAGACTTCCTTGAACTTCTCCTCTGCGTCAGCGTCGTCGGGGTTGCGATCGGGGTGGTATTTGAGGGCTAGCTTGCGGTAGGCCTTCTTGAGCTCGTCGGTGGAGGCGTCGCGCGTGACGCCGAGAAGCTCGTAGTAGTCAGACCCCATCGATGTTGCCTCCGAAGCGCGCGTAACCTAAGCACCCGCATGATGAGTGTCAAGCGAGCCCTGCGTGCTTGACAACTGGCCCCCGCGGCAACTAATAGCTAACGTTCTCTGGAGGTTCAGACCATGCACATGGAAGAATTCCTGTTCGACAAGCGACTGGTCGAGCGCAACATCCGCGCTGGCCTGATCACGCGCGAAGAGTACGAGGCGCACCTCGCCAAGCTCGCGGACGTGACGGACAAGGGCGAGGCGTTTTCGATCTTCGACGACGATTCCGACGACCAGCACAGCCGCGGCTGATCAAACGACGCAGCGGCAACGACGCACCGGAGGCTCTCGGTGAGCGAAGCGAACGAGGACGTCGGCCTGCACGCTGGCGCAGACTCCGACCGCATCGACTTCTCGACCTTCATCCTCTCGCTGAGCACCTCTGCCATGGTGCACCTCGGCGAGGCGCCCGACCCCGACGGCCGCACCCACCTCGACCTCGACCTCGCGCGGCAGACCATCGACATCCTCGACATGCTGCGCGACAAGACGCACGGCAACCTCGAAGACGACGAGGCGCGTCTGCTCGACGATCTGCTCTACAACCTGCGCCTGCGCTTCATCGCCGCGCAGAACTCGGCGCGGACGACTGCTCCACGCCCAACGAAAAAGAACGCGTGACGCTGCGCGCGCTCGTCGTGGCCGCGCTCGCGTGCTGCGTCGCGCTCGGCAACACGTCGTGCCGGCGAAAGCGCACGCCGCCGACGGCACGCAAGCGCGGCGCGCTGCCCGATGCCGGCAGCGCGCCGGTGAAGATCGTCTACCCGCGCGCGCCAGGCAGCTTCGTCAAGCTGGCGCGCAAGGTCGCGCGCAGCGTGGTGCACCTCTACACCGACGTGCCGGTGCGCGGCGGCCCGTCCGACTGGTTCGCTGATCAGACCGCGCCCGCGGGGCCCGCCGGCGGCGAGTGGCGCACCAAGATCGAGCGCGCGCTTGGCAGCGGCTTCATCGCCGACCAGCGCGGGCACGTGGTGACCAATGCGCACATCGTGGGCGAGGGACGCAAGGTCTGGGTCAAGCTCTCCGACGGCTCGACACGCCCGGCGCGCGTGGTCGGCCGCGACCCCAAGACCGATCTGGCGGTGCTCAAGATCGATGCCGCCAACCTCGTGCCGCTGCGCCTCGGTCGCATCGACCAGGTCTCCATCGGCGAGTGGGTGGTCATCGTCTCGGACCCCTTCGGTCTCGGCTACCGCGTCGCCGTCGGCGTGGTCAGCGCGCTAGCGCGCAAGCAAGCCCCGGCGCCGATCGCTGGCTACTGGGGCTACCTGCAGACCGACGCGCGCATCCACGCCGGCAACTCCGGCGGTCCGGTGCTCAACAGCATCGGCGAAGTCATCGGGCTTGCCACGGCGACGCGCGACGAGACGGCCGGCGTCGGCCTCGTGCTGCCGGTCAACCGCCTGCGCGAGCTGGTGCCGGCGCTGATCCGCGACGGCAAGATCACGCGCAGCTGGATCGGCATGTACATCGACAAGCTCAGCGCCGACCAGGCGAGCAAGCTCAAGCGTAAGCCCGATGAGGGCGCGCAGATCACCGGCGTGGTGCCCGGCGGCCCGGCCGATCGTGCTGGGCTGCGCCGCGGCGACGTGGTGCTGCAGTTCGACGGGCACGCCGTCAACAACACCAACGCGCTGCCGCAGCTGGCCGCCGTGGTGAGCGCCGGACGCGAGGTGCCCGTCAAGGTCTGGCGCGGCGGCAAGGAGCTCTCGTTCAGGTTGCGCACCGCGCGTATGCCCGAGTGAGCCGGCGCGACCGCCCGCCCACGGGCCCGCACAAGCCGCGCTCGCCGCGCGTGCGCAAGCTGCGCGCGCTGTTGGCCAAGGCCTTTCGGCAGCACACGTCGCCGCCGCGCCTGGCGCTCGCCGTCGCCATCGGCGTGTTCATCGGATGCACGCCGCTGTTCGGGCTGCACAGCGTGATCGCCATCGGCATCGCCGCGCTGTTCGGCCTCAACACGGTGGCGGCGTTTGCCGGCACGCAGATCTCGATCCCGCCGCTGGCGCCGCTTCTGGCCTTCGCCAGCATCCAACTGGGTGGGCTGATCCTCGGCACCAGCGGAGATCTAACCTTCGACGCCATCCGGCGCACCGAGCTGACCAAAGTCTTCGCGCGCTTCTCCACCGCGTGGCTCGTGGGCAGCGTCGGTGTGGGCCTGACGCTCGCCATCATCGCCTATCTATTGACCTATCTGATTGCGAAGCGCCGGCACGGCCGCGACGAGGAGTAGCGCGCCAGCGCGGCGGGCCTCGCACGCAGCGACGCGCTCATCTGTGGTAAGTCCAGTAGGTGGACCTCATCGACCAGCTCAACCCCGAGCAGCGCGAGGCCGCCCTCTACGCCGACGGCCCGCTGCTGGTGCTCGCTGGCGCCGGCTCGGGCAAGACGCGGGTCATCACCTACCGGCTGGCGCACCTCGTCGCCTCGGGGGTGCCGCCGCACGCGCTGCTGGCGGTGACGTTCACCAACAAGGCGGCCGCCGAGATGCGCGAGCGCGCCGAGCAGCTGCTCGGCCCCGGGGCGCTGCGCGGCGGGCGCGGCGGCGGCGGGCTGTGGATCGGCACGTTCCACGCGATCTGCGCCCGACTGCTGCGCATCTACGGCGAGTCGATCGGCCTGCCACGCTCGTACGTGATCTACGACAGCGACGATCAGCGCACGCTGATGCGGCGCGTGATGAAGGACCTGCAACTGCCCGAACGGCTCGTCACGCCGGGGCAGGTGCTCTCGCACATCGACCAAGCCAAAAACGCCGGCATCGGGCCGAAAGGCTACGAGCCCTATGGCGTGGTCGGAGAGATCGTGGCGCGCGCCTACGCCGAGTACGAAAAGCAGCTCGCCAAGGCGTCGGCGGTCGACTTCGGTGACCTGCTGCTGCGCGCGGTCGAGCTGCTCGACACCGACGAGAGCGTCACCGACTACCTCGCGCGCCGCTTCGAGCACGTGCTCGTCGACGAGTTTCAAGACACCAACCCGGTGCAGTACAAGCTCGTGCAGCGGCTGACCGCCGTACACCGCAACCTCTGCGTCGTCGGCGACGACGACCAGTCGATCTATGGCTGGCGCGGCGCCGACGTGAGCAACATCCTCGACTTCGAGCGCGACTACCCCGACGCGCGCGTGGTCAAGCTCGAGCGCAACTACCGCTCCACGCAGGTCATCCTCGACGCGGCGCACGCGGTGATCTCGCGCAACGCCGGCCGCAAGGGCAAGCGGCTGTGGACCGAGCGCAGCGGCGGCGAGCTTTTGCGCATTTGTACGGCGTCCGACGAGCGGCAAGAGGCGCGCTTCGTCGCGGCGCAGATCCGCGCGCTCGAGCAGGCCGAGCAGCGCCAGCTCTCCGACTTCGCCGTCTTCTATCGCACGCACTCGCAGTCGCGCGTGCTCGAAGAGTCGCTCAGCGCTGCGGGGCTGCCCTACGCCATCTTCGGCGGCATCCGCTTCTACGAGCGCGCCGAGATCAAGGACGCCCTCGCCTACCTCAAGCTGCTGGTAAACCCCGACGACGAGGTCGCGCTGCTGCGCATCATCAACGTGCCGGCGCGCGGCATCGGCAAGAGCACCATCGACAAGCTCGCAGCCGCTGCACGCCAACGCCAGAGCTCGCTGCTCGCCGCGGTGCGCGCGGTGGCCGCCGGCGAGCTGCGCGACGTCGTCGGCGCCGCGCCGCGCAAGAAGCTCGCCGCCTTCGTCGCGCTCTACGACGAGCTCGCCGCCGCGCAGAACGAGACCGAGCTGTCAGAGGTTGCCGAGCTGGTGCTCTCCAAGACCGGCTACCTCGAGAAGCTCGTTGCCGACGACAGCGAGGAGGCGCGCGCGCGCGTGGACAATCTCGGCGAGCTCGTCTCGAGCATGCGCCACTACCAGCGCACGGCGGCGCCTTCACCAGCGAGCGACGACGACGAGGGCGCCTCGCTGGCGGGTTTTCTCGAGCAGGTCTCGCTGGCCACCGACGTCGACGACTACCAGAGCGACAGCGGCCGCGTGACGCTGATGACCGTGCACAGTGCCAAGGGCCTCGAGTTTCCCGTCGTGTTCGTGGTGGGCCTCGAGCACAACGTCTTTCCGCACGCGCGCTCGCTCGAAGAGCCCGACGGCGTCGAGGAGGAGCGCCGGCTCGCCTACGTCGCCTTCACGCGCGCCGAGGAGCGGCTGATCCTCAGCCACGCTCAGAATCGCACCGTGTTCGGCAAGACGCAGGTCAACGCCGAGTCAGAGTTTCTGCGCGTGATCCCCGCCGAGCTGGTCGGCGAGCGCACGCGGCGCGGCATGGTGCGCCCCACGCACCGCACCACGCGCCCTTACGGCAGCATCCCGCGCAGCGGCGGCTTCATGGGCAGCGGCGGCGGCGCCGGCTCGCGTGGTGGGGCCTCGGGCGGCCGCAGCTACGAGCGCGACGCCGTCCCCCCGCGTCGCGAGCGTCGCGACGACGAAGTCTGGGTCGACGACAGCATGAGCCAGGAGCCGTTCTACGATGATTTCGGCGGCGTCGGGGAAGTCGACTACGAGGCCGACATCATCGAGGACACCGGCTTTCGCATCGGCATGCGCGTCAGGCACCGCTCGTTTGGCGTCGGAGAGGTGCGCGCGATCACCGGCGCGCCCCCCGAGCTCAACCTGCTGATCTACTTTCGCGACGTGGGCCCGAAGAAGATCCGCAGCCGCTTTGTCGAGCGCGTCGGCGCCTAGCGCGAGGCGGCCGAGCGCGTCGCGGTCTAGCGCTCGGCCAGCGACAGCGACGGCTGCACGCGCAGGTGGATCCAGACGTCGAGCGGCTTGCCCGTCTCGTCGAGCCCCGGCTTGAAGCGCATGCCCTTGGCCTGCTTGATCGCGCAGCGATCGAAGTGACCGCTGCCCGAAGAGTGCTTGACGTAGGCGACGTCGACGTTGCCATCGAGGGTCACCAGCATACGCACCGTCGTCGGCGTCGAGCCCAGCGGCACCGCACCACAGTGCACGCGCGGCAGCCTCACCGGCTCTGGTGGCGTGACCACACGGCTACCGAGCACGCGACGGCCGTCGAGATAGAACTTGAGCCCCACCCGGCGACCACCGCGCTTGCCGGAGAATTGCCCGCCACGTCCAAGCGCGCGTCCACCGCGCGCCTCCGCCTTGCTGCGCGCCACGAGCGCGGCGAACGCGGCGTTGACGCGCGCTCGCTCGGCAGCGCGACGTTTGCGAAACACCGCACGGCGGCGATCACGCTGAGCGATGCGCTGGTTGACGACCCGCAGCACGCGCCGCGGGTCGGCCTTGGCGAGCGCGGGCGTCATCGCAGCCAACAACATCGCCGCCGCCGGGTCGAGCGGGGTCCTGTCGCTGGCGCGCCGCACGGCGGCGCGGTCGAGGGGCCTTGGCTCGCTGGCCGTCAATCCATAGGGCGCCTCGGCAAGCACGCGTCGCGTGGCGTCGCGCCGCTCGCGGCGAAGCTCGCGCAGACGCCGTCGCTTCGCATCGCGGTCGCGCCGACGCGGAGAGCGCTCCTGCGCGCGCTGGTTCTGCTTGCGACGCGAGGCGCGATGGCGCGCGGTTCGCGTCGCGTGCTCGACGAGCGCGAGCAGCGCACCGGCGGCGGCCGCGGCGTCCGACCTGAAGCCCTTGCGCGGCGTGTTCGAGCCCAGTGCCGCGAACGCTCTCGCGCTCGGCACTCGAGCGGCTGAAACCTGCGCCGCGCCGCCGCGTTCGCCGATGCGCTTGGCGTGGTTGCGCGGCTGCGTAGCGCGGCGCGGCTCTACCAGCTCGACGTTGATGTCCGGCGTGGCGAGATCGCGCTTGAGCTTGATGAAGAGCCCGTAGGCGATCGCGGCGGCGATCAGCAGATGCAGCGCCACCGAGAGCGCGAGATAGCGCGCTGTTCGACGAACCAGTGGACGGGCTTTGGTGTGGCCCGCCGCTGGCTTTTCGGCCTGACGGGTAGGCACGTGCCTAGCGGGTCAGCGCGCCAAAGCCTGCAGAACTTCGGACTGGATCTCGGAGATGTAGCGTTGCGTGGGCTTGCCGTCGAGCTTGTAGTGGCTGGCCCAGATGCGACCGCCTGCGACAAACTTGCGGTCGGTGCTAGCCGTGCTGACCAACCAGCGCTTGCCGGCCTTCGCCGAGCGCTGCCCCGTCGGCCAACCCGCCAGGCCGAGCACGGCGTAGGCGGTGGTCTGCGTGCTGAGGGACTTGCCGTCACCGCTGAGCCAAGCTCCGCGCGACGTCTGAGCGGCCATCACCGAGCGCAGCAGCGCGCTGGCAAACCGCTGCTGGCGCGTGTCGAGGCTCGAGCGCGACTTGTAGCTCGCGAGCGCCCACAAAAGCGACGCGCGCGATAGCATGCGCGAGTTGCCATTGCTGGCGACGTCCCAGCTGGCGCGGCGCGTGATGACGCGGTCGAGCAGCGCGCGAGCGTAGTTGACCTCACCCACCGCGACGGCGGCGCGGACCGCCGAAGCGATGTCCCAGCCGGCCAGCGAGCGGTAGCCACCGCGGCGGCGGATCACATAGTCGACGTAGGAAGACGCGGTCCAGCGACTGGTGAGCACGCGGAACCACTTGGCGGCGTCGATGACGTAGCCAGCGGCGGCGAGAAACTCGATGTCCTGAGTGTGCGGGCGACGGTTGCGCCAACCGCCGTCGTAGGCGGCGACCAAGGCCTTGGCCGCCTTGAGCGCGCTGCGCTCGTGAGACTGCAGGCCCGTGAGCCGGTGCGCCGCGAGCAGGCCGTGGGCGTTGATGCCAACGATGTTCTTCGAAGAGCGCTTGCTGCCGAGCAGCCACTCCCACGAGTTGGAGAGGCCTCCCTTGAAGGCACCCTGGAGCGCGAGGTGATGGTCGGCGGCGTCTTCGACCTCGACCTTGAGCGGCGCGGCGTTGGCCGTCGCAGCCGACAGCAGCAGCAGCGACGCGGCCGCTCCTGCCAGATATCTCTGCGCCAGGTATCTCCGCATGCCCTTGAAAATCAACACCTTGACGTCCTTCTCGGCGTCGTCCTTCGCGACACGTCTAGTCAAACGCGTCACACGACGGTTTAGGGGGCCAGCCCACGTAGTCTACTATGTTGCTCCATGTCTTTGCAGCGTTCAAGGCAGCTGCATGTTTAGCCTCGGTTTCATCGGAGGCCTGTTGCTGCTGCTCGGCCTCGCCTCGGCAGGCCTCTACTTCGGTCGGCTCAACCTGAGCGTGCTGTGGTGGATCGATCGCTGGGGCCCCAGCGTCGGCTGGGTCATCCGCGTGGCGTTGATCCTCGCGGGCGCGGCCATGTTGGTGGTGGGGCAGCTGCGCAAGCGCGAGCGCCAGCGCCGGGAAGAGGCGGACTAGCGCCAGCGCCAGCGCGCCCGGCTGCGTGCTAGCCGGGCTGCAGGATCAGCGCGCCCAGCGGCGGCAGCGTCACCGCGGCGCTGAAGCCGAGGCCATGCCAGGGTGTGGGCTCGCTCCACAGCTCGCCGCCGTTGCCGACGTTTCCGCCGCCGTAGACATCCGCGTCGGTGTTGACGCGCTCGACGTATCGCCTGCCCTCGGGCAGGCCGATGCGGTAGCCCTCGCGCGCCACGGGCGTGAAGTTGAAGGCGAACACCAAGTAGCCCGACGGCCCGCGCCGGATGAACGACAGCACCGAGTGCGCGTTGTCGTTGCAGTCGATCCACTGAAAGCCCTCGGGATCGACGTCCCAGGCCCACAGCGCGTCGGTGGTGCGGTAGAGGTAGCCGAGGTCTTTGACCAGCTGCTGCACGCCCGAGTGAAGCGGCGCCGCCGCCTCGTGCCAGTCGAGGCTGTAGTCGTGGTTCCACTCGCGCGTCTGGCCGTACTCGCCGCCCATGAAGAGCAGCTTCTTGCCGCAGCTGCCCATCTGGTAGGCCAGAAGCAGCCGCAGGTTGGCCGCCTTCTGCCAGTCGTCGCCCGGCATCTTGCCCCACAGCGAGCCTTTGAGGTGCACCACCTCGTCGTGCGACAGCGGCAGCACGAAGTTCTCGGTGTAGGCGTAGAGCATGTTGAAGGTGAGGTTGTTCTGGTGATAGCTGCGGTGCACGGGCTCTTTGCTGAAGTACTCCAGCGTGTCGTGCATCCAGCCCATGTTCCACTTGAAGCCGAAGCCGAGCCCACCGAGGTAGGTCGGCAGCGTCACGCCGGCCCACGCGGTGGACTCCTCGGCGATGGTCACGGCGCCCGGCACGTCGCGATAGACCACCGTGTTGAGCTCCTGCAGAAACGAGATCGCCTGCAGGTTCTCGCGCCCGCCGTACTCGTTGGGCACCCAGTCGCCGTCGTCGCGGCTGTAGTCGAGGTAGATCATCGACGCCACGGCGTCGACGCGCAGCCCGTCGAAGTGAAACTCGTCGAGCCAGTAGATGGCGTTGGAGATCAGAAACGAACGGACCTCGTTGCGCCCGTAGTTGAAGATCAGCGTGCCCCAGTCGCGGTGCTCGCCCTGGCGCGGGTCGGCGTGCTCGTAGAGCGCCGTGCCGTCGAACTGGCGCAGGCTGTAGTCGTCGCGCGGAAAGTGCGCCGGCACCCAGTCGAGCAACACGCCGATGTCGGCTTGATGCAGCTGGTCGACGAAGTAGCGCAGGTCGTCGGGGTCACCGAAGCGCGAGGTCGGCGCGTAGTAGCCGGTGGTCTGGTAGCCCCACGATGGATCGAAGGCGTGCTCGGCCACCGGCATCAGCTCGACGTGGGTGAAGCCGTGGTGCTGACAGTGCTGCACCAGCCGGTCGGCGATCTCGCGATAGCCGAGCCAGTTGCCCTCGCCGTCGCGCATCCACGAGCCGAGGTGCACCTCGTAGATCGACATCGGCGAGCGGCGCGCGTCGCGCCCGGCGCGGCGTTCGAGCCACTCGGCGTCGCCCCACTGGTAGTCCTCGAGGCCCCAAACGACGCTGCCGGTGGCGGGGCGCATCTCCATGCGCATCGCCAGCGGATCGGTCTTGAGCCGCAGATCGCCGCTCGGCAGCCGCATCTCGAACTTGTAGACGGTGCCGCGCCCGACACCGGGCACGAACAGCTCCCAGATGCCCGACGCGCCCATCTGGCGCATGGGATGGCGCCGGCCGTCCCACTGGTTGAAGTCGCCCACGACGCTGACGCGCGACGCGTTGGGCGCCCACACGGCGAACGAGGTGCCGGCGACGCCGTCGACCTCGCGCGGATGCGCGCCGAGGCGCTCGAACACGCGGTAGTGGCGCCCCTCGCCGTGCAGATGCAGGTCGAGGTCGCCGAGCAGCGGCGGGAAGCGGTACGGGTCTGCCGTCGTCCAGGCGTCGCTCTGGCCGTCGATCTTGACTGCGATCTCGTAGCGCAGCGGGAAGCTGGCGCCGTCGACAAAGGCCGCGAAGAGCCCGCGCTCGTCGACGCGTTGCATCGGCTCGCGTCCGTTTTGGCCGAGAACGAGGTCCATGCCCGACGCCGCGGGGTGATGCGCGCGCACGACGATGCCGTCGCGGCCGCCGAGAGTCGCTGGATGTGCGCCGAGCAGCGCGTGGGGGTCGCCGCAACGGCCGTCGAACAGCGCGTCGCGCAGCTCGCGGTCGCCGCTTAGCGCCGTGGTTGCCTCGGTCACGAAGTCGCTCCTTGGATCGCCCAGTCCGCCAGTTGGCCAGTCCGCCAGTTTGCCGGTCCGCCTGAGCGGCTTAGTCAGCGGCGGCTGCTAGCCCGGTCTCGTACAGCAAGAAGACCATCTGCGCAAACGCTCGCCGCTGAGCCGCGTCATCAAAGCGCGTCAGCAGCGCGTCGAGCGTACGACGGCCATCGAGGCGGTCGTAGACCTGCCGCGGGACAACGCCCAGTCGAAACACCTCCGGCGGCACGGGCGCCGGGCTCACCGAGCGCAGCTTGCTCTGCATCACCGGCTCGAGCCGGCGCGCAAGCCACTCCCAGCTCAGCGTGCGCACCGCGGCGCCGATCACCTCGAAGGCGTCGAGACCGAGCGGCGCCGACTCGTGCTCGCACAGCTTGCCGGGATAGAACGCGAATAATCCCTCGGACCAGCCGAAGGCCTCGAGCAGCTTGTGACGCACCTGCCGCGTGAGGTGGCGCAGCACCTCCACCGGTCGCAGCAGCTTGAGCGCCACCAGCGTGTCGCCAAGCTTGCCGTTGAAGTGCGGCAGCATCGCCAGCGCCATCGACAGCTCGCCCTTGGAGATCACGCCGCGCGTGACGAGGTACTGGCCGAACAGCTCGTCTGCGCGGCTCGAGGTGACGTACTGCGGGTCGCCGTTGACGAGAAAGATCTCCTTGGTCACGTCGTTGGACTGCACCACGAGCAGCCCCGTGTCCTCGGCGACGGCGAGCCCGAACAGCAGCCGGAACACCGACTGGTCCTCGAGGTCGCCGGCCGACGCCGGCGTCTCGTCGCTGTGGCTGAGGCGCGCTTTGACCGCCGCCTCGGGGCGCAGCACGTTCTCGGGCGGTGGGCCTTCGGGCAGCGCGGTCTCGCCCGACTCGGGTCCCGCCGAGAAGCCCCAGTGCGCGGCAGAGCCTTCGGTGTGGGCCATCTCGGGCACCGCCGCGATCGCCTCGTCGGAGGCCAGGCGCCGGCCGAACTTGCTCGGCGACGGCGCCGGCGCGGCCATCGGCGGCGGCGTGAGCACGATGCGACGCTTGCGCCCGACCACGCTGGGACGCGGGTCGCTCGGGTATTGCGGCTGCGGCTCCGGCTCGGGCTGGGCGCCCGCTTCGTCACCGAACACCGAGTCGAAGGCAGCGTCGACGGCGGCTTCGAGCGCCGTGTCG
>JAGQIK010000191.1 GCA_020431405.1 Myxococcales bacterium
GACTCGGCGAGGTCTGCCACGACGCGCATCGTGTTGCGAAAGCCATCTTGGACGAGCTGCATCATCTCTTGCGCCCGCTTCATCATCTGCGTCCCCCTCCGGTTCGCTTGCTGGAACCGAGCTCGAACAGAGTCCTCGCCGTGACCTTCAGCGTGGTGACTCGCTTCTGGAGTCCTCGGGGCCCCTCCTGCCCCTTGGTCTCGTGTCGCGAGGACACAATCGAGTCCCAAACGTCCGGCTAGCTACGGAATTCTGCGAGGCAATCTAGAGTCCTCTGGTGTGGCTAATGTTTCTCGGCGCGCTGCGCGCGGTCAAGGCCCACGATCGAGCCCAGGTGAAGTTCGCGGGTTTTCGTGACGTTATCGGCGCCGAAATGTGTCGCTCAGGCGCTCGGCGGCGGTTCCTCCTGGCAGAACTCCGTCAGGACGCCGCCGGTGGACTTGGGATGCACGAACGCGATCTGCGCGCCATGGGCGCCCGGACGCGGCGCCGTGTCGATCAACCGCAGCCCGCGCTCGGACAGCTCGCCGAGGGTGCCTTCGAGGTCTTGCACGCGATACGCGATGTGATGGATGCCCTCGCCGCGCTTTTCGATGAAGCGCCCCACCGGGGTGTCGTCGCCGAGCGGCTCGAGCAGCTCGATGCGCACCTGACCGCACTGAAACATCGCTGCCTTGACGCCCTGATCGTCGACCTGCTCGAGGGAGACGAGCTCGAGCCCGAGCACGTCGCGGTAGATGGCGATCTGGGCCTCGAGGTCGCGCACTGCGATAGCCACATGGGAGATGTTTTCGATCTTCATGGTGAGAGGATACACTTAGCCGATGGCTGACGAGAGCAAGCCGACGCAGGACGACATCGCGTTCGCCAAGACGCTGCCGCCGGTAGGTCGCGACGAGCCCCGCACCGACGCCGCCGACGCGTCGGGTGGGTTGATCTCGTCGCCGACGCTCGCGCCGGACGAAGACGATGGCGGCGCGCAGGAAATCGGCACCGCGCCGACGGCCGACGACAACGTCGCCGTCGCGATCGCGCACGCGAGCACAGACGTCGGCACGCCGCCGCGGCGTGACCCGCGCGACGACGCGCTGCACAACCTGCTCGCCGCGCTCGTCGAGCAGGCGCGCGCGCTCGCCTCGCGCATCGCCGGCGATCCCGAGCGCGCCAACCCCTGTCACTTCTGCGGCGGCCCGCTCGCGCTGTGGGAGAACTTGCTCGTGCTGCAGCTCGCCGGCGTGCCGGCGCACGTCGCCTGTCCGCCCACGCTGCTCGACGAGCGGCTCTCGTCGGTCGGTCCCTCGCCCGAGTTTGCCTACGCCGCGTTGAGCGCCGCCGTGGACAAACGTGTCGAGGAAGCGCGCCCGCCCGACGCGCGCGCGGGCACCATCGAGATCGCCATCTGAGGCCGCCTCCTGCTGCGCTATGCTGGCGCGCAGGAGGGTCCATGATCACCGTCGACGACGCGCGCGCGAAACTCACCGCTCACGACCAGCAGCAGGTGCTGCGCTTCTTCGAGCAGCTCGATGACGCTGGCAAGGCGCGGCTGCTTGCCGACATCGAAGCGCTCGACCTCGACTGGCTCGCGCGCGTCTTCGCGCACACCATCGACAAGGTCAACCCGGCCGACATCGCGCCCTACGAAGACGTCGTGCGCGTCGGCGCCGACGACGAAGCGGACGCCATCGCGCGCGGCGAAGAGGCGCTGCGCGCCGGACGTGTCGGCGTGCTGCTCGTCGCCGGCGGCCAGGGCACGCGCCTCGGCTTCGACGGCCCCAAGGGCGACTTTCCCGTCGGCGCGGTGAGCAACCGCACGCTCTTCGAGCTCCACTGCGCGCGGCTGTGCGCGCTCGGGCAGCGCTACGGCGTCGTGCCGCCGCTGTATCTGATGACCGGCCCGAGCAATCACGAAGACACGCTCGCCATCTTCGAGCGCGGCGCGCGCTACGGCATGCCCGAAGACAGACTGATGATCTTCCAGCAGGGCACCGCGCCCTGCGTCGACGAGCGCGGCAAGCTGCTGCTCGACGCGCCCGATCACATCGCCTGCTCGCCCAACGGCAACGGCGGCCTCTTCGCCGCCATGCGCGACAGTGGCGCGTTCGCGCACATGCGCAGCTGCGGCGTCGAGCACATAAGCTACATCCAGGTCGACAACGCGCTGGCGCAGTCGGCCGACCCGCGCTTTGTCGGCTATCACCTCGCGCGCGAGAGCCAGTTTTCGTGCAAGGCGATGCCCAAGGCCGATCCGATGGAGAAGGTCGGCCAGTTCACCAACGTGCGCGGACGACTGGCCGTCGTCGAGTACACCGAGATCCCCGAGGACCTCGCGCGCGAGCGGCGCGCCGACGGCGAGCTGCGCATCGGCTGGGGCAACCCCGGCATCTTCATGTGGAGCCGCCGCTTCGCCGAAGCGCAGGCCGATCGCGCCGACCTGCCCTTCCACAAGGCGCACAAAAAGATCCCGCACCTCGACGACGCCGGCACGCTGGTCGAGCCGAGCACGCCCTGCGGCTACAAGCTCGAAGCCTTCGCCTTCGACACGCTCGATCAAGCCGAGCGCTCGCTGATCCTCGCCTGCGAGCGCGACGCCGAGTTCGCGCCGGTCAAGAACAAGGACGGCGTCGACAGCCCTGCTTCCGCGCGCGCGCTGATGACCAAGCTCTACCGCGGCTGGATCGAAGCGGCCGGCGGGCGTGTCAGCGGCGAAGGCCCGATCGAGATCGACGCGCGCTACGCGCTCGACGCCGGCGAGCTTCGCTCGAAGCTCGGCGAGAGCTTCGAGACGTCGGGCGACCTGTACTTGAAGTAGGAGGCGTGCGCCTGGGGAGCGGCTAGGGCGCGGCGATCGAGCCGCGGAAGCTGCTGTTGCCCTGCGCGTTGATGCCGGCCTGCTGGTAGCGCATGGCCGCACCGGCGTAGGCGTTGCGCGAGACGACCGCCTCGAGCGCGACGAAGGACAGTCCGTCGCGCCCCTTGCCCTCGGCGCGGACGATGACGCGGAAGTCGGTGTCGGTCTCGGGGCCGCCGGCCGAGCCTGCGCCCGAGCCGGAGCCGCTGCCCGAGCCCGAGCTGCCCGTCGCGCTGCCCGCCGCGTCGATGGGATCGTTGCGAATCCAGATCGTGTACTTGAGGTTGGCGAGCTTGTTTGCCGTCGCCGTCGCCGTCGGCGTCGAGGCCTCGATGACCTGGATGTCCTGCATCAGCGTGTTGGTGGTCGTGTCGCAGAGGATGCGCCCCTTGTTGGGGTCCTGCGCCACGGGTGTGGGTGTGCAGTTGGGCGAGCCGCCCTTGAGCAGCGCCGTCCAGTCGGCGGCGGCGTTGAGGATGGCGCGCGCGCGCTCGACGCCAGCCTCGGCCGAGTAGAGCGCTTCCTGGCGGCGCATGACGTTACCCGACGACTTGTTGCCCGACGACGAGACCCACATCACCGACAGGCCGATGCCGAGGATCAGCAGCGTCACCAGCAGCGCGAGCACGAGCACCGATCCTCGCTCGCCGACCCTCTGTTCTAGCCACTTGCTCATAGCCACTTGCTCATCGGGGCTACCTGATGTTGCGGGGACGGATGATCGACGTCAGCCGCGCGCGAACGTGACGGGTCTTGCTGCCGGCCGCAGGGTTGTCTTCGGCGCCCGGCCGCGCGTTGGGCACGGCGTTGCCGGACTCTTGTCCCGAGGTGGCGATCAGCGTGACGCGAATGGCGGCGACCTTGTTGGTGCCGCAGTTGGGCACCGTGTCGGAGGCGGTGTTGTGAGCCCACTCGTCGGTCTGGCGCGCCGACGCGTTGGCGCCCTCGGTGAGGTTGCCCGCGGTGTCGGCGTCGGCGTTGCAGGCCCACGAGATCTGCATGTCCTCGATGCCGTCAGCGACGACCTCGAACGTCTCGTTCTGCCAAGCGGTGGAGGCGCTCGGGTTGGCGTTGGTGGTCACCCACGTGACGAGCCGCGGCGGCGTGACGGTGCGATCGATGGAGAAGTAGCGTGGGCCCGCGCCGGCCGCAGTGCCGCCGACCTTGGCCACCAGCGACCCTTTGGAGTAC
Organism: Myxococcales bacterium; assembly: GCA_020431405.1. GTDB lineage: Bacteria > Myxococcota_A > Polyangia > JAGQIK01. Next base: position 4,040 of record JAGQIK010000191.1, read on the forward strand.
GGCGAGCCCGGAAAGGACGCCGGGTTGTAGAGCGCCTCGGCGCCACCGCAGCTGCCCGAGGGCGAGTGCGTGATCTTGTTGTTGCTCGCGTTGAGGCCCGTGATCATCAGCAGCGTGCAGGGCTGGCTGGGCGCGCCCGGCTGCCAGAGCATGATCAGGTCGCAGACGTTGAAGCCCGCGATGCTGGTGACGAAGAAGTTGTCCGAGCTGCCGGCCTGGTTGGTGATGCGCGCCGCCTGCAGCCCGCCGCCGAGCGCTTGCGACGGGTCGGCGTAGACCACCGCGAAGGAGTCGCTGCCGAAGCCGACGGTGCTGCAGGTGCAGTCGACGTTGTTGGTGGTGGCGCTGCAGCTGCTGATCGTCGAGCTGCGGATGTCGCAGTCGTTGAAGTGACGAAACGCCGGCCAGACCGTGCCGCTGGGGATGATCTGGATCGTGCCGTTGGGGCACGAGCCCGCGCCGCCGTAGCCGGCGAGGCGGATCTGGCGCTGGATGAACTCCATCGCGCCCCACAGGTTCTCTTGCACGGTGAGCGTCGAGAACTGCTGGTCGTAGGTCTTGCTCTGCCCCGACAGCAGGTAGAACAGCCCGCCCGACAGGATCGACGCGAGCAGGATCGACACCATCAGCTCGACGAGCGTCAGGCCGGCCTCTCGACCGCCTGACTTTCGACCTCGGGTCCTGCTGCGGGTTAGGCGGTTCATTGGGCCTTCTGCGTGACGAGCGTGACGCTGCGGACAGCGTAACGCTGCGACGGATCGGCGCCCGACTGCGTGTCGAGCCAGGTGACCTTGACGGTGATGACCTTACGGTTGCCCGGCCGGTCCTCGACCATGTACGTGACGGTGTAAGGGCCGTTGATCTCGCCGGTGGTGAGGTTGTTGAGCCCGTTGACCTTGACGTTGGTCATGGCCTGGCCATCGGCGTTCTGTGCCGGCGTCCACGCACCGCCCGAGTCGCCGAGCAAGCTGTTGCTGTAGCCGAGCACCGTGAGCCGCTCCATGACCATCTGTCCGAGGCGAAGCGCCTCGCTGCCGCGCTTGCTGTCGGTGACCTGACGCACCGCCGTCAGCTGCAGCGCGGCCAGCCCCGTCATGACGATGGTGAGGATCAGCATCGTCATGAGCAGCTCGATCATGGTGAAGCCGCGCTGACCGCGAGCACGACGGCGATTCGGTCGCGCTGTCATCTACTGGCCCTCGATGTAGCGCACGTTGCCCGTCGTGCGATAGACGACGACGCGCGAGTAGTGCTTGTTGTCTTCGGTCTTGAGCCACAGCGTGGCGGACCGATCGTCCTCGGTGCCGCCGATGTCGACGCGCATGGTGCGGATGGCGCTGAACTTGAGGTGGCCCGTGGCGAAGCTGCCCGGGATCGCGCAGGCGGTGCCGGCGCCGCCCACACCGCCGGCCTGCGAGGGCAGGTTGTCGATGGCGAGGCACTTCTGCAGCCCGACGATGAGGACCTGCTCGGGCAGCGTGACGCGCTTGACCAGCGTCTGCGTGCCCGAGCCGGGCACCTCGGCGAGCAGCTCGTAGGTGCGGTTGCTGGTGATCTTGATGATGCGGTCTTCGCGCTGGGCGATGGCCTCGTAGCGCGCGCGCTGGAGGTCCTGCGCCATGCGTCGTGACCACTCGCGCAGCTTGCCCTCGTAGTTGGCCGAGGTCAGCGCGGGCACGGCGAGCAGGGCCAGGCCGGCGAGGATCGCGACCACGACGAGCAGCTCGATGAGGGTGAAGCCGCGCTGGTCGCGGCCGCCTCGTTGGTGTCGAAAGCGCATAGAAATCCTCGGCCCAGGCATGCAGTGGACATGCCAGCGTTTCTCGCGATCACTCGTCGAGATTAGCCCTGTGATTATGCCAGAGGGGTGCGCTGCGCAGAAACTAAGCGCGCGAATTGGTCAGCAAGGATTTCGTGCGGTCGCACTTTTTTGCGGACCCGACGACCTACACGCCCCTACCGCGAGGGCCGAAGGCCCGAGCCAGGACGCGCGAAGCGCGACATTGGGGTGAGCTGCGGCGCCAGCCGCAGCGAGGGGGCTGGGACAGCCCCCTTAACGAGAACGACTAATCCTCGATGACCTCGATATCGGGGGCGTGGTCGTCGTCGAGCACGAGGTTGTCGACAGCGGAGTCGACCACGGCGCCGACGTCATCCACCGACAGCGCGCCGCGCGAGAGCGGGTGCTCGGCGATGAGGCGCTCGGCGGCTTCGTCGATGCAGCGCCACAGCACGGGCAGCGGCACGTGCTCGGCGAGGTTCTGCGCGCCGAGGTGCTGCACGAGCAGGTCGGAGCTGAACTCGCCGCCGTCGAGGCCCACTTGCAGCAGCGACGCCACGAGCGCGGGCGGCAGGTCCGTCGCGAGCACTGAAGGGGTGGAGTGACGGAGCACATCTTCTGCGCCGAGCACGCCGAGGTTGAGCCCCTCTTCGAGCACGATCGAAAGCCAGTTGCGACGCTTGTCCATCGACCTGTGTTCTCCCGCGCGATCGAATTCAGTAACGGATGGGAACGGCCCTGTGAGCGAGGGCCTGCGGTTGTACGAGGAGCTCACGCTGGAATCTCCGCTCGGCGCGAGGCCTCGCGCACGGCAGACCACAGGATGTCGGGCGGCACGTAACGGCTCAGCACGCCTGGACCGGCGGTACGCAGGATCACTTCGGCCGTCATCTGTCCGGCCGTCAGCGACGCGGCGAGCACGTTGCTCATGACGTCCGGCGGAAGATGCGAGGCCAGCACTTCGGGCGTGACGTAACGCAGCACGTCGTCAGGCTGGAGAATGTCGTGATCGAGGGCGGCAGCCAGCACGATGGCCAGCCACTTTTCGTAGTTTTCAGTCGAGCTCATCGGAGGCTCCAGCCTGAGGGGCATCGCCCTACTGCTCGGCGAGGAGCCTGCACGATATCACCGGGGGGCGCGCGCGATCAACGACCCCCAAGCGCGAGCGAAGAACCCGCGCTAGCCGCCCGTCAGACGGCCTAGAACGTGAAGAAGCGGGCCGCGTCCTGCATCTCTTCGAAGTCGAGCTTCTGCTTGCCGACGGCGCGCTCGGCGATGACGCGCGCCTTGGCCGGCGGCGCGGGGCGCGGCGCGGTGCGCTGCGAGCGGCGCGGCTC
>JAGQIK010000192.1 GCA_020431405.1 Myxococcales bacterium
ACGAGCAGCGGCGCACAGAGCCGCTCGCCAAACGACGCGACGAACGCACGCGAGCGCGGCGTCTGTTCGCGCAGCAGGTAGACGCCCTCGAGCACCAGCGTCAGCTCGGCGACGAGCTGTCCGATGAGCTCGTGACAGTCGTCGTCGTCGACGGCCGCGCGATGCGCGCGCGCGATCTCGGTGGTGAGCTCTCCGACGCGATCGAGGTTGCCCTGCTCGGCCGCGTCGGCGGCGCCGAAGATCTGATCGGTGGTGTCGCCCATCGCCGAGACCACCACCACCGGCGTCTCTTCGTAGCCCGCGATGATCTCGGCGACGGCCTGCAGGCGCTCGCGCCCGCCGAGCGAGCTGCCGCCAAACTTGAGGATGATCGGATGTGGATCGCTATCGGACATGGCGCCGCTACGCTAGCGCAGCCATCGCCGAGCGTCGACACGACTGATGCTGCTACTATAGAGATTCTCCCTGGAGGCCCAATGACCCGGACGCGATCTTGGCTTATCGCCGCGGCGGCCTTGTGCGCCGTGGCTTGCAGCGACAGCGGCGGCGGCTCGCCCGACGTGGGGCCCGGCAATGAAGCCGGCGCCGAGGCGGGAACGAGCGACGGTCCGAGCACGCCGACGATCACCATCACGTCGGATGACGGCAAGGCAACGCTCGAGATCCCCGAGGGCGCGCTGCCGAGCGGCGTCGGCGCGGACAAGGTCAAGCTCACCGCGCTCGCGCAGAGCGACGTCTACGGCAGCGACATGAAGGGCTGGACCTGGCACTGGGGTTATCGCCTCGAGCCCGACGGCACCACGCTGTCGGCCAAGGCCAAGCTGACGGTTAACATCGCGCCCGACGCCGCGGGCACCGAGCTGGTGTTGCACCAGCGCACGGGCGAGGTCGAGACGCCGCCGACGGACTACGTGCGCGACGATGCAACGGGCGATCTGAGCGGCTACGTGATCGAGCTTTCACACTTCAGCACGATGATCACGCTCACCGACCAGGGCGACCCCGGCCTCGCGACGCGCGTGGTCGTGCCGGCACGCGATCACTTCGTCGGCGAGACGTTCCCGCTGGCGGTCGAGCTCTCGCCGCTGCTGATGGGCGAAAAGGAGATCCCTGCTTCGGCCGTTGCCCCCGACGAGGTTCCGGCCCGTCGCGTCACCTGGGACACCGCGGCCTGGTCCTACAAGCGCGGCTGGGACGCGAGCCGACCGCCGCTCACCCCAGCCTTTCAGGGCGGCTTTCTCGCCACCGAAGCGCAGGTCGGCCAGGGCGCCAGCGAGACCTCCACCGGCCAGTTCACCTGCGAGAGCGAAGGCGTCTACTCCGTTCTGTTTCGCGTCGACGCGGACCTGCCCGCCGAGATCACCTACGTGCGCCAGTCCAGTTCCCAGACCGCTCCAGCCATGATCCGCCAGTTCGGCCGCGTGGAGAGAACGATGCTGACCGCAAGGTGCGTCAAGCCGATCGCCGACACCACGGGCGACTGCATCGACAGCAAGTCGTCGAACACTTGCAGCTACAAGAGCGACGCGGTGGACATCACCGGCTACGACAGCCGCAGCGAGACGATCACGCAGGACGAGGCCAAGGCGCTCTACGAGAAGGGCGGCGCCTACGAGTGCGGCAAGGACGACAGCGCCAAGGGCGGCGTCAAAGTCGTCTGCCCGACGGGCAGCGCGCCGATGCCCGCCGGCAAGGTCTATAGCTACACGATGATCCTCAAGAGCCCCGTACCGCTCGCCGACGCCACCCACTCGTTGATCTACTCGCTGGTGGTGGATTCAGACGGCAACGTGGCCAACAACTGGAAGACCCAGGGCGCCTTCGATTGGGACTACTTTCAGGGCGCCGATCGCTGGTTTCAGCTGATCTGGGACCACATCAAGAAGGTCTGGCTGCTGACGGTGACGCAGGTCGACGCGCAGCAGCAGACCAGCCTCCTCACCTCGTCGACGGTGCGCGCGATCATCGCCAACAACGCCATCACGTTCAAGATCGCGGCCATCGCGTTCATCGCGTCGGTGGTCAACTACCGCCTCACGGCGTTCGGCCACGACGGCAAGTTCAGCGAGACCGATCGCGGCGGCGACGTCAGCAACACCGACCCCACCAAGCCGCTCGAGCCGACCAAGTAGGCGGGGGGGGCTACTCGAAGGCCTTGAGCGTCACGTCGTTGCCGGCGAAGGAGAACGTCACCTTGGAGTGGCTGCCGGTGGCGATGGTGACGTCCGTGTTCTCGGTGAGCCCCGTGACCTGATCGGCGCCGCCGCTGTCCTGCGTCACGGTGCCTTCGGAGGTGGTGTTGATGTTGACGGCCTTGGTGCCGCCCGACGCGTCTGTGAGCTCCTTGCCCGCCGTCACACCGTAGGTCGTACCGTCGAGCGAGAAGGTCAGATACGCCTCGCCGCCGAGACACGGCGACGCGCTGTTGCCCTGCACCGAGAAGTTGAAGCCGCCGCCGATGGCGAGGTTCATGCAGACGAACGCCGTCAGCACCGTGCCGCCGATGCCGCCCGACATCGTCGCAGTGGCCGGCAGTGTTAGGCCGCCGCCGCCGGTGTCGCCGCCGCCGCCAGTGTCTCCGCCCATGTCGACCTTGCCGCTATCGGGCTTGGTGCCGCTGTCGTCGCTGCAGGCGCTGGTGGCAAAGACCAGGGTCAGCGCCGCCAGCAGGGCGACGAAGGTCGTGCTCGCGCGTTTCATCGATATCCCCCTTAAGTGTGAGCACGTAGTCTACGGCCAGCGCAGGCGCGCGTCCAAATCGGTCTCGCCCCCGTCGCGCCGCTGGCGTGGCGTCGCGCGGCGTGGCGTGGGAACGCGACTCGCTGCTAGGATCGCGGTGTGACGACGCGCTATGCACTGATCGGCGCCGCGGGCTACGTCGCGCCGCGGCACATGCGCGCCATCGCCGAGACCGGCGGCGAGCTGGCCTGCGCGCTCGATCCATCCGACTCCGTTGGCGTCCTCGACGGCTACTTTCCGGCAGCGAAGTTCTTCATCGAGTTCGAGCGCTTCGATCGACACGTCTACAAGCTCAAGCGCCGCGGCGACGGATCGCGCATCGACTACGTCGCGATCTGCTCGCCCAACTATCTACACGACGCACACGTGCGCTTCGCGCTGCGCTCCGACGCGGACGCCATCTGCGAAAAGCCGCTGGTGCTCAACCCGTGGAACGTCGAGCCGCTGCGCGAGATCGAGCACGAGACGGGTCGCCGCGTCTACGCCATCCTGCAGCTGAGGCTGCATCCGAGCATCGTGGCGCTGCGCCAGCGCGTGCTCGACGCGCCCGCCTCGCAGCGATTCGACGTCGACCTGACCTACATCGCCGCGCGCGGAGCTTGGTATCAGACGTCGTGGAAGAGCGACCGCGCCAAGTCCGGCGGCGTGTCGAGCAACATCGGCGTGCACTTCTTCGACATGCTGTGCTGGATCTTCGGCGCGCCGCGCGACTGCATCGTGCACCACGAGGACACCTTCCGCGCCGCGGGCCGGCTCGTGCTCGAGCGCGCCGACGTACGCTGGCTGCTCTCCGTGGACGCCGCAGACCTGCCGCAACAGGCGCGCGCGCTCGGGCTTCGCACCTATCGCGCGCTGACGCTGGCGGGCGAGGCGGTCGATTTTTCGGGCGGCTTCGAAGACCTCCACACCGAGAGCTACCGCCGTATCCTCGCCGGCGACGGCTTTTCGCTTTCGGACACCGAGCCATCCATCGCGCTAGTCCATCGCATTCGCGAGGCGACGCCGGTCGGCCTGCGCGACGACGCGCATCCACTTCTGGCGCAGGCCCTGGCGACAGAGGCGCTCGCGTGAGCGCCTTCGTGCACGAAACCGCCGTCGTCGACGAAGGGGCGCGGATCGGCGAGGGAAGCAAGATCTGGCACTTCTGCCACGTGATGCCGGACACCACCATCGGCCGCGGCTGCAGCTTCGGGCAAAACTGCGTCGTCGGTCCGCACGTGCGCGTCGGCGACGGCGTCAAGGTTCAGAACAACGTCTCGATCTACGAGGGCGTCGAGATCGAGGACGACGTCTTCCTCGGACCGTCGATGGTCTTCACCAACGTCATCAACCCGCGCGCCTTCATCGCGCGCCGCGACGAGTTTCGCCGCACCTTGGTGCGCCGCGGCGCCACCATCGGCGCCAACGCGACCATCGTGTGCGGCGTCACCATCGGCCGCTACGCGCTGATCGGCGCCGGGGCGGTGGTCACCCGCGACGTCGTCGATCACGCGCTGGTCGTCGGCGTGCCGGGCCGTCAGGTCGGCTGGGTCAGCCGCGCCGGCAACACGCTGACGCTCGACGCGCGCGGCGAGGCACACGACGCCGAGGATGGCACGCGATACCAGCTGCGCGACGGCGTGCTCGAGTTGCTGGCGCGCTAGCGCCGTCTCGCAAGTATACTCGGCGCGTGAGCGAGCGCCCCGTGCCCTTCATCGATCTCGCCGCGCAGACGGCGGCCTACCGCGACGAGCTCGATAGCGCCATCGCTCGCGTCATCGACCACGGGCGCTTTATCCTCGGGCCCGAGGTCGCAGCGCTCGAGCAGCAGCTGGCGACGTACGCGGGCGCCGACCACTGCGTGAGCTGCGCGAGCGGCACCGACGCGCTGGTGCTCGCGTTGCGCGCGCTCGACATCGGCGTCGGGCACGAGGTGGTGGTGCCCGCGCTCTCGTTCGGCGCCAGCGCCGAGGCCGTCGCGCTCGTCGGTGCACGGCCCGTGTGCGCCGACGTCGCGCGCGCGTGCTTCACGCTCGACCCGGACCAGATCGAGCGCCGCCTCTCGCCGGGCACGCGCGCGATCATGGCCGTAGGCCTGTTCGGTCAGCCGGCGCAGATGGACGCCCTCGCCGAGCTCGCCGCGCGCCACGACGTGGTGCTGATCGACGACGCGGCGCAGTCGTTCGGCGGCGCCATCGGCGCCCGTCGCGTCGGCACCCTCGCCACCGTGACCGCGACGAGCTTCTTTCCAGCCAAGCCGCTCGGTTGCTTCGGCGACGGCGGCGCGCTGTTCTGCCAAGACGAGGCGCTCGCCAAGCGCCTGCGGGTGCTGCGCGCGCACGGACAGCGCCCGGGCGAGCGCTACCAGCACGCCGAGCTCGGCACCAACAGCCGGCTGGACACGCTCCAGGCCGCGGTGCTTTCGGTGAAGCTCTCGCACTTCGATGACGAGCTCGCGCGCCGCGCACAAAACGCCGCGCGCTACGACGAGCTGCTCGACGGGGCGCCGCTGTCACCGCCGCGCCTGCGCGCCGGCGTGCGATCGAGCTTCGCGCAGTACACGGTGCGGCTCGAGCGCGATGATCCGCGCTGGCGCGACGCTCTGCGCGCGCGCCTCGCTGCGCGCGGCATCCCGACCCAGGTCTACTACCCCGCGCCGCTTCATCACCAAGCGGCGTTCGCGGCCTTTCACGACGGCGCCGATCTTCCGGTTGCCGAGGCGCTCTGCCGCGATGTGCTGTCGCTGCCGTTTTGCGCGTTCATCGACGCCGACACGCAACGGCGGGTCTGCGAGGCGCTGCGCGAGGAGCTCGTGCGTTGAGATCGCCGTCGCGCCCGTTGCTGCTGCTGCTGCTGTCGCTGCTGCTTTTGTGGTCGGTCGCGGGCTCGGCGCGCGCCGACAGCGCACCCGCCTCGCCGCCCGAAGTGGTGCTGATCCGAGCCGACGACCAGCGCGAGCATAACGATCGGCTCTTCAAGGCGCTCGCCGCGCAGCTTTCGGGTATGAAGGTGCAGCTGGTGGCCCACCGCGTCGTCAGCCTTCCGCCGCGCAGCGCGGCGCAGGTGGCGCTCGGGCGCGACGTCGCCGCCCAGCGCGGCGCCCTGGCGGTCTTTTGGGTCGATGCGTCGGTGCCGCAGTCGGACACGCTGCACCTTTTCATCGCCGGCAAGCGGCGTGATCGCGTGCTGATCCGCGCCGTGGACGCGCGCATCGAGGACCGCTACGAAGCGCTGGCGGTCATCGCGCGCACCGCCGTGCGCGCGCTGCTTTCGGGCGGCACCATCGGCGTCGAGCTGCCGCCGAAGCCTTCGCGGCTCGCCGCGCGCCTGGGCTATCTGTTCGGCGTGGTCTCCGCCGGCGCCGTCCACCATGCCGTCTCGCTCGAGCTGGCCTTGCGCCTCGGACCGATCGAGCTCGGCGTCGGTGGCGCGGTCGCTTCCGACGTGAGCGCCACCGAGCAGCAGAACACCGTCGAGACGCGGGCCTACCCTGTGTGGCTGGCGCTTCGCTGGCCCATCGGGCTTTTGCGCGGGCGGCTGGTGCTCGCGCCCTCGGCGACGCTTGGCTTCGACATCAACGACGTCAACGTGGCGCCGGCGCCGGGCTTCGCCGGCCGCTCGCAAGGCCTTCACCTCGGCGTCTATCTCGCGCCTTCGGTGACCGTCACCTGGCGCGTCACCGCTCGCGTCGGGATCTTCGCCGATCTCGCCGCGGCGCTCTACGTCCGGCGGCTGCGCTACGTGGTGGCCGACCCTGGCGGCCAACAGGTGGCCCTGGCGCCCTGGACGGCCCAGCCGCTAGCAAGAATTGGCCTAGTGATTTCAATATTTTGACCGCTGCGTGGTGAATTTTCCATCCATAAGACGTGCCCCGGCCCACCAATGGACGTGATGGCGCAGCGGGATCGCCGCGACGAGGATGACGCACGCTCGGATCTCACTCTGGCGCGCGGAGCCGCGAGCGGTGATGCGCGATCACAGCGCGAGCTAATCACTCGGCTTCTACCGCGTGTGCGCCGCACGGTGGGGTGGATCGCCGGAGGAGATCGTGATGCTGATGACTTCATACAGCTCTCGTTGGTCGAGATCCTGCGTTCGGCAGGGAGCTTTCGTGGCGAGAGCAGCCTCGAGACGTGGGCTGATCGCATCAGCGTTCGCACCTCCCGCCACGCTATGCGCAAGCGGCGCGACCGATCGATGGTCGTCGTCGCCGAGCCGCGCGACGACGACCAGAGCGGCGACGACGATCCTGCTCGCCGACTGCTGCAGCGCGATGTCGCCCGTGCCCTCGCGCAAGTACCACTACAACGCCGCGTTCCCCTCGTGCTCAAGCTCGTCTATCAGTACAGCGTGGCCGAGATCGCCGAGATGACCGAGACGCGGGAGAATACGGTGCGCGACCGACTGCAGGTCGGCCGCCGCGAGCTGCGCAAAGCAGCGTTGCGCGATCCGGCGCTGCGCAGCTACGTCGCCAGCTGGGGAGTGGAGCGATGAGCGCTCGAGATTGTGACCGCACGCGCGAGCTGCTCGACGGCGTGCCGAGCACCTCGGAGCAGCAGTGGCTGCAAGCGCACGCGCGCCAGTGCGAGCACTGCCGTGCTGACGTGGCGTTGGCCGCGCTGCTCGCTGACGCGCCGGCGCCAGCCTTCACCGAGCACGACGAGCTCGCCGATCGGCGCCTGCTCGACGCGGTGCTCGACACCGCGCGGCAGCAACACGACGCCGCGCCGCTGCTGCAGACGCCGCGCTCGCCGCGTCGCGCCGCGCGTGTGGTGCTGTGGGCGATGTCGGCAGCCGCCGTGCTCGCCGTCGCCGCAGTGATGGTGACGTGGCTGGCACGTCGCCCAGCGCCTCAGCGCGCGCAGCTATACCTGGCGGCGGGCGACGTGCGCGCCGCGGATGGCACGCCAGCGCGCGTGGGCGATCGTCCCGCCGGCCGGCTGCGCGTCGGGCGCGGCCAAGCGGCGCTCGCCTTCGGTCCGGCAGTGCGTGTACAGGTGGCCTCCGACACGCAGCTCGAGCTGCCGGCCGCACCCTCGCGCGAGCTGTCGCTGCGGCTGCTGCAGGGCAAGATCGTCGCGTCGGTCAACCCGGCGCGCAAGGTCGCCTTCTCGGTGCAGACGGCGGCTGGACGTATCGAGGTCTCCGGCACGACCTTCTCGGTGCGCGCGCACGACGGCCAGGTCACCGTCTCGGTGGCAAGAGGCTCGGTGCGCGTGACGCCGTCTCGCGGCGACGTGACGACGGTGCAGCGCGGCCAGCAGCTCGTGCTCGGAGAAAAGACGTCGCGCCCGCTGCTGACCGCGGCACGCGAGGCCATCGAGCGCGCCGGCAGCGCCATCGACGCGCTGGCGCCGGCTGGTTCGTCGGCGGCAGGGCTGTCCTCGGTGGCGCGGCTGTTCGTGCACAGCACGCCCTCGGGCGCGATGGTGCGGCTCGACGGTATCGAGCTCGGCCGCACGCCTGTCGCCGTGCACGCGCGTGCGGGCACGCGGCTGCTCGAGGTGCGCCTCGATGGACGGCAGCCGATCCGCGAGCACGTGGTGCTGCGCGCAGGCGCGCGCCTCGAGCGCGACTTCGAGCTCGCCGTGCCCAGCGCGTCGAGCGGCGCCGCTGCGCCGGCTGCGTCGTCAGTCGCGTCGGCGCAGCCACCACGGGCCAAGCACACGCGTATCGCGTCGCGCGTGCGCCGCGCGCGAGCCGCCCGCCGCGCCGCGCGTCGTGCGCGCGCACGCCACGCCAGCGCTCGCCGCGCGACGCACGAGCCATCGAACCCGTCGCGTGTGACGCCGTCGCAGTCGCCCGCGGCTTCGCCGTCGCAGTCGCCCGCGGCTACGCCGTCGCAGTCGCCCACGCCCACGGCGGCCGAGCTGCTCGGCCGCGCCCGTGCGCTGCGCACGGCGCGGCGCTTCGCCGACGCCGCCAAGGTCTACCGCACGCTGATCCGACGCTTCGCCAGCAGCAGGCAGGCCGCGTCTGCGCGCGTGTCTCTCGGCTACTTGCTGCTCGACCAGCTGCACCAGCCCAAGAAGGCGCTCGCCGCGTTTCACGCCTACGGGCGCCGCGGAGCCCTCGCTCAGGAGGCCGCCTACGGCGAGATCCTGGCCTTGCGCGCGCTCGGTCGCTCCAGCGCGCAGATCGCCGCCATGCGCGCCTTCGTCAAGCGTTTCCCCAAGGCGCTGCAGCGCAGGCGCATCGAGCGCGAGCTGCGAAAGCTCGACAAACGTCGCTAGCCAAGGCCTGATCGTCGCGTGTCCCGACTCTCCTTCGCGCTGCTGCTCACCGTGACGCTGCCGCTCGCGCCGCTGTGCACGGGCTGCACCGAAGAGGTGACCATCGCCGCGCCGCTCGACGCCGCCAGCGCTGATCTCGGCGATGGGGCGCGCCCCGACGGCGACGCGCGCGCGCGCGACGGCGACGGCGGCGCTGACGAGGACGGCGGCGAGGGTTCCCCCTGCCAAACGCACAGCCAGTGCGGCGACGGGCTGTGCGCCAGCAACGGCCGCTGCGTAGAGGCTGACGACGTGGCGCACGTCTCGCCGTGCTCGGGCTCGGGTGACGGCTCGCGACAAAACCCGCACTGCTCGCCCTCCGAGGCAGAAGGCGGGCGGCGACCCTTCATGCTGCTCGCGCCCGGCACCTACGACCGCGTCGACATCGAACGCAGCGTACGCATCTACGGTTCGCCGGGCACGATCATCGAGCGCGGCTCGGTCTGCTCGGCGATCAAGGTCAAGGGCGCGCCCAACATCTCGGTGGAGATCGTCGGGCTCGAGGCGCGCGGGCAGGTGCTCGTCGAAGAGGGCTCGACTCTGACGCTGCGCCAGCTCGTCATCGGGCCATCACCTTGTGTTGGCGTGATGGCCAAGAAGAACGTCCACCTCGTGATCGATCGCTGCTTCGTCAGCTCGCACACCCTCGGCGGCGCCGAGCTCGAGGACGTCGCCGACTACGTCATCACCAACAGCTACTTCGTCAAGAGCGGCCACCAGGACATGCACGGCACGGTCTATCTGGAGGCGCTCGGCACGCCGGCCGTGTTCGCCAACAACACCGTCGCCGACAACGACGCCGGCGTGACCTGCAGCGGCGGCGGCGCGCTGCTGCTCAACACGATCGTGTGGGGCAACCAAGGTACGGCCGTGAGCAGCAACTGCACCGCATCGCACAGCGACATCGAGGGCGGCGTCGTCAGCGGCCCCTCCAACATCAGCGTCGATCCCGCCTTTGTCGGAAGCGGCACGCAGGCGGCGGCCTATCGGCTCGGCCCCGGCTCGCCTTGCATCGACGCCGGCGCACAGAGCGGCGACACACCGGCGTTGGATTATGATGGCGAGCAGCGCACGGCGCCCGACATCGGCGCCGACGAGCGCCTCTAGACAAGGAATCCGGAGAGTCACGCCAATGGACCGGTCACGCGGCGCGCGCGCCGCAACGATGCTTTCCTGCGCGGCAGCCTTCGTCGCGCTCGCGGCGACCAGCTGCGGCGGCGAAGCCATCGATGTCGTCGATCCCGCCACCATCCCGCAGAATGTCACCTACACCGAGCACATCGCGCCGATGATGAGCTTCTACTGCGAGGCCTGCCACTCGCCCGACGCGCAAACCGGCGTCGTCGAAGGCAAGGACTACTCGACCTACGAGAAGACGCGGCGCAACTTCGACGACCTCGAAGAGAGCGTGTTCGAAAAGGGCGACATGCCGCCCGGTGCGGCGCGCCGCATTCCGCCGCGCGAGCAGGCGATCCTGCGCCGCTGGAAAGCGCTGGGCTTCCCGCAATGAGGCGCGCGCTGCTCTCGCTGACCGCGGCGCTCGTCGCTACTGGTGTGCTGGTCGCGGTCGTCGTGGCCACACAGCATCGCGCCGTGGCGCTACCGCTCTACGGCGCGCGCTCCGGCCGCACCTGCGACAACTGCCACACCGATCCGACGCGCTGGAAGAACCCATCGCTGGCCTGGCGCAAGTGCAACCTCTCGTGCATGGGCTGCCACGTTAACCCGACAGGCGGCGGGCTGCGCACTGCGCCGGGGCGTTTCTACGCGCAGGCGACGCTGCCGATGCTCTTCGCCTCGCATCGCGGCTACAAGGACTGGGACAAGCGCCATCTCATCGGCGCGTTTGCCAGCCTCGAAAAGAACCGCCACACGCGCATGCCGCCCTCGGGCTTCGGCTCGCCCATCGGCGGCTCGCCCACGATGGCCTTCGACCAGGGCCGCTACGGCGGGCTCAACGCCGATCCCTTCGTGCTGGTGGGGCTCGATTTCCGGCTCGCCTTCTGGAGCGCCGGCTTTCTGGTCTTCCCGATGCAGCTCGACACGCACCTCGCGCTGCACCCGGTGCGATACGTGACGGCCTTCGTCACCGCCGGCGTGCTGGCCAAATCGAAGGGCTTCGCCTCGACCTTCGAGCGCCGCACGCCCTACTTCGTCAAAGACACCTTCGTGATGGTGCACCAGCTGCCCTACATGGCCTACGCGCGCGTGGGGCGCTTTTTGCCGCCCTTCGGCACCATGCTCGACGATCACACCTCGCCGATTCGCCGCGAGTTCGAGCTCGATCAGGGCATCTTGCAAAGCCGCGTCACCGGCGTCGAGTTGGGCATCGCACCCAACTATCCGTACGCGCACGTCGCCGTCTTTCGTCCCGGACCGCGTGACCAATACGCCTTCGACGACCCCGATGGCGACGCCACGCCAGCCTTTCTCGGCCAGCCCGGCGTGGGCTTCGCCGCCAGCGCCGGCTGGCGCGACCTCGGCTGGCAGATCGGCGCCAGCGTGATGCTGCGTCGCCGCGAGCTCGAAGACGGTGGCGACACCAACTCGCTGAGCGTGCAGTGGGCCTTCAACCCGTGGTTCTTCTCCGACTCGGTGCCGCTGACGCTGATGGGCGAGTTTGCGTTCGGCACGCGCCAGCGCCCGCTCAGCGGTCAGACCACGCGTCAGATCGCGTTCTACAGCGAGCTGTTCTACTCGCCGTTCAACGGCATCAACCTGAGGCTCAAGTACGACGCCTCCGACTACGACACCGAGATCAAGGACGATCACTACCACCGCCTCAGCCTTGGCCTCGATCTCTACGTGCTGCCCAAGATGTCGATCCATACTCAGCTGCGCATGCGTTTCTCCGGACAGTCGAGCGTCGAGCAGGGGCTCGCCACCGATGTGTTCTGGATGCTGCGTGCCTGGTACTAGCGATGGCCAAAGCTGAAGCCCGCATCTTCCCCGTCGTGATCGTGCTGCTCAGCGGCGCGACGCTGGTCGGCTGCGCCGCGATCTTCATCGCCGGCCGCGACTACTACTTCGCCTCGTCCGCTTCGCGTCTCGATCACCCGCAGCACGCGCTGTTTGCCGCCACCGGCACCATCGGCATCGGCTGCGGCATCGCCGCGACCGTGCTGTTTCTGTCGAACCTGTTTTATCTCGTGCGTAAGAAGGCACGCATCGAGCTGCTCGGCACGATGCGTCACTGGCTGCGCTGGCACGTCATCTCGGGCACGCTAGGCTGTCTGCTGGTCGCGCTGCACGCCGTCTTCGAGGCGCGCACCCTCGTCACGCAGGCCATCGTCTGGTCCCTGGTGGTGGTGATCGTCACCGGCGTGGTGGGACGGTACCTCGTGCGCTTTATCCCGCGCACGCGCGACGGCCAGCAACAGGTCGTCGCCGAGCTCGAAGACCAAGTGATGCACTTCATCGAGACCGTGCGGCCCGCCTGCAAGGACGACACGGAGGCGCTGGCAGTGCTCAACCGCATGGCCGACGCGCTCGACAGCAGCCAGGCGCTGCCGGGCTTGGGCGCCGCGATGAAACGCGCGCGCACGGCGCGCCGCGAGCTGCGCTATCTGGCGCGCACGGCGGGCGCCGAGGGCGCGCTGCCTTCCGGGGCCAACCTCGGCAAGCTGATGCGCGACGCTGGAAAGCTCTACCGGCAGCTGCTGCTCGCCCGCTTCGCCAGCAACCTGCTCGACAGCTGGCGGATCTTCCACCGCGTCCTGGCGCTGCTCTTCATCGTCGCCCTGGGGCTGCACATCGGCGCGGCGCTGTATTACGGCTTTGTAAGCCTATGATATTGCGCTAAAATAAAGTCCATCTGTTTTGGCCGCCCGATCCCACAGAACCGGTGTGAGACGCGCCCCCTTTGCCGCACAGCTGGTTTTTTCGCTGCTGATCCCCGCGGTAGCCGCGGCCGAGGCGCCACCGGTGGCCCTGTTGGTGCCGAGCGGCCCACTGTCGGCTGACGTGCTGGCGACCGTGGCAAGCCTTCGCGTGCCCACCGCCGTCGTGTCGCGCAGCTGCCTCAAGCGCCCGCGCTGCATCAAGAAGAAGGCCGTCGACAACGAGGTCGACGTGCTGGCAGTCATCGACGCGAAGTCCAAGAAGGGCGAGCGCGCCGCCGCCACGATCCAGGTCTACTCGGCGCGCACCGGCGAACCCACGCGAAGCGTTTCGCTGCGGCCGCGGGCGCAGCGCGCGTTGATGACGGCGCTGCTCGCACGCGTCGCCGAGCTCTTCAACCTGCAGCCCAAGAACGCGCCCACCGCGGGCAGCGCCGCGGGCAGCGGCAGCGCCGCCGCCGCGGCCGCCAGCGGTGGCAGCGGCAGCGGCAGCGGTAGCGCGAGCGGCGTCGCCGGCACGCAGAAAGCCGAGCCCGAGCCGGTCACCAAGATGCCGAGCCTGGTCGTGACGCTCGATGTCGACCTGCCGAGCAAGGCGCAAGCCGCGGCCAAGGGCAAAAAGGCTGTAGATGACGCCGAGGCCAAACGCGCCGCCTCCGTGCAGCGACTCGACGGCCTGCAGAACCTGGTCTTCATGCTGATCGTCTTCGGCGTGCTGACCAGCGGCTTCTCGCTGAGCCTGCTTCACTCGCGTCGCCAGCGCCGCAAGGCGGAGGCGCTGATCAAAAAGACCAAAGAGGATGGCGCCGACCAGCCGCCGAGCCTGCACCCCATCATCGACCCGACCAAGTGCATTGGCTGCGGCAGCTGCGTGATGGCCTGTCCGGACCGCAAGGTGCTCAGCGTCTTCGACAACATGGCGCGCCTGGCCACGCCGGCCAACTGCGTCGGCATCGGCGAGTGCAAAGCGATCTGCCCCGCCGACGCGATCACGCTCGTCTTCGGCACCAGCAAGCGCCCTGTCGACCTGCCGCGTCTCGACACGGGCAACCAGAGCACGGTGCCGGGCCTCTACATCGCCGGCGAGCTCGGCGGCATGGGCCTCATCGCCAACGCCTTCGCCCAGGCCATCGAGGTCATGGACGCGATCAAGACCGACCTCGACTCCTCTTCCGGCGTTCACGACCCCGACGCCGCCGACGTGCTGGTCGTCGGCGCCGGCCCGGCCGGTCTCGGCGCCTCGCTGCGCGCCAAGGAGCTCGGCCTGAGCTACCGCTGCGTCGACCAGGCCGAGTGGGGCGGCGCCATCCGCGCCTACCCGCGCGGCAAGCTGGTCATGACGCGCCCGATCAAGGTGCCGCTCTACGGACCGGTCAAGATGCGCGAGACGTCGAAGGAAGCGCTGGTGGAGACCTTCACGCGAATCGTCGATCAGACGGGCGTGAAGATCGAGTCGGGCGTGCGCGTCGAGAAGATCGATCGCGGGCCCGCTGGCGTCTTCGTCGTTCGCACCAGCCGCGGCGCGATCAAGGCGCGTCGCGTGCTGCTCGCCATCGGTCGCCGCGGCACGCCGCGCAAGCTCGGTGTCGCCGGCGAGAACGACCAGCGCGTCGCCTACGTGATGACCGAGCCCGATCGCTGGGCCAACCAGCAGCTGGTGGTTGTCGGCGGCGGCGACGTGGCCTGCGAGACGGCGCTCGCGCTCGCCGAGCAGCCGGGAACCACCGTCTCGATGCTGTATCGCGGGTCCTCGCTGAGCCGTCCCAAGCCGGGCAACCGCGAGCGCATCGCCGAAGCCGTGCAGCAGGGCAAGCTCGAGCTGGTGCTCGGCGCCGATGTCAAGGCCGTCACGCCCAGCGGCATCCAGCTCGCGACGCCGCAGCGCGGTGCGTTCGAGATCCCGGCGGACAAGATCTTCGCCTGCCTCGGCGGCAACCCGCCGACCAAGTTCCTCTCGGCCATCGGCATCGAGGTCGTAACCTTCACCGGACAGCCCGCGGCCGCCTGATCGGTCCTAACTGTGAGACGCCGCCTCGTCAGCGCGCTGGTGTTGATCCTCGCGGCTGTCGTGCTGCTCGGCGGGTTCGACGCCGAGGCGCGCCGTCGCCGTCGTCGCCGTCGCCGCCGGCATCAGCGCCGCACGCCCGTGACGGCCGCCAGCGCGTCGCACGGGCGCGGTCCGCGCGTGGTGCAGGTCACCGACAAGTCTGTCTTCATCTCGGCCGGTGCCCGTGATGGGCTCGCGGTCGACGATCGCGTCACCGTCAAGCTCGGCGAAGAGCGCGTCGAGCTGCGCGTGGCGTCGGTCGCGCCGAACAGCGCGCGACTCGACCGCGCCGAAGACAAGGTCGTCCCGCGCCTCAACAGCCGCGTCGAGCTGCCCGAGCAGGCGCGCGCGCGCGCCAGCAAGCGCGCCGGCGCCAGCGCGGCAGGGATGTCTTCCAAGCCGCGCACGCTGCCCGCGCCGGAGAGCGAGCGCGCCCTGGCGGCGTTGTGGCAGGGCGTCTCGCTCGAGCCGCGCCGTCGCTTGCTGCGCTTTGGCGGCACGCCGGCGGTTCGTCGCGCCGGCGAGTCGCGCGCGCGACGCATGCGCGGCACGCTGCGCATCGAGTACCTCGGCAACATCGACCTCTCCGGCACCAGCGACGGAGCGATCTCGAGCTTTCATCAACTCGGGCTCTACTCCGATCTCGAGGTGCCCAAGGTCTTCGTCAACTGGCTCGACTACGCCCACCGCGTGCGCCTGCGTCTCAACTTCGCCAGCGATCTCGATCAGCGTCGCTTTCAGGACAGCCGCCCCAACGTCTTGGTCTATCGCCTGCGGCTCGGCATCAACACGGCGCGCTTTCGCGCGCAGCTCGGCCGCGTGGCGTCGGCGCCGCTGGTCGGTGCCGCGCTGGTCGACGGCGGCAGCGCGCGCGTCCAGATCACGCGCGGGCTGAGCATTGGCGCCTACGGCGGCCTCTCGCCGCGCGCCGCCGACCTGCGCCCCAGCACGCGCTCGGCGCGCTTCGGCGGCTACGCGTCGCTACGACTTTCGCCGGGGCAAGGCCGCTACGCGCTGTCGGCCGACGCCGGCTTCATCGGTACGACCTTCGGCGGCGACATCGATCGGCAGGCCATCAGCGCGCGCGCCAGCTTCGACTCGCGCGCGGTCTCGGTCTTCGGCAGCGCCGTCGTCGACCTGCTCGGCAGCGACCACGAAAGCGGCGTCTCGGGCCCGGTGCTGACCTGGGCCAGCGTGCACGCCGCCGTGCGGCCGACGCGCTCGCTGAGCATCGGCGCGCGGGTCGATCGCTATCGCTTCCCGCTCACGCGCGAGCTGATCGCCGACTTCGGGCGTGACTTCTCGGTGCAGGAGGCGGTGCTGTCCGGGCGCGCCAGTGTCGACCTCGACCTGACGCCGTCGATCCGCATCGGCGGCGGCGCCGGCTACCAGCGCCAATCCGTGGCGAGCAACACCGGCTGGGGCGACGCCTCGCTCGACATCCTCTCGCTGCTCGGTGACGCCGATCGTCTGCGGCTCTCGGCGCTGGCCAGCATCGGCAGCTCGCTGACGAGCTATGGCGGCCGCTTGAGCTACTCGGCGCCAGTCACCGACTGGCTCGATCTCGCCGCGGCCTACGGCGCATACGCCGACACCGATCCTGGCGCCGACGCGCTGACGCGCTTTCGCCAGAGCATCTCGGCGTCGGTCGACCTGCGCGTCGGTCGCCATATCAGCTCGGCGATCGACGCCACGGCGCTGCTAAGCCCCGACGAGCGCGTGATGCTGATCTTTGCCAGCGTGGCTTATCATCTCTAGACGCTAACGACGCTGACCTGCTCCATGCTCCGATCGCTCGCCACGCTCGCCGTGCTCGCCGCCGCCTGCTTCGTCCCGCGCGCGGCGTTGGCCCAGGTGTTTTCGCCGGGCAAGCTCTCGCGTGCGCACGCGGCATTCGAGTCGCGCTGTCCGAGCTGCCACGATCGCGCCAACAAGGCCAAAGTCAGCGCGTCGCTGTGCTACAGCTGCCATCAGCCGCTTCGCCGCCGCGTCTCGGCGCGCCGCGGCTATCACGGCCGCCGCAACGTCGCCAAGTGCGCGTCGTGTCACCGCGAGCACCGCGGCCGTGGCTTCGCCTTGGTCAAGTGGCCGAGCGGCTCGGCGGCGCGCTTCAACCACGCACAGGCCGGCTACGCGCTGCGCGGCAAGCACGCGACGACGGCCTGTCGTAAGTGCCACAGCACGGCTCAACAGCGCGAGGCTGACGTGCGCAAGATGGGCGCTGCGCGGCGCAAGCGCACCTACTTCGGCCTCAAGCGCGGCTGCGTCAACTGCCACACCGACCACCACAACGGCGCGCTCGGCACGCGCTGTCAAACCTGCCACGTGCAGACCAGCTTCAAGACCGTCTCGCGCTTTCCTGGCCACAACAAGACGCACTTCCCGCTGCGCGGAAAGCACGCCAAGATCGCCTGCAAGAGCTGCCACAAGAGCCCGTCGGGCCGCTGGCGCTTTCAAAACGTTCCCCACGCCACCTGCAACAGCTGCCACACCACCGCGCACCCCCAGACCATGGGCCAGAAGCGCGGCACCGTCGGCAGGCGCTGCAGCAGCTGTCACAAGGAGACGAGCTTTCGCGCGATCATCTACGCGCGCTCGACGCACTCCAAGAAGATGCCGCTCGTCGGCGGCCACCGCCGCGCGCGCTGCCGCGGCTGCCACGGCGCCAAAGCGCGCCGCGTCGTCAAGACCACCGTGTGCGCCAACTGCCACCGCGATCCGCACAACCGGCGCTTCGGCTCGGTCTGCAACAAGTGCCACAACGTCTTCAGCTGGCGCGGCGGTGTCCGCGGCAAGGCGCGCAGGACGGTCAAGGCCAAGCTCAACGACATTCAGAAGGCCGCGCTGCTCGGCATCACCAAGGCGCAGGTCGCCGCCATCGCCTTCCACACCAAGACGCGCTACCCACTTACCGGCCAGCACATCGTCACCAAGTGCGAAAAGTGCCACAAGCGGCGCGGGCGGCGGCGCAAGAAGATCCGGCGCTTCTCGCGCTGCAGCCACTGCCACAAGGACGAACACCGCGGGCAGTTCCGGCGCCACGCCTCGCTGCGCAAGGCCAAGGCGACGCGCTGCGAGAGCTGCCACGACACGCGCGGCTTCGGGCTGACCAGCTTCACGGCCGAGCGCCACGAAAAGTCACGGCTCGCGCTGCGCGGCGCGCACGCCGCCGTGCCCTGCAACCGCTGCCACTCGACTCAGCGACCGCGCGTGCGCCGCTTCACCTTCAGCCGCAAGCTCGATTGCAGCACCTGCCACAAGGACGTGCACAAGGGCCGCTATCGGCTCACCGCGCGCAGCGCGCGCCCGCTGGCCTGCACCACGTGTCACCAGGTCGACGGCTTCAAGCCGCCGCGCTTCGATCACGACAAGACCAAGTTCCCGCTGCTGGCCAAGCACAAGCGCACCGCCTGCGCATCGTGTCACAAGCCGCGCGGCGCGCGCGGCATCGTCGCCTTCCGCGGCCTCTCGGCGCGCTGCGGCAGCTGTCACCGCAGCGCACACGCCGGCCAGTTCAGGCTGCGCGGCAGGGTGCGCGACTGCGGCGACTGCCACGAAAACGGCGGGCCGGTCTTCAAGATCGCCAAGTTTGATCACGCCAAGAAGACGCGCTACGTGCTCGACGGGGCGCACGCCAAGACGCAGTGCAAGCAGTGTCACGAGCCGGTCAAGCTCGCCGACGCGCGGATGGTGGCGCGCTATCGACCGACGCTGATCTCGTGCAAGAGCTGCCACCAGTCGGGCCATCGCCACCTGGCCAAGCGCGTCAACAAGCGCCTCGCCGCCAACGTGCGCGGCGTGCTGCTCGCGGCGGCGCGCGGCAAGCTGCCCGGCGCGCCGCGCGGCATGGCCAAGTGCGAGCGCTGTCATGTCAGCGCCACCGCGTGGCGTGCGATCAAAGCGCCCAAGCGCTTCGACCACGCGCGCGTCGGGTGGGCGCTCGAGGGGCGCCACGCCCAGGCGCAGTGCAAGGACTGCCACCGCCCGGGCCGCAAGGCCTCGCGCGCCTGCGTGACGTGCCACAGCGATCGGCACGGCGGCAAGCTCGGCGATCGCTGCGCCGAGTGTCATCGTCCCAAGAGCTGGAAGCGCTCGACGATCCTGGCGCGGCACCGCCGCACGCGCCTGCCGCTGACGGGCTTTCACGCGCTCGCCGACTGCGCCTCGTGTCACCCGCGCTCGCGCGCGAGCAGCTACGTCGGCGCGCCCGCGGCCTGCTACGCCTGCCACGCCAGCGCCTACAACGATCCCAAGATCCATCCCGACCACAAGAAGGCCGGCTTCGACACGCGCTGCGAGCTGTGTCACCGCGCTACCGGCTGGTCGCCGGCGCGCTTCACCAGCACCACCACCGCGCTGACGGTGCACCGCAGCTTCGCGCTGACCGGCAAACATCGCGCGGCACGCTGCGTCAGCTGCCACGCGCGCGGCCGCCCGTCGAAGCGTTGCGAGAGCTGTCACGCCAAGGACGCCAAGCGCGCGCGCGTCAGCCACGCTGGCTGGGGCCAACGCGACTGCGGGCGCTGTCACAGCAACACGGCGTTTCGGCCGGCGCGGCTCGCGGCGCACCAGAAGCGCTTCCCGCTGACCGGCAAGCACCGCGGCCTCGCCTGCGGCGACTGCCACCAAGGCCGCGGCGCCGCCGCGTTCAAGCGGCCGACGTGCGCCGGCAGCTGCCACAGCATGGCGACCACCGCGCAACGTCACCGCCGCGTCTCGAGCTACCTCTGGTCGAGCAGCGCCTGCCTACGCTGTCACCCGCAGGGCCGCCGCTGAGCTTGCTTCGCGGCCGGCGAGCGCCTGCATTCTCGGGCGGCAAGCCAACTGGCCACACGGGCTGCTCGTGGCCTCGGCGGACCCCAGCAAGGCCTCGGCGAGCCAATACACCAAGTATTATTGGTGAGTTAGGTGCCGCGCGCGGGCGGCTGCGCTGGCACCTTCATTGCAGCCCAGGGGTTCGTGAGATTTCACGGCCTCGTCGCGTTCGCGCTGCTGCTGCTGCTGCTGCTGCCCTCGGGCAGCCGGCTGGCGAGCGCCCGGCAGCCATCGGCGCTGGTAGGACGACGACTCGCCGCGGCCAAGCGCGACTTTCGCCGCGTCGTCAGCGGCAAGCTCGACCTCGGCGCCTGGAAGAAGCGCCACGGTGTGAGCAACGGCGTGATGACGCGGCTTCGGCGAGCGCACCCCGACGACTTCCCGCATCTCGACCGCGCCCGCACCTTCTCGAAGGCCGAGCTCGATCGCATGCAGGTCGACTGGACGCGCGCGCGCGAGGGCGCGATCACGCTCACCCGCTTCAAGGCGATCTACGGGCTGGGCAACGAGACCTACAAGCGGCTGATGGCGCAGCACGGCGACCGCTTCGAGCCCTTCGAGCTCAAGCTCGGCGGAAGCCGGCTCGCGACCAAGCGCAGGGCCAAGAAGAACGACCCCGCCCGCATCGAAAAACTCGCCAAAGCCTGGGCCGACGAGGTGCTCGGCGGAAAGCTCACCGTCCGCGCCTTCTACGCCAAGCACGGCACGAGCAAGCGGGAGATCACGCGGCTGCGCAAGCAGCCCGAGCACAAAGATCGTTTCCCTAGCGCCACGGCGCTGCACGCGTCGCTTTCCAAGCAGAGCCTCAGCGCGACGCAGATCAAGCGGCTCAGCGATGTCTGGAAGCAGGGCGTCTTTTCTGGTGACAAGACCATCGCGCAGTTTCGCCGCGAGCACGGTCTGACGCAGCGCGTGTACCGCGAGCTGCGCGCCGACAAGAAGGCCTTCCCCGATCCTATCAAGACGCCCAACCGGGTCGGCGCCCCGCGGCGCACGTTCGATATCGCCGAGCTCGACGTGATGACCGCCGACTGGAAGCGGGTCGCCTCGCGCCACCTTTCGCGCAGCGCATTCATGCGCAAGCACCGCATCGACGCCAAGCAGCTCAAGCGGCTGCGCACCGCCCACCCCGAGCGCTTCTTCTATCTCGGCGCCAGCACGCGCACCAAGCGCTTCGCGGACGCCAAGCTCGAGGCGATGAAGGCCGACTGGCTGACCGTGATCGCAGGGCGCATGCGCGAGGCAGACTTTCGGCAGCGCCACGGCTTGTCGACCACGCTGTTTCGGCGCTTTCGCGAAGACAAGCGCAACCGCGATGACTTCCCCAAGCTCAAGGGCAGCGGCAGCCGCAGCGTGGTCGTAGCCGACGCGGCCGTCATCGACGACTGGGCGCGCGTGCGCGATGGGAAGCTGGCGGCGAGCGCCTTTCGCCGCCGTCACCCCGACGTCAAGGCCGTCGAGCTGCTCGCGCTGCAGCGACGCGCGCTGCGCGAACGCAAGTCAACGCTCGCCGAGCAGCTCGGCTTCAACGACCCGCCGCAGATCGTCGCCGAGGCCAAGCCGAAGGCGAAGGCCAAGCCCAAGCGCGAGCCCAAGCCGCGCGAGGCGAGCCGCTACGCCCGCAGCGACCTCTACGCGGCCTCGACGCTCGACGCGGCCAAGGTCTTCTTCGGCGAGCACCATCGCGGCGAGAAGAGCTACAAGCAGCTGCAAGGCGCGCTCGAGAAGCTCGGCATCAGCACGAGTGGTCCGGGCATCGCCTACCTGCGAAAGCTCGATCCGATCGCTTTCGCCCCCAAGCGCGAGTTCATCGATCGCAACCACGACGCGATCATCAAAGACCTGATCCGCATCGCCAAGGCGCACCAGCACGTGATCCGCAAATGGTCCGACTTCGAAGAGGTCGTCGCCAAGGACGCGGTGTTTGTCGCGCGCTACGGCGACCTCGAGGTCGGGCTGATGAGCAAGACCGTGCGCCGCGATCGCGACGGCAATAGACAGCTGCACGACCTGATGGCGTCCTTCACCCAGGTGGGCAGCGGGCGAGGCCCCGCGCGCGGCAGCAAGCGGGGCGCGGCTCGCGAAAAGCAGGTCGGCTCATCGCGTTCAGCGTCGTGGCCACGCCGCGACAGCGCGCGCACGCTCGCTCGCGCGCTGCGCGGGCTCAAGCCGACGCCCGCAAATCTGGCCAAGGTCGTCGTCAAGCTGAAGGCCAGCGGGGACCCCAACTTCCGTACGCGTCGCCAGTGGATGCTGCTGCGCGCCGAGTACGACGGCGTGCTGCCCGAGCTGGCCAAGTGGAACTTCGATCGGCACCGCCCGTACTCGCTGCGCTACGTCGCACGCTGGGCCGTCGCCGCTCACGAGGCCGGTCCTGGCGCCGACTACGACGCCATCGTCAAGATCTTCAAACGCAGCGCAGAGTACAAGGCGGACGGCCGGCTGCCACCCAAGGCGACCGGCACGGTGATCATGGCCAAGAGCTACCCCGAGCTCGTCAGCTCGTGGTCGGTGCGCCGAACGATCCAGCGCACGCGGCTGGTCCTCGAGCTTTTGCGCACGGCGCCCGCGGGCACGACGCTCTACGCGCTGCGCGACAAGCTCGCCGCTGTCGGGTTCAAGAGCTACAACCAGGCGCACCTCGCGCTGACGCGGTTGACGCGCGCCAAGGTCAAGGCGATGGGTCTTCGCGGCGAGCTCTACGCCACGCTGCGGGCCAACGGCTTCAAGGGGCTCGGGCAGCGCGCAAACCCGCGCTTCGATCCCAACGCGGAGCCGGGGCGCGTCGACATCCAGCTGGCGCGCGAGATCCTCGCCGTGCCGACCATGCCGCCGCTGCTGCAGCACGCCGTCAAGCGGCTCGATGGCGACCGCCCGTTCACGTCGCACAACGTGATGTTCGTCTACCACCGCTACAGCGACATCGTCTCGCTGGTCGACGCGATGGCGGCGGCGGGGATGAGCCGCAAGGATGCGACCTTTGTCTCGACGCCTTATCCGTTCAAGGATTCGATCAGCTACATCTACCGCAAGCGCGGCCTGACCGTGCTCGAGCCGAAGCTGAGCCAGCAGAGCTACGCGCGCACGGTCGAGCAGGGCATTCGCAAGATGCTCGCCAAGCACGCCGAAGAGGAAAGGAAGTGGGGCAAGGGCAAACCGATCCTGATCCTCGACGACGGCGGCATGGCCGCGACGATTATCGGCGAGAAGTTCAAGGAGCACATCGGCAAGTTCCGCATCGTCGAGGTCACCGCCGACGGACACCGACAGGCGCGGGCCTTCGAGAAGAAGCACGGGCGGCTGGCGTTTCCGTACTTCTCCATCGCCTACATGCGCTTCAAGCGACGTGTGACGTCGAGCTTCTACGGCAACCGCGTCGTCGACCGGATGCTGAATCTGGTCCCGCAGACGCGCGAGCCGCTGAAGAACAAGCGCGCGACGGTGCTCGGCGCCGGTCCAATGGGGTTGTTCGCGGGGCTGCGGCTCGCCGCGAAGGGACACGAGGTGACCTTCGTCGACCCGGACAAGCGCGCGCAGACGCTGATCCGTCGACTGGCGCGCAAGCGTCCCGATCTCGGGCTCAAGATCGACACGCTCGAGCGCGCGCTGCCCGGCCGCGCGATCATCCTCGGCATGAGCGGCTACCCCGTGCTCGAAGCGCGGCACCTCGCGCTCATCGACGACGGCGCCTTCGTCGCTCAAGGCTCGTCCAAGCGCAAAGAGTTCCATATGGCCGCCATCGAAAAGGCGGCCACGAGCAAGAAGCTGATGCGGCGCACCGACGGGCTGGCGCAGAAGTCGTACACGTACGCCTTCGGGCGCGGCGCACGCGCCAAGCGCATCCACTTCCTCGGCGACGGCTGGACGCTCAACCACGACGGATCGCTGCACGGCACGCCGATGAAGGACGTGCAGCTCGAGCTGGCGATCCTCTTCGAGAGCGCCGTGCAGGCCGCCAGAACGCCGCTCGGTCAGACCGGCATCTTCCGCACCGTCGACAAGACGACGCAGAAAGAATACGTCGAGCTCTGGCAGCGACTGGTTGGTCGCAAACGCTAGGCGCCGTAGGCTCGTCGCATATGGCTGATCGGCTCGCGCAGCGCTGGTGTGCGGTCGTCACACTGACCCTCGCAGCCATCGGCAGCAGCCCAGCCCGCGCTGACGAGCCGCCACCGGGTCCGCTGACGGCGAGCAGCCCACCGTTCGCCATCGACATCTACCAAGGGCCGGTGCTCGGCGGCACGCGCATCATCGGGCTCGGCGGCGCATATGGCGGCGTCGCCGAAGGCGCCATCGGCATCGGATACACCCCGGCCGCCGTCGCCAACCGCGCGCGACACAGCAAGTCGAAGCTCGACGGCGACCTCGGCTTCGACTTCCTCACGCCAGGCATCTTTCAGGGCGACAGCTTCGACTTCAACAACACCGGCCGCGGCAGCGGTGACTTCTCGTTCGCCGTCGTCGTCGCGCTGATGCTGCAGTACGGCCGCTTCGGCGTGGGCTACCACCT
Source organism: Myxococcales bacterium (assembly GCA_020431405.1). GTDB lineage: Bacteria > Myxococcota_A > Polyangia > JAGQIK01. The sequence continues at coordinate 24,202 of JAGQIK010000192.1, forward strand.
GCGCGGCCAAGGCCTCGCGCTCGCCGCGAGCGAGCTGAAGGTGCGCCTCTGGATCCATCAGCTCAGCGCGGGCTGGGCATTTCTCGAGCACCAACTGCTCGTCGGGATCGGTGTGCGCATGGGCAGCCTGACCATCGCGCGAAGCATCGTGCCGCTAGCCGACGACATCTCCGTGCTGCGCGCCTTCTCCGGCGAGGTTGGCTTGCTGGTGCGGCCAAACGGCTTTCCCTGGGAGCTGCGCTTTGCCGCCGCCATTCGTTTCGGCCACGACGCCTTGGCGCGAGCGCCACGCTATCTGTCGGCGTCGAAAGGCCAAGGGGTCGGGCCGACGTCCGCACCGACATCGCGCCCGACACCCCGTCCGCGCGTGTGGGGTGGACGCTACCTGATGGTCTCCGCCGAGGCCGTCTTCATCGGCGCCGTGCCCTACGCGCTGAGCGCCGACGGCTTCGCTGCGCAGCTCGAAGAGAAGTCAGGCGTCAAACCGACGCTCTCGCTGCGCCTCGGTGCCGAAGCCGAGGTCTGGCCGCGCCGCGTGCGGCTGCGCTGCAGGTTGGCGTGGCCGTCGACTTCGCCGAGCGCTACTCGAATCTCGCCACGTCCGTCGGACTGTGGCATTGAAGCTCCGACCTATTGTTGTTCCGCTCTGTGCCGCGTACTAACAGTCGGCGCGCTTCAGCGCCGAAGGAGATCCCGACTCATGATGTCAGCGAAAGCCGTAACGTGCGCTTGTGTCGTCGCCTTCGCTCTGGTCGTCTCGGCGTGCAGCGACAAGCTGCCGCCTGTTGACGCGAGCACCGGCAGTGACAGCACCAGCAGTGACACCACGACCGCCAAGGAAGGCGGTGGCGCGGATACGCAGATCGACATCGCCACACAGGTGCAGAACCTGCTCGACCAGCTGGGCGCGCTCGCTGCCCTGGCGGGCGCACAGGGGCTCGCCGACCAGCTCTGCTCGCTGATCGACAACAACCCCAACTACACCTCCAACACGATCTTCTCGACGGTCGGCAAGAAGCCGTTCGCCGAGGCGATTCGCGCCGCGTACAACAAGAGCTCGTTCTTGAGGGATTTCGTCAAGGCATCGGGCTACTGGGCAGCAGCCAGCGAGACGGTCGACCCCGACACGGTGATCACGCAGACGGGCAACAGCTGCGAGACCAACGTCGGCTTCATCAACGCGGTCTGCTTTGCCAGCGGCGTTCAATACACGGCCAACGGCAGCTACAAGGCCTCGGAAGCCCCCAACTCGGGCGGCTGCAGCGAGGCGAGGAAGTAGCACCCTCCGAAACGAGCTCGGAACGGGCGTTCCGAGCTTCAATTGTCCGCCGCCGGAAGGACGCTTCCGGCCCGGCGTGCGGCGATGGGCAAGCGCTCGCGATCACGCGGCGCTGCGCGGTGGCACGAACTCTGCTCCACGAACGCGTGTGCGAGCAGCAGAAGCGTATGCCAACCCCATCACAACGGAGGTAGACCTATGCCGGAAACACCGACGAGCAACTGTGGCAGCTGCGGCGCACAGCTGCCCCAGCACATGCTGTTGATGTCCGCCGATGGTCCGATCTGCGCTACGTGTCACGCGTCGAGCGCCGATCGCGCCAGCAAGAGCGTGCTCGGTGACCTCGCCGGTATTCTCGCGGTCGCTGCCGTCGCCGCGCTGATCCCTTTCTTCGTGCACGTGCGCAGCGTGGTCACCGTCAACGGCGCGATCACCGCCTACCGTGATTGGGTCGCGATCCTCTGTGGCGCCGCCGCCGCCGCCATCGCGGCCTACGGATTCTTCAAGGCGCTCAAAGGCAGTGGCGGCGCCGCGCTGCTCGCTCCGCTGGCCCTCTTCGGGCTCGGCGCATTCCAGCTGGTCCGCGGTTTTGGTCTGCTCGCCGGCTAGCCGAGAAGGGGTGCACACGTGAAGGACCAACCATCTGCAAACGATGTTCGGGCGGCCAACGCGCGCGACGCCAAGATGATGAAGACGCTGCTGTCGCTGGGAGCGTTGTGCTTGCTCTTCGGCGGCGTCGTCTTCTTCGTACCGGCGCTCGGCGCAATCCCCGGATGGGTGCCGCTTTGCGCGGGTGTCGTGCTCGTCTTGGCCGGAGAGCAGTTTCGCGCGCGGATCAAGAAGCGCCAGCGCTAGCGCGCGGACGCCGCGCAGATCAGCGGGCCGCGCCACGCGCGCGCCACGGGACGCGGCCCCGAGCGACTGGCGACCGCCTCGCCGTGCCGATACTCGGCGTACCACAGGGTCGGGCCCCCTTCGTCCGACTCCTTGTAGTGCACCCAGTGCCCGTGGCGCTTCCCGTCGACATATTGGCCGGCTACGTGGGCCTTGCCTCGCGCGTCCCACTCGCGGTAGGGGCCGTGAGGTCGATCGTGGCGGTAGCAGGTCTCGTGCGTTGGCGTCTTGCTGCGCCCCCAGCTGGTCCACAGGCCCTCTCGGCGACCATCGACGTAGCGCCCGCTGATGACGGTCTCGCTGGTCGCGTCGATAACCCACGCGCCGTGGCGGCGGCCGTGTCGGTAGGTGCCGGCCATGCGCCCACGCGGCGGCGAGCTAAGCGGCTCGCACGAAAGGCCCTCCTTTTGGCCGCGCACGTATCGCGCGATGGAAAAGGAGTGACGGTCACGACCGACCGACAGACCATGGAGTCGGCCCGCCTGCAGCGAGAACAGCCCGTGCAGCGATCCATCGGGGTGATAGCTCACCCAGCGCCCATCCTGCACGTTGTGCCGATACGAGCCGATCTGAATCGGCCGTCCATCCATGTGCCAGGCGGCATATTGTCCGTGCGGAAGTCCTGCAGCGTCGCGACAGCGCGCCTCCATGCTCGACCCAGTGCCGAAGGGGACGGAGTCGAACCGCTTCGGTCCGTCGAGAACGGAGCCGCGCGGGCAGACGATCTTCCAGTGGCCTAGGAAGCGATCTCTCGCCCGCGGCACGGGTTGTTTCCACAGCGCCTGAGCCAGCCGCACGCGACACTGCCGAAACAGCGCCGCCAATCGAGCCCGCCCGTGCACCACCGAGACCGCACCAGGCTCGGCACGCGCAGCGGGTCTCACCGCCGCCCGCCGCCCAGTTCGAGGACAGCCGGCGACGAGGCTCAACAAGCCCGCGACCACCGCGCCGCGACAGCCAACGCGCAAGCGTGATTCGCACAAGTCTCTCAACACGAAACGCTGCCCGCGCTCTTTCGGGATGAGAGGATTTAGGCCTGACGTGCAAGCCGGCGCGAAGGCGCCGGCGCAGCACGGCTCGCACAAATCCTCCCACCCCGAAACGCCGCCCTGCGGGCGGCTTTTCGGGGTGAGAGGATTTGAAGCTACCACCCCGCGAACAATAACAGGTCGTTAGCAAGACCAATCGTTGGCTGATGGCGAAGCGCTGCCGATTTCGTTCGCGTTTTCGGACAACGATTCAAACGAGGATGCAGAGGGCGGCACGATGCGGCTTCTTCAAGCCGCCTCCCCATCGGGTCTGATCATCGGGGCGGGCATCGACGACATCGGCGTCGCAGCTCACGGTCAGCTCGGCCCCGACCTCTCCGTGGTGACGAAAGAGCTGCTACGGCTCCCCGTCGCCAGACGTGCACGCGACATCGACGCTGATGATGGTGCGCCTTGGGACTTCGGCCACGAGCCGGGTGCTCTCGGACCTGCTCTTCGATGCGAGATCGCTCGTCGGCCCGTGCGGCTGCTTCGGCACCCGACCGAGCGCTGGACGCGTTGCTGGTCGATTCGCGGCGAGGAGGATGGTCGCGATGTTCAGCTCGCAATCTTGCGTGTCGCCGGTGTCGAGCGTCGCTGGCAGATGTCTCTGCGGACGAAGCGCGTGTCGGCCCGCTACGGCTCGATGGGCGCGTTGCGGGAGTTCCTCATCGACCGAGTCTTCACGCCCAGAGGGGCGCTCAGGTTGACGCTGATCGAGCCCCACGTCGACGTAGCCCGGCCTGTGCAACTTGTCGCACCGACTTTTCGTGGCCATGGCGGGTGTGCAGCCGTTCGTTGGAACCGCGCCCGTGATGTGTGTGCGCAGGTTGGAGCGAAGCGCGTCTACCCGCGGCGCGTAGAAGACGTGCCTGATCACCCCGAGCTTCGAGCCTTCTATCGCCAACCGACCGGCTTGTGGATCGGCCGAGTGCACGGCGAGCGCTATCTGCGCCTGTACGACGTCCTCGAAGCGCGTCCGGCACTCGAAGCGCTAGATCTCGCCGAGCGGCTCTTCCCGCGCGGTTTGTACGCTGCAACGCGGATCGAAGCCGGCCTTCGCCGGAGACGACTGGCCGAAGCCCTGGGAGCAACGAAAAACGCCGAATGGCCAGACCTCGCTCGGCTACCTAACGCTGACGTGTTCGGCGCATTCCAACAGCAGAAGTTCATCGATCGCGGCCCGCGAAACCGCACCACAGTGCAGCGCCTACGACGTCGAGCAGAGACGGCGGGCATCCACATCGCCCTGCGCGAGTTTCGACGCAAGAACGGCCGGAGCTATCCATCGGCCGGACTCGCCGCCGCGGACGAGACCTTGGATCTGCGAGCTGCACTCCAACCTGCGCTTTTGGAATTTGGGCAGTAGGCATCTGGCTTGGAAGCATAGCGCCCCAAGTCAGACACGATCGTGGCTCAACCCACCGAACTCGAACGCGTTTCGCGCGGATACCAGGACCCGAGCTGGAACGGTCTTGGAAGTGACCTGGAGCGGCTTGGAATCCAAGCCCGCCGCACGCTCCGAGATCCACTGACGCGGAAAAATCGACCGTCGCTCTGCGACTCCAAGCGCTGAATCTAAACTCAGCTTGGAACGCCGATACTCGCGAGGCCAGATCGTCTGGACCTGTCAGCGACGCGTTTCCGGAGGTGAACGATGGCGCGCCCAGTAACCATCAGGAGCTTGTGCGTGCCTGGCTGAAGGAGTGCAACCACTGCGACTTCGTCACGTACAGTCAGCGGCATCCGAAGGGGCGCGTCACCCTACGTCGTCGAGCCCCTTGGCAAGCACGCGGATCAGTCGTGAGCGCGAACCCCAAGCTGACGATCGAAATCATCGCCAACCACGACTACACGGCGAAGATTCGCCAGCTGCAGAAGAAGGCGTCCGAGACAACACGCTCTAACGGCAACGCGCCTTTCGGCTGCTGCAGATCTTGGCGCATCTGGTGCCGGACGACGCGGCTTGAGGTCCGGCGTGTCGGAATCCGACAAGCGGGGGGAGTTACGCCCAAGCGTCACTACACGCCGTCGAGCAGATCGGACAGCGAGACCCCGTACGCCTGGGCGAGTCGAGCCAAGGTGCTCAGCTTGGGGTCGAGCACGCCGCGCTCGATTTTCTGAAGATGGGACAGCGAGAATTCGTGGTGGCGCACCACGTCGAGTTGCGACATCTCAGCTTGCTGGCGAACTTCGCGACAACGTTGTCCAAGGCGGAGCTGAAGCTCCTCATCGCGGTAGCTGGCCAAAGCAGGACGACACTAGCCAGCCACGTCAGCGCGTAATACGTCACCCTTGACGTAGGGCGCCCCATCGAAAACCCTCTGGTCAAGGAGGCGTGGATGGGGTTCTGCACTCTCGCGAGACGTGCTGATGTGCTGGTGGGCGCCGTAGCGGCGTTGATGGCCGCTTCGTCTGGCTGCACGCGCGACTACTACATCGCGCGAGCAAATCAGCGAGCAGCACGACGGTGCCAGCAGGCTCTAGGGTCGCGCGCGTGCGCTGCTCAGCGGGCGTGTGGTGCCCTTCGTCGGTTCCCCTATCGTTATCGGCGGTGCGTTCGTGAGCGTCTTGGAGCGGCGCCTGACCGCGCCCAAGCTCGCGCTGCACCCGTCGGCGGTACCCTACGGCCTCGCGCCGAGCTGCGCGATGGAGCGCTCGAAATTCGGGTGTGCGAGGACGACCCGTGCCCGCGTGGTGCCGACAAGCTGGTCGTTCTTCTCGTCGGACGTGAGAGGCTCAAGGTAGGGCGAACCAACGCCAGCGGCCACCTGACCGTGCAGCTCGATCAGCTCCTGCCCAAGAGAATTCTCGCGCGTGCCCAGCCTCGTCCGACGATGAGCGTCCACGTTGCCGGGCTGCAGAAAGGCATCTCAGTCGACCTCGGGCGGTATCTACGGGAGCGGAAGGAACGACTCGCGCGGGCTGCCGACGCCAAGGCCAAGGCCGCGCGTGATGCGGCTGACAAGACAGCGAAGGCCAAAGAGCGCGCCGCGAAGGAAGCGGCGCTGCTCGCCGCGAGAGTCAAGCAGTGGCGCTCTCTGGGAGCGCGACTGACCAAGAAGCGGCGCACGATCTACGCGCGCGACAACGCATCGCTCTGCTCGACTCCAGCTAAGCCATGCCGCGACGAGCAGGTTCTCAGACTCGGCGACAAGTACACCATGCTGGCCAAAGCACGCGGCTACGTCGGCGTGACCAACGGCCCTCTAACGCCGCCGATTGGGCTCGACGCCGTCGACGGCTGGATCAAGCGATCGAACGTGATGACGGAGAAACAGTGGGACAAGGCGCTAGCCAAACAGCGGCGGAAACAGCGCCGCGCTGAACGGCAAAAGCGGCGTGCGGAACAAGCCCGAGCGCGAAAACAGGCGGCACTCGCCCGCCGCCTCGGTTCTGCGTCCGCGGTTGCTCTTCTCAAGGCCGGCTTCTCTGGCGGTCGCGCCGTTGCCGTGGCGCGATCGTTGTCGCGCTACGCCAAGTACGTGTCGAGGCGTGGTGTGCACAACCCCTTCTCGGCCGCAATGATACGAGCCGCGGGGTGGGACCGATCCGCTGGCGCGGAGTCGTATGCTCGCGCGACGAACCGACTCGCGGGAGGAATGAAACCCGACATCCTCCGGGGCTTCCTCCGGTGGGTCACGTCCGGAGGAAGCCTCGCTCGTCAAACTCGGATCCTCCTAGTCCGTCGTGCGTTGGCCGCGTGTTGGACGCGCGTGTCACCGGCTGAGGCGGCGAAGCTCATAGCTGCCTTTCACTCGCCCTAGCGGCCCGCATGCGTTCCCGATAAGCACAAGACCGACTGGCGGCCATTGAAGGACTCGGCCTGTCGTGCGCGTCTTCGGCGCCGCGTAGGTGTCCAACACGCCTGGTTGCCAAGACGGCAAACCACGATAGGAGAATCCGGCCGTCGGCAGCCAACCGGCAGCTGCCGCTCTGCCTCGCCACGGGTGTAATGCTATTGGACGCGTCAGCGAGATTGAAGGTACAGAACACAGAGGTGCCCGATGAGCGAAGCCAAGGTATGGGATCGGCTGGCCAAGAGCTACGATAGGAGCGTCCGACTCTTCGACCGCAGCTATCCGCGTGTCCGCGAGCTGCTCCATGCTGACCTGGCTGATCGCGAGCAGGTCCTCGAAGTAGCTGCGGGTACTGGCCAGTTCACCTTCGACCTCGCCGAGACGGTGGGGAACCTGAAGGCCACCGATGTCTCGCCAAGGATGGTGCAGCGCCTCGCGGGTAAGGTCGCCGAACGCGGCAGCGGCAACGTCGAGACAGAGGTAATGAGCGCCTACCGGCTCGACGTCGAGGACGGCTCGCTCGACGCCATCTTCAGTGCCAACGCGCTGCACGTCATGCAAACACCCGAGCGTGCGTTGCGCGAGTTCCACCGCGCGCTGCGACCCAGTGGACGCCTCGTCATTCCGACGTTCTTGCACGCGGCCAACTGGCGGGCTCGGCTGCTGTCGTGGCTTCTCGGCGTCGTCAGCCCGTTCGTCGCCCATACCAAGTTCACAGCCACCTCGCTCAAGCAAATGGTCGCCGACGCAGGCTTCGCCGTTCGCGAGCCGATCGTGCTGCCAGGGAAGTTTCCGCTTGCCTACCTCGTGGCCGACCGTGTGGCGTGATGGCTAGGCTGTCTGCATTGCTCTACGCGCTGCGAGTTCAGGCGTGGCGGGGGCGTTGGTTGCCGACTCTGGGAGCGCTTGGTACTCTGATCAAGTGCGCCGGAAGCTCTTAACTCGTGTTGTCGCCGTCTTACTCGTCTGGCAGCTGATGCCCGGCATCGCCGAGATCGTGGAAAACGCGGTCCACCTGGCGAGAGAGGGCCACCTCGCACATGCACCCGAAGACGCAGAGCACCGATCGAGCGACGCCGAGCACGACTGCTCGGGTCCCTACCACTTCTGCGTCTGCCACGTCTCCACGCCCTTCGTGGTGGCGCACGTTGCCAGTGCGATGACGCCGCCCGCGCCGAGCGTGTGGGCGCCAGCCACCGTCGTGGGCGCGGTGCATCCCGGCTACGCCTCGAACATCTTCCGTCCCCCCATCGCGTAGCTCGCCCGACATCGTAGCTGGTTGCCCTGCCGTGTGCTGACCGCACGTGCACGTGCGCGTCTGCGCGTGCGTCGGGCGACCGAGACGCGAACCGAAAACCGGCGAGCACTACCATGACCGATGGCCCAGGCCGGCGCGCTCGCGCGCTATGGCCCGTGCTGGTCGTGATGGGAGGCTGCGCGAGCACGCGCACGACCGCCGCCTCCACATCACCGAGCAGCCTACAACACCGATTTCCGGCGCGCGCTGCATCTGGGCGCGCGACCCTACCTGACCCAGCGCGCGTCAGGCGGGTGACGCTGGCGCAGCTGCTTGCCTACGGCGACGTTCACGCCCCCGCCGTGCGCGTCGCCCAAACGCGGGTGGCGCTCGGTGACGCGGAAGTGCGGGCCGCGTCGCCGCTGCTGCCCGCCGACCCGCAGCTGACGCTCAAGCTCGGACCCCGGCTGACGGCGAGCGGCAGCGCCATCGACGCGCAGGTGATCTTGCTTCAGCGCCTCCAGATCGCAGGCGAGCGCGGCCTGCGTATCGACGCAGCCAAGCGGACCCGGCGGCGCTTACGGGCTGGCCTGTCGCAGGTGCGCTGGACGGTCCACCAGCAGCTCCACGCCGGCTATCGTCGGGCGCAGGTTGCCCGCGGGAGGCTGCAAGCCGCGAAGCGGTTGCTGGCGTTTACCGAGCGGCTGCTGCACATCAGCCGTAGGCGCGAACAGGCGGGCGCTATCTCCGGGCTCCAGGTGCAGGTCGTCCGCGGTGACCTCGCCCAGGCGCAGCAGGCCAAGATCGCCGCGGACAACGCCTATCTCGCAGCCCGACTGCGGCTCGCCCAGCTCTCGGGCTGGCCTGTCCGCCATCTACTGGAACCGGACGGACGGGTCGCGGCCCCAACCGCTGCCGTGCCTAGCGCGCGTTCGCTGCTTCACAAGGCCATGCGCAGTCACCCTGCACTGCGTCTGACCCATGCGAGCATCGTCGAGTCCGAGGCTCGATTGCGACTGGCCAAGCGCGAGGTCGCTCCCAAGCCGGCCCTGGGCGTGCAGCTCAACCGCGAGGGCCAGGCGGCTGCGCGAGCGAGCCACATCGTGATGGGTGTGCTGAGCCTGCCGATCCCGATGTGGCAGCGCAACCAAGGTGCCGTAGCGCGCGCCCGCGCGCGCGTGGCTGTGGCGCGCGCCGAGCACCGCGCCTTGCGCCGACAGCTTCACGCCAGGATCGCCCGCGCCGTTGCCGCCGTGCGCGCCGGTGCCAAGCGCATCCGCATCTATGGCACGAAGGTGCTGCCGACGTTCGGGACGAGCCTACGGATGCTCCAGCGCGCGTTCGAGGCGGGGAAGATCGACGTGCTTCAGGTGATGGTGGCGCGCGGGCGCTTTCTCGAAATCCAGCGTCAGGCCCTCAACGCTTACGACGACTACTACCGCGCGGTGGCCACCCTCGAAGCGGTCGTCGGCAGCGACGACTGGACGCACGCCGGCCCGAGAGGTGCGAGATGAGCCGAACGCGGAGGCCCTCCCTGATGCTCGTCGTGACCCTCTGTCTCGTCGCGAGCTGCTCGAAGAAAGACCCAACCGGCAAGCACGCCCAGGACAAGGGCGCCGCTGAGAGTCGAGGCGCCCACAAACCTGACGACGATCTGGTTGACCTGAGCCCACAAGCCCTGACACAGGCGAAGATACGCACTGCAACGGTGACGCGACGCGCGCTGTCAGGCGTCATCCAGACCACCGGCGAGGTGGCTTTCGACCAGGACCGCGTGGCGCACGTCAGCCCGCGCGTGCCCGGCCGGGTTTTTCGCGTGCGCGCCAAGCTCGGCGACCACATAAAGACCGGCCAGACCTTGGCGATCCTCGACTCGATCGAGCTGGGCCGGGCAAAGGCAGACTACCTGCGAGCACGGGCTCAGCTTCAGCTCGCACGGCAGAACCTCAAGCGCGAGGAGCAGCTTCTCAAAGAGAAGATAACGTCGGGGCGCGACGTGATCACGACCCGCGCAGCCCACCAGAAGGCCCTCGCCGACTACCGCGCGGCACGCCAGCGCCTGCGACTGCTGGGCCTCTATTCGCGCCAGATCGATCGGATGCGCTACGACCGCACCCGATCAGCGCTGCTGTCGGTGCGGTCGGCCATCGCCGGGCGGGTCATCAAAAAGCACATCACGCTCGGCGAGCTGGTCACGCCCAAGAGCAACCTGTTTACCGTCGCCGACCTCTCTCGCGTCTGGATCTGGATCGATGTCTACGAACGCGACCTCGCCTCGGTCCACGTCAACGATGGTGTGGAGGTCCGCGTCAAAACGTACCCCAAGCGGGTCTTCTCGGGACACGTCAGCTACATCGCAGACCAGATCGACCGCCACACACGAGCGGTGCGCGCCAGGGTCGATGTGAAAAACGGCGATGGTGCGCTCAAGCCGGGCATGTTTGCCAAGGTGCGCCTGATCGACCCGCACGGCGCAGGTGGCCACGGCAAACGGCGTCAGGTTCTGGCTGTTCCGGCGGCAGCCGTTCAGCGAGCTGGCAAAGGCAGAGTCGTTTTCGTCGAGGTCGCCAAGGGCCGCTATCGGCGCACGCGCGTGGTCGTGGGCATCGAGGCCGATGGGTTCGTCGAGATCCGCTCGGGCCTCAAGCGCGGACAGCGCGTGGTGACGAAGGGCGCCTTCATCCTCAAGTCCGAGGCATCGAAGCGATCGATGGGTCAAGGGCACGGTCATTGATGGAGTGGCGCAAATGATCAAACGCATCATCGACGCCTCGCTCGACAACCGCCTGTTGGTGATCATCGGCTGGCTGCTCGTCGTCGCTGTCGGCGTTCTCTCCCTTCGAGAGCTGCCCATCGACGCAGTGCCGGACGTGACCAACGTCCAGGTGCAGGTGTTGACCAACAGCTCTGGGCTCGCCCCCGAGGAGGTCGAGCGCTTCATCACGTTTCCCGTCGAGACGGCGATGAGCGGCGTGCCCAAGGTCTCCGAGATCCGCTCTGTGTCCAAGTTCGGCTTGTCGGTGGTCACCATCGTCTTTGACGAGGGCACCGACATCTACTGGGCCAGACAGCTCGTCGGCGCGAGGCTCGCCGCAGCGCGCGAGCAGATCCCCAAAGGCTACGGCGAGCCGCACATGGGACCGATCTCGACCGGCCTCGGCGAAATCTACCAGTTCGAGGTCAAGGGCGAGCCGATGTGCAAGCCTGGCGAGCCCGACACCGAGCGCTGCTACACACCGATGGAGCTGCGCACGATCCTCGACTGGAACATCAACACCAAGCTGCGCTCGGTGCGCGGCATCGTCGAGGTCAACTCCTTCGGCGGCAAGCTCAAGACCTACCAGGTGACGCTCGACCCGGATCGCCTCTCGGCGTATCGCCTCTCGGTGGGCGAGGTGGTGAAGGCGCTTCGTCGCAACAACAAGAACGTGGGCGGCGGCTACATCGCGCACAAGGGCGAGCAGTACCTGGTGCGCGGGGAGGGTCTGGTGCAGACGCTCGCCGACATCGGAAACGTCGTGCTGGCCCACGATGCCCGCGGCACGCCGGTCTACGTCAAGAGCGTGGGCAAGGTCGAGCTCGCGCCGATGATTCGCCAAGGCGCCGTGACGCGCGACGGCCGCGGCGAGGCGGTCGTCGGCGTCGTGATGATGCTGATGGGGGCCAACTCTCGCGTCGTCGTCCGCGAGGTGAAGAAGAAAATCGCCCAGATCAAAACAACGCTGCCGCGCGGCGTCACCATCGACACGTTCTACGACCGCACCGAGCTGGTTCAGCGCACCATCCGCACCGTCGCCAAGAACCTCATCGAGGGCGGCGTGCTCGTCGTCCTCGTGCTGCTGTTGTTATTGGGCAACGTGCGCGCCGGCCTCGTCGTGGCCACAGCGATCCCGCTGTCGATGCTCGTTGCGCTGTCGGCGATGCGCTGGGCGGGGCTATCGGGCAACCTGATGAGCCTCGGGGCCATCGACTTTGGCCTGATTGTCGATGGCTCGGTGGTGATGATCGAAAACATCGTGCGCGTGATGCACGAGCGTCGTCACGAAACCGCGGTCACGAGCGCCGAGAAGGTGCGCGACGCGGCCCAGCAGGTCGCCCGCCCGGTCGTGTTTGCCGTGGGCATCATCATGATCGTCTACCTGCCGATCCTGGCGCTGCGCGGCGTCGAGGGGAAGATGTTCGTGCCGATGGCGCTGACGGTGGTTTTCGCGCTTGGAGGCTCGCTTCTGTGTGCGCTGACCTTGATGCCCGTGCTGGCCAGCCTGCTGCTGAAGAAGGCGTCAGAAAAGGAGCCGTTGCTCTATCGCCTGGCCAAGCGCGCATACGCGGCCGTCCTGCCCGGTGCGGTGCGCAGGCGCAAGACGACGGTCTTCGTCGCGGTGGGCGTCTTTGCTGCCAGTCTTGGCCTGGCGCCGTTTCTCGGTGCCGAGTTCATGCCACGGCTCGACGAGGGAGCTATCGCCCTTCAGGTCTGGCGCGTGCCGAGCATCTCGCTTCAGCAGTCAAACACCATCAGCACCGCCGTCGAGCGGGTGATCAAGAGGAAGTTCCCCGAGGTCAAGACGATCGTCTCGCGCACGGGTCGCGCCGAGATCGCCACTGACCCGATGGGCGTCGAGATCAGCGACACCTACCTGATCCTCAACGACCGCACGACGTGGCGCTATCCAACGCGGCAGGCGCTGCTCGCCGCGATCGACCGGGCACTCACAGAGGGCGTGCCCGGCGCCATCTTCAGCTACTCGCAGCCCATCGAGCTTCGCGTGCAGGAGCTGATTTCGGGCGTGCGCTCCGACGTAGCGGTCCACATCTACGGTGATGACCTCAAGCTGCTCAAACAGAAGGCCGACGAGGTGGTGCGCGTGCTCAAGCGCATCCAGGGCGCCGCCGATGTCAAGGCCGAGCAGACGCAGGGACTGCCCATGCTGCGCGTGCGTGTCGACCGGAAGGCGATCGCCCGCTACGGCATCAACGCCGAGGACGTGCTCGCCGTCGTGGCTGCGGTGGGGGGTACGTCGGCGGGGACCGTCATCGAGGGGCAGAAGCGCTTTTCGCTCCAGGTGCGCTTCTCGGCGGACGTGCGCCGTGACCTCAAGCAGATCGGCAGCCTTCGCGTACGAGCCCCAGCGCTTGCTGGAGGCGCGCGGCGTCTTATCCCCCTGTCGCAGCTCTGCCGCATCTCCGTCGAGGACGGCCCGGCTCAGATCAGCCGCGACAAGATCAGCCGACGCATCAACGTCGAGGCCAACGTCCGCGGGCGCGACCTCGCATCGTTTGTCGCCGCGGCCCGCGCAGCCGTCGACCGCCAGGTCAAGCTGCCCGCCGGCTGGACCATCGAGTGGGGCGGCCAGTTCGAGAACCTCCAGGCCGCGACGGCGCGACTGACGATCTTGGTGCCGCTGGCGCTGCTCTTGATCTTCGTGCTGCTCTACAGCACGTTCAGCTCGGGCAGGCTGGCGCTGCTGATCTTCCTCAACGTGCCGATGGCTGTGACTGGCGGCATCGTCGCCCTCGCCATCCGCGGCTATCCATTTTCGATCTCGGCGGGCATCGGCTTCATCGCGCTGTTTGGCGTCGCCGTCCTCAACGGCGTGGTGCTCGTTTCCACGATCGTGGAGCGCCGCCGAGCCGGGGTGGCACTGGCGGAAACGGCTATCCAGGCTGCGAAGACCCGCCTGCGACCCGTGCTGATGACGGCCTTGGTCGCTTCGCTGGGCTTCGTGCCGATGGCGCTGGCCACGAGCGCTGGCGCCGAGGTCCAGCGGCCGCTCGCTACCGTGGTGATCGGCGGACTCATCACCTCCACACTGCTCACGCTGCTTGTGCTGCCAACGATCTATCGTTGGTTCTCCGGCACGTCGGCAACGAAAGCAGCCCCCGATAGCCATGAGGTCGGACATGAGTAGCGAACGCACAACCGTCGCCGTCTTCCGCATCCGAGGAATGGATTGCGCCGAGGAGGTGGCGACGCTCAAGGCCGAGATCGGCCCACTCGTGGGCGGCGAGCAGTACCTGTCGTTTGACATCGTCAACGGCAAGATGCGCGTCGACGCCACGCAGGCGAGCGTCGAGGCTATCGAGCAGGCCGTTGCCGCGACGGGCATGAGCGCGAGCCCGTGGACCGACGACGCAGCGAGCGACGAGCAGAGCTGGTGGCAGCGCCGCGGCCGAGCCGTGATGTGCCTCGCGAGCGCCGTTCTGCTCGTCGCCGCGGTGCTCACCCACGCGCTGGCTGCCGGGGGCCTGCTTGCGGCCATCGCTCGAAAGGTCCTACGTCCCCCGCTGTGGAGCATGGCTTGCTACCTCGGCGCGATCGTCGCGGGCGCGTGGTTTGTCGCCCCCAAAGCGTGGTTCGCCGTGCGACGGTTGCGGCCCGACATGAACCTGCTGATGGCTATCGCCGTCGCGGGTGCGATCGCCATAGGCGAGTGGTTCGAGGGCGGCGCCGTCAGCTTCCTGTTCGCGGTCGCACTGCTGCTCGAATCGTGGAGCGTGGGCCGAGCGCGCCGCGCCATCAAGGCGCTCGTCGGCCTCTCACCCCAGGTGGCGCGAGTGCGCACCGACGAGGGGACGGTCGAGATGCCCGTGGACGACGTGGCGGTTGGAAGCCTCGTCGTCGTTCCACCGGGCGAGCGCATCCCGCTCGACGGCGTGGTGAAAAGCGGCAGCAGCGCTGTCGATCAAGCTCCGATCACCGGAGAGTCCATCCCCGTCACCAAGCAGGTTGGTGACGAAGTGTTCGCGGGTACCGTCAACGGCGCGGGAGCCCTGGAGCTGCGCTCGACGCGACCAGCCAGCGATTCGCAGGTCGCCCGCATTATCAAGCTCGTCGAGGAAGCGCAGACGCGGCGCGCGCCTAGCGAGCAGTGGGTCGAGCGGTTTGCTCGCTACTACACGCCCGTGATGCTCGCGCTCGGGGTGCTCATCGCGGTTGTCCCGCCTCTGATCGAGGGCGGCCGATGGGCGACATGGCTATACCAGGCGCTTGTCGTGCTCGTCATCGCTTGCCCATGCGCTCTGGTGATCTCCACGCCCGTCTCTATTGTGGCGGGCCTGACGACGGCTGCGCGGCACGGCGTGTTGATCAAAGGCGGCGTGCACCTCGAAGCCCCGGCTCGGTTTCAGGCCGTTGCCCTGGACAAGACCGGCACGCTCACCCACGGCACGCCGGCGGTGCAGTCGGTCGTTCCGCTCGACGACCACACCGATGACGAGCTGCTCGCGATCGCCGCGGCCCTCGAAGCGAACAGTACCCACCCACTCGCACGAGCAATCAGCGCTCACGCCAGAGAGGCGGCCGTCGAAGTCCCCGCCGCAACGGACTTTCAAATGCTGCCAGGCAAGGGTGCCACAGCGGCGATCGGAGATACGCGCTATTGGATCGGAAGCCACCGTCTGATGGAAGAGCGCGGCATCGAGACGCCCGAGGCGCACGAAACTGCGCGGCGCATGGAGGATGCGGCACACTCGGTGGTCGCGATCGGTAACGATCGGCACGTCTGTGGGCTGATCAGCGTATCCGACACGATCCGCGAGGAAAGCGCATCCGCCATCGCTGCGATGAAGACGCTTGGTGTGCGCAGGGTCGTGATGCTCACGGGCGATAACATCGAGACAGCTGAGGCCGTTGGCGCGACGACGGGCGTCGATGAAGTGCGGGCCGAGCTGCTACCGGAGGACAAGGTGTCAGCCGTCACCGAGCTAGCGCGCGAGCACCAGCACGTCGCGATGGTCGGCGATGGCGTCAACGACGCGCCCGCGCTGGCCGCGGCGAGCACCGGCATCGCGATGGGCAGCGTCGGCACCGCTGCCGCCGTGGAGACGGCAGACATCGCGCTCATGTCGGACGAGATCGAGCGCCTACCCTGGCTCATCGTGCACTCGCGCCGTACGCTGTCGGTCGTCAAGCAGAACATCGTTTTCGCGCTTGGCCTGAAGCTCGCCTTCATCGTGCTAGCGACGCTTGGCATGGCCACCCTCTGGATGGCGATCGCGGCGGACATGGGAGCGTCGCTGCTGGTGATCCTCAACGGACTAAGGCTGCTGGAGCCAGGCGCACCGCCTGACAAGAATGGCGTGTGTTTGCACTCTCCCCCGACAGCTTCGCGGGCCTCGGTCGGCGCAAAGAACCACGTCTGCGATGGTCGATGCGACGGGAGGTGATGCGACGTGTCGCGATGAGAATCGTGCTGGTAACGCAGCTGCGCCAGCGTGCGCATGCAGCGCAGCTGTACGCGCTCCAAGTTGAACGGCAGATCGCCGAGCTGCGTCTGGCGCTGGCTGCCGCGTCCGGGCAGGTGCTTGTGTGAGCTGGCCGTGGAATGTGATCGTGGCTGTGGCCTGCGCTGTGATCGGCGTATGGGGCGCGCTCGTCGTCCTGCTGCTGGTCGTGCGACCCCGCCATGCGAACGTGATCGAGCTGGTACGGCTACTTCCCGATACGCTGCGCTTGATTGGCCGCCTTGCCCGAGACCGGAGCGTTCCGCGAGGCGTGCGCGCGAGGTTGTGGCTACTTGTCGCCTACCTCGCGATGCCGTTTGACCTCGTGCCCGACTTCATTCCCATCATCGGCCACGTTGACGATGCGATCATCGCCTGCATCGTCCTGCGCGCTGTCTTGAGGCGCGCTGGCCTTCCGACTGTCCGCGAGCACTGGCCGGGAAGCGACCAAGGGCTGGAGGCGCTCTGTCGCGCGGTGGGGTTTGACGGGACGAAGGGCACGATCGACAAGCCATAGACATCAGCAGTCACGCAATCCAAGCCGAGAATGACGACGCTCCGGCCGCTCAGATGCGCCGCCTATTCGCCGCTAGTGCGAATGCGCGGGCGCAAATAGGTCGAGCAGGTAGGTCACGCCCAACAGGCCGAGCACGGGCGCGTTGAGCTGGCCGCCGAACACGTAGCGGTAGTAGGGGACCTTCACCAGTAGGCTCAGCTGCCAGCTCGACGACGGCGTGAAGAACACCCCCGCGGTAGCCATCAGATCGATGCGACCGCTGTTTTCCGCCCGCTCGCCTTCCCACTTGGCCGGCGTCTCGACGAAGACCTCGGGTGAGAGCAGAAAGCCCCAGCGTCGCAGGCCGAAGCTGCTGAGCACGCCGATCGCGCCGGCGACGCGGGTGCTCGCACGGTAGCCCTTGCTGTTGTCGTACAGCGATGGCTGTGCCACCGCCCAGGCGGCCAACGACAAGCGGCGGAAAGCGTACGAGGCTTGGAAACCGACGTAGGGGATGACCGTCCCCGTGCCGAAGAAGATGTGCTGATGCGCTCGACCCTGACGGCCCAGCTCGAACGGGTTGTGCTCGGTGTTTCCGGTCGGGATCGACAGACCGCCTTGCAGCGCGAGCGCCCATCCACTGCCGCGCGTGCGGCGCAGCAAGGCGAAGCGCGCGCCGAGTTGGATGTCGCCGATGCCGACCAGCGTTTCGTCGCGATGGTGGATGCTGGAAAAGGCCGAGAGGTTGTTTCCGGCAGCGTCTTTGAAGGCAGCCCGCGCGATGTTCATGCGCACGGGCAGCGCGAACTCAACGCCGACCCGATTGGTGATGCCGTAGAGCGCCGTCACAGTCCAATCCATCATCGCGAAGTCGAGCACATGGCGTCGCGCCTGGTCGTCGTCGGGGATGCCGGGCTCGAACTGATCGTGATCGACATCATGCTCTGCATGAAGAAACGTCCCCGTCCAGTTCAGGCCGAGCACGAGCCGTCCTTTGCTGAGCCAGGTCTTGTAGGCTGTCGCACCTCCACCCGGGAGGTTGGGATTGCTTCAGCCGCTTCACGCCCCGCCGAGCGACGATGCGGGCCAAGATGTGGCGATCGCGGCCACAGATAGGAGCAGCCACCTCATTGGCGCCTCCCTTCGGCGATGGCCTTGCGGAGCGCATCGAGCTTGAGGCCAGCGATGGTGGCTACGCGCGTTCCGCGCCGACCGTAGACGATCACGTACGGCAGCTTCGGCACGTCCTTGAGGTAGTGCTTGGTCACGGGCGTGTCCCAATCGACCATGTTGATCTTGCGCAGCGCGAGGTCTTGGTGGTGTGTGAGCAGCCGTGCCATCTCGCGGTCCACCTTTCGACACGGCCCGCACCACTTGGCGTAGAAGTCGAAGACGGTGACCTTGCCCGCGGCGAGGTGCTTTTCGAGCTGGACGTCCTCGCCGCGGTGCGAGATCCACTTCACGTCCAGCTTCGGGTCAAACCGCGTGTCCTTTTCGTAGCGGCCTTTGCCGCGACCGACGACGACGCGGAAGCCGGTTTGCTGCGCGGCGGCCACCAGCTTGTCGCGTTGCACCTCTTTCGGGTCGTACTGGACGGTGACCTCGACCGCCTTCTTGTCGAAACTGACGCTGCTTACGCCCGCTTGTTTTCGGATCACCGTGGCCACGCGGTCGCCGCAGCTTTGGCAGTTGATGTCTTGAAGCGATAGGACCAGGGTCTTGCCGCCGCTCGCTTCGAGTGGCGTGGCGCAGGCGATGGCCGTTGCGGCCATCGACGCCACCACGAGCGCTTGAACTCTTCGCATGATGATCTCTTCCGTCCGGCAGGCGCCCGCCTGCCGATGGTGCTGTTCTCCACCAACGCCACGCGGACGCACGAGGCGGCGCCACGCGCGGCTGAACTCACATCGGTTGTCGAGTGCGAGCTGGGCTCAGATCAGAAGAGATCGATGCAGGACAAAGATGGGTGGTCCGACCGCGCGCGGTCCTTCGACCCAGCCGGGCTCTCCGAGGCGTTCGGGTGGCGGGATGAGCGCGTGCCCCGCGACCACGGCGACCACCGCCGCGACGGCGCGGTATTCCACCTCGCCGAGACGAGCGGGGGGCTGTCCACTGGAGCTCTTGAGGTCACAGCACCGCTGCGACCGAACAGCAACCTGGCCTTGGGAGGCGCAGCACTCGTCCCGCTCCTGGCGGGTGCGCCGCTGTTTTTCGCCACAGCACGGCGTGTTCATCACGCGACCGCTGAGGCGGCAGACGTAGCTCCAAGCACCGACCAGAGGCAGCGAGCCCAGCGTGGCGATGGCGCACGTGAGAGCTATGGCGCGAGACGGCATCAGCGCACCAATATCACATCGCCGTGCTCGTCGCACATCCGGCGAGCAAGCTGCTGCGCATTTGCCCGCGGATTTCGTCCCGCTGTCGTCGGGCATTTCGTCGTCTCGGCGCGTTCCGATTGCCATAGTTTCCGGACCGCACGGGCGGTCGATCATCGCGCTGCTGATTTCGCAGACCTACGTTCGAGTGGCAGCGGGGTTTGTGGACCGGCGCGCGGCGGCGAGCTGTCGCTGCAGCGTCGTCTTCGGGATCTCAAGCTCGTCGGCGATCTCGGCGAAGCTCTTGCCGGCCGCGCGCATCGCTTCGACGCGGTCGATCGGAACGACGTGCTTCTTCGGTGCGCCCCAGCGCTTGCCCTTCGCGCGTACTCGGCGGATGCCGGCCTTCACGCGCGCGCGCTTCTCCTCCAACTCGGCTTCGGCAAGCGCGGCGAGAAGCGCCGCGACGCCGCGACCCACAACCGTTCCGGTGTCGACGGACTGCTGCAACGCGACGAGCCGCACGCCCAGCTCCGTCAGCTCATGCATCGCCAACACCGAGTTGACCATCGAGCGACCGAAGCGCGAGATTGACCAACACACGACGACGTCGAAGCGCGCGCGTCGCGCGTCGGCCATGAGGCTGTCGAGCGCCGGCCGGCAAGCCTTGGCACCCGACTCGCCTTGGTCGACGTACCTTCCAGCGATCGTCCAGCCGCGCGCTTCGATGTAGCGCTCCAGCTCGGGGAGCTGGTTCTCGGCGTGCTGTTGATCGGTCGAGCAGCGCGCGTACAGCGCAGCGAGTGTCTTCGCCATGCGGAACTCCTTGCGGCTGACGCCGTACGAGCATGGTGACGGCGTGACGTGGGACTTCAAGCGGCTTCAGGTGCGGCGGCGTCTCGCCGCAGAGTCGTTGTCGTTTACGTTGTCCCGGCGACCGCCTAAACTCGCAAATCTGGTTGGACTCGCGAGTGGATGGTGGCGACTCTGTCTTCAAGCTTTGCTCTTCTGTCTCTACGAGATTGGCTTCATGTCGAGCTGGCTTCGCTGGAGTTGGCGATCAGCTACGCGACACGAAGTAGTGTGGTTGGAGCTGGCCGAACGGCGGTGCAGCGAGTGCCGGAATGACGTCGATCGGACACAGCTTTCACGCGTGGCTTGCCATCGCCGAGCCACGGCGACGCATCGTCATGCTCGGCCGCTTGCTTCGGCTCCTTGAGGTCAACGCCGACAGCGAACGGGTCATCCGAGAGTGTGAGAGCGAAGCCGATGTGGCCCTTGCTCAGTTGCGCCAGGACGACGTCGATATACGAGGTAGAGCGGCTGCCTTGTGGCGCATCCATGCCGACGAAGTGCGAGAGCGGCTACACGACGTGCAAGACGAATCGCTGCACGCCTATTGGCCGATGAACAGCTACGAGGACGCGCTCAGCTGCGACGGCGACACCCTTAGCTTTCCGACGTCGATGCCACGAGGGGAGCCGTCGGACCGCACCAAGAAGCTCGTGATGGCGCTCGTTCACTGGGCGGCCTGGGCAACCCAAATCGCTGACGAGGACGACTCCACCGACGCAATACGCACGCTCTGGGGAAAAGCCGAGCGCCTGAAGGACGCGCGCAAGGCTTGGGAGCGGCGGTTCGAGATCATGCGCCAGTCGCTTCCTGGAAACGCCTACCGCCGACTTTGCGCGGTTGCCGACGATCTCGCGCCGTCCCCGCCCGCTGAGGGTGCCGGTCTAGCCGATTGGGCAGACTTCATCAACAACTGCGAGTATGCGGATGCCGTGTGGAGCGATGATGCAGTCGATCTGGACAGCTCAGAGCTGCTGGATCTTCACAAGGCGATCGAAGCCGACGCACGGCTCCTCTTCGACGAGGTGCAGCGGCGCGCCGCCGAGATGGAGACTGACGTGAGACCTGTGAAAGTGCTGGTGCTGGCAGCCGACCCGACCGATGAGTCGAAGCTGCGCCTCGGGGAAGAAGTGCGAGCGATTGCCGAAAAGGTGCGGGCCGCGGACCGGCGTGACGACGTCGAGATTGTGCAGCACTGGGCGGTGAGACCGGACGACCTGCTGCAGTCGCTGAACCAGCACAAACCCGACATCGTCCACTTCTGCGGTCACGGAAGCGCGGACGCGATCTCGGTGGTCGGTGCTGACGGCAACCCCAAAGAGGTGCCCAACGCAGCCTTGGTTGCCTTGTTCAAGACGTTGAAGGACAACATCCGTGTTGTTGTGTTGAACTCGTGCTTCAGTCGCACGCAAGCCGAGGCGATCACGGAGGTCATTGACTTCGCGGTGGGCATGTCACGGGCGGTACGCGACGACGCAGCAGTTGTCTTTGCGGCGTCCTTCTATCGCGCGGTAGCCTTTGGTCGGTCGGTTGAAGAAGCCTTCGACCAAGGCAAAGTCGCACTGCTTGTCGAGGGAATTCCCGAAGACGACGTGCCTGTGCTGATTGCGCGAGCAGGCGCCGATGCCGCGACGACACGGTTGGTATCGGGAGACGATGCCCAACCGACGCAAGATGGGCCGATGGTGACTCGCTCCCTTGAGGGGACGCTCTACCAACAAGTCAGAGAGCACTACGCCAGCCAGGGCCGGCAGGTTTGTTGGCCTCACCTCAGCGACCGAGACGA
Organism: Myxococcales bacterium; assembly: GCA_020431405.1. Classification (GTDB taxonomy): domain Bacteria; phylum Myxococcota_A; class Polyangia; genus JAGQIK01. The sequence goes on from JAGQIK010000192.1 coordinate 46,109, forward strand.
GAAGATCGCGCAGGGCTACGAGGTCGCATTCCATCCAACCACGGGGCGAGAGATCCGCGGAGGTAGCGATCACCGCGGCCGACAAGAGCACCTGCTGATGGTCCGGCCAGTGTCGAGGAGCCGCGTCGAACTCGAAGGACTATCTCAATCGGATCAACGCGTCGTGGTCGGCGACCGCATCGAATGGAATGGGAACTCAGCGACGGTTGACCTGCGACTCGTAGCCGAGCAGCTCGGTTGGCCTGTCGAGACTGTGAGGTCGGCTATCCAAGGGCTCGCGGCCGACCAAACGATCGTCGTGCAGGAGTTGGGCGCTCGCTTCGCCAAGATCGCGAAGCCCAGCATCCGCACCATACCCATCTATCGAGGGTGAGGCCTCCTCCTAGCCAACAGCATGACTCCCTTCTTGCACATCTCGCAGGTAATCGACGCGCATTTTCCCGGCCTGCTTGGTGGGGCTCCTGCTGCCACCGCCAACGAGAGCGATTTCGGTGGCGACTCACTCGGACTCGCGGCGCTTTCGGCCTCTCCAAGCGCTGGTCACGTCACGCTGCTAGGGTCGACCGAGACGGAGAAGGCAGCAGTCCTCGCCGATCAGCTTTCGCGTGACCGGGCGCTTCACTGTGGCCAGCCGGCTCTGGTATTCGTGGATCGGGACGATGTCGACTGGCTCGTCGCCGAGCACCTCGCCGCCCTATCACGTGTCCAGTTCGCGCGAATCCGCCGGAGCGTTCGCGACGCGGAAGAGCGTTCGAGAGTGGCGCAAGCGGGTCGAGTGCTGGCAAGCACGCCCATCTGGTTTGCGTCCCCTCCGCGCGAGATCGAGGATCTTGTCGAGTTCGTGCGGTTCTTCCGTATGGAGCGACAGGCCGCGGGTGACGAAGCGGTGCCGACCGTTCGCCTCGACCGCGTTCACGAGTTCCGTGTGTCAACCGCTAGGCAGACGATCGAGGAGAACACCGGCGCTGTTGTTCGCGAGTTGAAGGCCGGCGCGAGGAGGGTTGGAGTTGCGATCTTGGCCGTTGCGGTGATCAGACATCCAGGCGAAGAGACGCGAGGCGACCTGAGCGTGAGCGACATGAAAGGGTCGGGGGAGCTGGAGGCCGCGTCCGATGCGGTGTTTCTACTCAATCTGCAGCCCGCCGACCACGACACGAGGGACGTCGTTCTTGACCTAGCGAAGAACAAGCACGGCCCTCAGACGCACCTCGATTTGTCGCTGACGTACAGGCTGCGACGATTCGACCGGCGCTAGCTCAAGAAGGGGACGATCGGTGGCGACGATCAGACAGAGAGAGCAGGCGCTGTTTCGGCGGTGGAAGAAGAGGCGACCAGACTGTGTCGGCGATGGAGTGGTTGATGAAGGCGTCTACCTCGCCGCGCGCCCAAGGCTGCTTTTCGTGCTCAAAGAGGTCAACAGCCCAGGCAACAGCGATTGGGACCTTCGCGACTTCTTGGCCAAGGGCGGTAGGTCGCAAACCTGGAACAACGTCACGCGATGGGTCGAAGGTCTTCGCCGCTTGGATTCCGACATTCCCTGGTCCGAGCTTGCGTCGATCTCGGATGAACGGCGCAAGCAAGCGCTTGACACGATCGCGGCGGTGAACCTCAAGAAGGACCCAGGCGGAAGCACGACGAAGGCGAAGGAGCTGATCTCAGCGGTAGCCCAAGATCGCGACCTGCTTTGCGAGCAGATACGGTTGTACGATGCAGACATCATCATCGCCTGCGGATCGCTCGTCGCGGGTCAGCTCGTATCGGTTCTGGATCTTCCAGCGAGCTGGCCTTCGACGCGACGGGGCATTCAGCACTGCGAAGACGAAAGCGGCGCGATCGTGTTCGCGTACTCGCACCCCGAGGCACGCGTGCACAACTCGCTGCTGCACTACGGCCTTGTCGATGCCGTTCGTGAGGTGTGGGCTAGACGCGGCTGATGGACTGATCGGCGACGATGGGCGGACAGGAATCATCGCGTGGGTATTTGCTGCAGACGCTCGCGTGTCTGTTGGAGGCCGTGCGCACACCCGACTGGGACGAGGTGACGATCGAGCCCGATGTCCCCGGCGAGAAGGTGGACATTCTCTGGCGAGCCCAGGGCCGTCAACGTGCCGTGCAAGTCAAAAGCTCTCAGAACCAGATCTCCCTCGCGCAAGCGAAACAGTGGGCTACGGCGCTTCGTCACTCCTACCAGGCAGACGCGTACGAGCTGCAGCTGTTCGGGCCGACGGCTGGCTCGGTAGTAGATCTCGACGAGCACAAGCACGACGGCGTCGTCGTGCGCCCGCCACAGCCGCTCGATGTTCAGGGCGCGAAAGAGAAGGCTGCACATCGCCTTCACGCGTACCTCAACGAGGCGTTCCTTCCGCCCGTGTCCCCGCGGGCGAAGCTGCTTGATCTCCTCGTCGACGGTCTCGTCAGCAGGCTATTGGATGCGGCTACAGCTGGCCGTTCGATTCCGCGTCGTGCCTTCAACGAGCTGCTGAACGACTGGATCAGCGAGACGCGTGAGTCTGAGGGTTTCGTTGGTGCCAGCCAGCAACACGAGGCCGCGCTGCTGCTCGGGCACGTCTCTCGCGCCGACCTCGCGCGCCGTCTCCGCGTGGCTTCGGCACCGCTGCGCGATTGGCCTGCAACGCTCGGCGATGATGTTTGGCTAGAGCGGGAGGAATTGGATCGGATTCGCGCCAAGATCTCCGAGTCATCGTCGTCGGTGACGTTGGTTGTCGGCGGCCCCGGCTCAGGAAAGTCGGCGCTGCTGTCTCGTCTGCTGAGCGAAATGACGGACGTGATGCCAGCTCTCGGTATCAAGGCCGACATTCTGGGCATCGACGTAACGACTGCCGAGGCTCTAACGAAAGTCTTGAAGTTGCCGTCGTCGATTCCGACCTGTCTTCAAGCGGCGAAGAACGAGAATGGGGCTCTACTCGTCCTCGACCAACTGGACGTCCTGGCCGAAATCCAGTGCCTCACGACCGATCGCCTGTCGGTCCTTCTTGACTTGGTTGAGAGGGCCGCTGAGATCGATGGCGTACACGTAGTCGCCTCTTGCCGCACCTTCGAGCGCCAGCACGATCACCGGCTTCGGGGCATTGACGCGACGGTATTGGAGCTTGATCCGATCAGCTGGGAGTTGATTCAACCCATCGTAGCGGAGGCTGGCTACTCGCCCGATCAGTTCGCGCCGGGGCTACAACAAGCGCTCCGGCAGCCGTTCATGCTGAAGGCGTTCTTGGACATGGGAGTGTCTTCCGAGCAGGCGTCATCGGTCGCTTCTGCCCACGGGATGCTCGACAGCTTCTACCTGGACAAGCTCCCAGAGGGCGAGGAATCGGCGAGGTTTCTCGAAAGACTCGCCACAGAGATCGCCAACCGCGAGAGCATGTGGCTTCCGACATCGCGTTACGTCGGCGAGCGGCTACTCATCGATCAGCTGGTTGAGGCGGGCGTCCTTCACCGGCGGCCCGATGGACGGCAGTTCGGCTTCCGACATCAGCTCTGGTACGAACATGCACGTGCTCGCGCCTTCGTCGCGAACGATGGCGGGCTCGCCGACTTCGTTCTCAGGCGTCAAAGCACGCTGTCGGTGCGTTCGGTCCTGCTCAGCAGCTTGCAGTACCTACGCGATCTCGATGAAGAGGCCTACGTGCGGGAATGCAACGGCCTCCTTGGAAGCACTGCTCGCCCGCACATTCGCGGTCTCGTGGTCGACTTCGTAGGCCAAGTCGAGACACCTATGGACGCCGAGGTCGGTTGGATCGCGCGCGAATTGCGCGACCGAGAGCGAAGAACGCGCGCGCTGGCATCGATAGCCGGTCGCCCATCGTGGCTCGCCATCCTCCAAGCGGATGTATTGCCGGCTTTGGTGCGCGAACAACCTCCGGTGCCCAATCTTGCGAGGGTGCTTCGTGAGGCGGGAGCGTTTGCTCCCCATGCAGTCTGTACGCTCTTGGAACCCTGGCTGGCGGACAACTCACTCGCTGGCATGTGTGCATGGGTTCTGATGGGTGTCTCCGATTGGGACGATCGGGCGCTGGCCATCGCAAGACGACTCGTCACGGTTGACAACGTCGACAGGCACGTCGTGCGACAGCTCGTGTCGGCTGTTTCGGCGCAGCACCCGGAGGCAGCGCCGCAGCTGGTCCGCGACTATCTAGCACCGAAGGTCGCAGCGGCTATCAGCGCCGCGAGGGCAGATGATGATGAACACTAAGCCGCTTAGAGAGTTCCTTCGCGGCCCTGGGCGTTGGTACGACCTTCCCGAAATCGCGAAAGCTGCGCCGGTCGCCTTTGTCGAGGCGATGCTCGATCAGCTCGTATCGCTGGCGAGCCCGTTCGCCTCGACGTACAGCACCCGAGATCGCAAGTACCGCGCGTGTTTCGAGCTGGATCAGGAACTGGATGACGAGAACGCACTCGGGTCGGACTTCGTCGTTGCGTTCGTACGAGCGTTCGATCAGCTGGCGACAGCGCATCACGAACACTTCAAGGAGGCACTCGGTCGGTATCTCGACGTAGACCTGATGCTGTTGCACCGAATTTTCGCGCGCTGTCTCACGGCGAACATCGCGAACTACGCAGCTGATGCCGTTCGGTACGTTCTGGGAGACGAACGACGGCTCGCTCTTGGCTATCACGGTGATCAAGAGGACTCGATCGTTCTGATCTCGGCACTGGCAGAACATCTAGACGCCGAGACGCATCGGCAACTCGAAGACTACATCACGGGCTGGAGGGGCTCGTGGTCGCCACCAGCGGACGCCGAGCCACGTACGCGACTGAGGGCTGCGCGCGCAGGTCGTTTGGAGCGCCTTCGTTTGCTGATGAGCTGCAACCAGGAGCTTCTTAGCGACGCTGGGCGTCGCGAAGTTTGCTCTGGTCAAAGGGCGTTCGCAGAACACGATCTAAGCGCTGACCGCTGGTCGCCAGAGATGCGCGAGATCAAGTCGTCCATGACGACGCAGCAGATGTTGAACGCGGACACGGATCACATCCTTCGACTGTTCGACCGCTTGCGCGGTCGCATCGTCGCGCGTCCAGCACCATGGCACGCCGACGGAATGCTCGAACACGCCGCGCGACAGTTGCAGGAGGTCGCGAAGGCCGATGCAGCGAAGGGTCTACGCGTGTTGTGGGGTCTGTCGCAGGAGGACCTGGAGATTGCAGCCGGCGGCATCTTAGAGGGCCTCGCCGAGGGGCAACTACCTCCCGACCAAATCGTAGGCATCGTCAGGGAGCTTGAGCAACGAGGGCTTCGTTCGCGCGAGTACCGCCATGGCGTAGCGCGCACCGTGGAGGTTTCTGCGATCTCCTCAGAGCAGCGTGACGAGATGGTCGGGTTGATCAGCGGCTGGCTTGAACCCGCGGCTTCGGAGGGTGATGGGAGAGTTTGGGGAATGCGCCCAGAGGGAGAGGCAGAGCCAGACAACGTGCAGTCGGTGCTCTGGCAGTCGGTCTCCTTCGCGCGACCGGGGGGGAACTACCCCCTCTTGCACTCGATCACTTCGATGCTGTTGAACGTTGAGCCCGTGAGCAAGGGCAGATGGGTCGACCTTCTAGCGACACATCTTGCGCGAGACGAGGACCCGCAAGTCTGGAGCGTGCTGCTTTGGGACAACATTGGAAACCTGATCGACGCAGGAGCAGATCGCGCGAGTGCGTTTCTGCGCGATCTCTTTCAGCGTCACCCTGGCGTGCCGAATACGACTCAGACGCTGGTTCTTGCGGGTCGCGTGCAGCGTCACCTGGATCGCGCGCTTACCCAGTGGTGGCTTGAGACGCTGATGGCGTCGAATGAGCCGCAGGTCGCGCAGGCTGCGGGTGAGATTCTCGTCGTTCGGCATGCCTCTCTGTCGGATGCCGAGTGGACTACAGCGCAGATCGAGTCGGTTCTTGGAACCGAACCCAAGGACGACGTTGAGCGGCACGTGAAGCTGGGTGTCGCCCTCGGGCTCGGGGAGATGTGGGGATACGATTCCAATCGCGCGCAGGCCACTGACATGCTGTTGCGCCTCATTCCAAGCGCGGGTCCGCTTGCGCAGGCCGGCGTTCTGCGTGCCTTCGCTCGCTCGGGGCCGCTCAGTCTGGACGACTACGTCCGTCGCCTGATCGACGCCGTGATCGCGCAGCCGGGGATGCTGGCGAATAGCAACAGCAGCTTCCTCATCGAGCTGCTTCTGGAGTACGCGCGTCTGGAGCCAGAGCGGCTTTATCGAGCGTGTGCGGCTCTCTTGGACGTCGTTGGAGGTGCGGTGGGCGACATTCGCTCTGCGCACAGCTTTGCTGCCAGCTACATAGTCGACGCGGCAGCAGCACTACACCAGATCGATGAGGAGAATCGCGCCCGCGCCGTTGACCTGATCGAGCGAATGACAGCGCTCGGTGTCGAGGAGGCGTCGGACTTCCTTCGGTCGTTCGACGGAACACGCGACGCCAAGCCGCGAAGTCCAACGCCGAGGCGTCGTCGGCGGCGGCGCCATCGACGCCCGCGCGCGGTGCGGCGTTCACGATGAGCAAGTCGGCAAGCACCCACGAACGGGTAGTTGCAGTGGTGGGAGAGATCGACGGTCTGCTCGACGAGATCCGCGGGCGAGCCCACTGGGTGATGCACGTCAGCCGGTTGCAACAAGAGCTTGATGAAGTGGGCACGCTCCAACGGGCCATGGCACAGGAAGCGGACTTGTCCGACGAGATGGCGTTGGACGGGAGCGAGCTTGTTGGAGTGCCGCTCGACGCGACGTGCGGCCTCCTGCAGGGAGTGGTCGAGCTACTTTCGCGCGCGACCGACGAGTTGAATCAGATGTGCGGCAAGCATCAGGCGACGGCCAAGCAAATGGCAACGGTGTTGCTCACGCGACGGCTGCAGCGCTTGTACCGAGTGATCCACGATCGAGCAGAGGGCGTGTCGCCCGCAGACTTCGAGCGAAGCGCTTCGGACGGCGAGACCCAGGCTGAGCTATCGCGCTGGCGTGTGCAGCTGCTTTCGGATGGAGAGGGTAGACTGCGGCCGGCATTCCGAGCGGCCTTCGACGTCGATGATGATGATGAAGAGGACGCCAAGCAGATTCTGGCGAGAGTCGAACGCCTCGTCGACGAGGCCCTGGCGCCGCAAACCGCCAAGCTGATGGCGAAGGGCGCAGCGCCGAAGCGCGGGAAAGGGCCTCGGGATGGCGGGCCGCTTGGGCTGGCCTGTTGGGTGGTCGGGCCGTGGGTCGGCCTGAGCGAGACCTACGTTCGTCGACTCTGCCAGCAACTGCAGCCGCCCAAGCACGCCCGCGGAGCAGCAGATCCCCGTTGATTTCGCCGTTGTGACCTTGGAACGGCGTTCAGAAGGTCACGAGCTTGCTTACTCCGACGCATTGATCCTGCGCAATCGATAGGCCATTCCTTCGAGTGTGTTCGATGCGACGACCCTCAAGGCGATTCTGGTGATGAACGGCAAGTCCATTGCCGACTTCGCGGCGATGGCCGGCATCAGTGCCAACACCCTGCGGTTGGTGCTGCGCGGCTACGCGGCCTCGGGAGCGACGCGACGGAAGCTGATGGTCGCCTATGAGTCGCTGCAACTGCACGGGCTCGACGCGCTGAGCCCGGCTGCCCACGAGTCCATGCAGCCCGACACGGGTTGAGCACCGTCACGGTTCCCGACCAAGTCCACCAGGAAACGCGCCTGAGCGCTTCAGCGCTGCTGGAGACGTGCGCAAGTTCGTCAGGAGCGATCGATGACCGATGAGGCAGCACAGCGGCTCAGTGCCGCACTGGAGAGGCTGAGCACGGTCGCCGAGAAGCTCCATGCTACCTTGGCCGCCGGTAGCGCTTCGCCGAGGCCATGGAGTGATCAATGCCAAGGCGAAAGCTCGGACCTCGCGTCGTCGGGGTCTACCCAAGGGGCAGACGATGGCGAGTCGTCTTTGTTTCGGAAGATGGACAGAGAGAGGAGGAGACGTTCGAGGATGAGGGCCGAGCGCACCGGCGCGCGGCGTGGCTCGAAGAGCACCTGAGGGTGCCGCTGGAACTCGAAGAGGCCATCGAGCGCTATAAGCAGGAACTGACAAGTCGGGGAAACCGTAGCCACTCGATCGACAAGACGATCTCTCGGCTCGGTTACCTGCTCGGTGAATGCCCGCTGGAACAACTCGACCTGCAGGAGATGTACGACCGGCGGAGGGAGGTTGTCGCGGCCGACTCGCATCGTCGCGAGTTGTCCGAGGCGAAGAGCTTTCTCCGGTGGTGCGTCAGCAAAGGCTGGCTTCCAAAGGCAGCCCTTGCCGAGATCAACAAGGTCAAGCCCAAGGGCAAGAAGAGGGCCGGCCCGGCAAGCAAACCCCAGCTGCGAATTGACGAGGCGCGCCTGTGGATGGACGAAGCGCTGAGGCTTGCGCGAGCGGGGAACGAGGGCGGCCTCGGACCATTGCTCACCCTGCTTCTGGCGCTGCGCAAAGGCGAGGTGCAAGGTCTTCGGCGCCGAGATGTCGACGACAACGGACGGCTGCTCTGGGTCGATGGCACCAAGTCGGAAAACGCGAGGCGCACGATCGAGGTGCCCGACGTGTTGAGACCTCTGCTTTGCGAGCAAGCCGAACGCGTCGAAGGACCGTCGCTGTGGATACACACGGGCACGAACTGGATCTACAACTGGACCCGTCGTATCTGCGAGCGAGCTGGCGTTCCATCTGTGTGCCCGCAATCGATGAGGGGCCTGCAGTCAAGCCTCGCGCGTGGCGCCGGCGTCACGGGGCACGCTGTGGCAGCGCAGCTCGGTCATGGGTCGGTCGAGATGCATGAGCAGGCGTATGCCGACCCGGCTGCTGTGGAGGCGGGGCAACGTCAGGTCGCGCTCAAGGTGCTGCAGGGCGGCAAGTAGCCAACGTTTCGTTGGCGAATCGTTGGCGAGCAGCTGGTTGGCTCGCCGAAGATGTGGAAAAGACAGGCTGTAGGGATCGGGGTGAGAGGATTTGAACCTCCGGCATCCTGCTCCCAAAGCAGGCGCGCTACCAGGCTGCGCTACACCCCGAAACGGCGCCGATTATGACACCCTCGTCGCCTGGGGCAAGGGCGTCGCTTCTCTGGACTCGCCCGAGCGCGGCTGAGACACTGCGCATCGTGACTCGACGCTTGCTCATCGTCGCGGTGGTCAGCTTAAGCTGGCTGCTGGCCGCGGCGCCTGTCGAGGCGCGACCCTACCGCTTGCTCGTCGCGCGCTCGCCGGCGTCCACGGGCGCGGGAAATCTCGAGATCGGCGCGCGCTATCAGGGGCTCTATCTCGGCAACGGGCGCGACGCCACGGCGGGGCTCGCCGCCATCGATCCGGGCAATCTGCACCAGATCAGCGCCTCGGTGCGCTGGGGCATCATCTCGCAGCTCGAGCTCGGCTTCGAGCTGTCGGGGGTCATCTTTCACAACCCAGCCAGCGGCGAGACCGAGGGCGCCTTCGGCGACATCATCGCCACGCTGCAGGGGCGGATCCTGTCGCTCAAGCGCCACCGGCTCGGCCTCTTCGTCGGCTTCGCCTTCCCCACCGGGCCCTCCGATGTCGACGCGCTGCCGCCCTTCTGGGCCGACGGCACCTTCGACGTCACGGCGCTGCTGCTCTACGAGCTCGCCCCCACGCGCCGATTTCGGCTCGTGCTCAACGCCGGCTACAACCACAACGGCAAGCGCGACCGCGGCGACACGCTGCCCAGCTTCGATGTGCCCGACGCCTTCATCTGGGACATCGGCGCGGCGGTTCACTTCGGCCGTCGCGTGCTGGCTTTCGCCGAGCTGAGCGGGCGGCACTACTTTCGCGCCGACGTGACGCCGGTCTGGGTCGACAACGCCCACATCGTCGAGCTGCGGCCCAGCCTACGCGTCGAGACCATCCCCCGGCTGGTGCTCGAGGTCGGCTTCGGCATCGCGCTGACCCCCGCGGCACACGATATGTACATCCTGCGCGCCCTCGTCGGCATGACCTACGAGTTTTCGATCTACTGACGCGGGCTTGACGGCGCCGACGCCGGCGCTAAGACGGCTTGAACGGCGAAAATGAACGTGCTAGATAGCGGCCGCGGTTTGCCGTTAGGCAGAACACGACATGCGCCTGTAGCTCAGCCGGATAGAGCATCGGCCTTCTAAGCCGGCGGTCGCAGGTTCGAGTCCTGCCAGGCGTGTCGCTCGGGAGAGACAGATACGGTGGGTGTAGCTCAGTGGTAGAGCATCGGATTGTGGTTCCGAGGGCCGTGGGTTCAACCCCCATCACCCACCCTCACTTTCGCCGCTAGCTGCGAAGCTGCGTTATCATTGGCCTCGGTGGCCGGACGCACCTTCGACATCGAAGACCTCTCGCAAGTCATTCACCTGCGCTCGCTCGAGCCGCAGCGTGAAGACTCCCAGGAGGTCGACCCCGACGACCTGTCGCTGCCGCTGGTCCTCGATGATCTGCAGGATCCGGCCGAGTCCGATCCCACCATCGAGGTCGTCGACTCGCTCACGCGCCAGCGGCGCAAGGTCTACCGCGCCGACGAAGGGCGCTTCTTGCGCTACCGCGTGGGTGTGCTCGGCATCGGTTCGGCCGTCGAGAGCGTGCACGACGCGCTGCGCGAGCGCCTCTCGGCCGTCAGCGACCTGCTCGTCGAGCGCGTCAACCTGTGGGCCAAGTACGAGGTCGGCCTCTTTGGCGGCCAGCCGCGCCGCAAGTCGGTGACCAAAGCCGACGCCGAGTTTCTCGCCGATCGCCTCGCCGCCTTTCGCCCCAACTACCTGGTGCTGGTCAACGCCGGCCACGTGCGCAATCACTTCGCCGACAAGTCGCCCCAGCAGCTCGCCGTGCTCACGCGCCACATCAACCTCGGCGCGCTCGCCGGCCAGCGGCCCTACACACTGATCCTGGTGGTCGACCGCCGCATCCCCGACGACGCCTTCGCCGTCTACTGGCGCACCTGCCAGATGATGAACACCTTCCCGGCCGCGATGCAGTTCACGCCGTCGGAGGTCGATCAGCTCGTCGAGTATGCGCGCCTCGAGGTCGAGCGCTACACTAGCAACCATCTCGTCATCCAAACCTAGGCCCAAGATGATCAACCGCGTCGCGCCGCTGGTGTGCCTCGCGCTGCTGTGCGGGGCCACTGCCTGCAGCGGAGACGCGGTGACGCAGATCGTCGTGTCGGTAGGCACCGACATGATCATCCCCGACGAGCTCGACGTGCTGCAGTTTCAGGCCGGCTACGACCAGGTCAACGACGCCGTCGAGATCGAGTGGGAGCTCGACCGAAACAAGGTCGGCTACATCGAGCTCCCCGCCACCATCGGCCTGCTGCCCGGCCCCAAGAACGGCAAGCGGCCGGTGCTGCTCACCGCGCGCGCGGTGCGCGAGCAGAATCAGGTCGTCGTGCGCCAGGCGCGTCTGCCGTTTGCCGAAGGGCGCATCTTGCTGCTCAAGCTCAACCTGCTGCGCCGCTGCATCGGCGTGACGTGCAGCGAGGACGAGTCGTGCGGCGAGCTCGGCTGCGAGAAGATCGACAAGAACCCCGACCTGCTGCCCAGCTACAGCGCCGACGCCGCCTTCGCCGGCGTCGCTGACCAGGGCGGCGATCGGCGCGACGTGCCCATCGATCGCCGCGACGCTGGCCCCGACAGCGATGCCAAGCGTGACTTCCCCGTCGAGCAGCTCGACGGCGGAGACGGTCCGCGCGCGGACGCGGGCGACGGCCCGCCGGCAGACACCACCCGCGACGGCCCGCCAGCAGACACCACCCGCGACGGCCTGCCCGCGGACACCACCCGCGATGGCCCCGCGCCCGATACCACCCGCGACGGTCCGCCGTCGCAAGACATCATGTTCGACGCGGCCGACGCCTCCGTCGACACGACGATCGACACGGGCATGCCCGACTTCGGCGACTCGAGCGTCGACAGCACCATCGACACGGGCATGCCCGACTTCGGCGATTCCAGCGTCGACTTCACGATCGACACGGGCATGCCCGACTTCGGCGACTCCAGCGTCGACTTCAGTATCGACACGGGCATGCCTGACATCGGCGACTTCAGCGTCGACATCACCCTCGACGGCCTCTTCGCGCTCGACGGTCCCAGCATTGGCGATGGCGGCGTGATGAGCGCGCCGCCGCGGCGCGGGCGCGACAACCGCATCGCCAACATCATGCTCGACGGCCCGCGCCGCGCGCTGATCGAGCGCATCGCCCCGTGGCGCGCGCTGCCGCAGTCCCGCGCGCGCTAGTGCGCTAGTGCGCTAGCGGCGTCCGCGCAGCGGCTCGGGCCACAGCTGCCAGCGGTCGCGCTTGGCGTCGCGTCCGCGCGTGCGCAGCGCTACGCCGTCGCCCACGCGATAGCTCGGCGCGTCGCCGTTGTCAGCGCCCTCGGGCACCAGCTGAAGCCCGCGCGCCACGTAGCGCCGTCCGGTCATCGCCTCGATGTCGCGCGTGTAGATCTTGAGCTCGATGGCGAAGTCGTCGAGCTCGACATAGAGGCGCGAGCCGCGCACGCCCATCACCGTCGCTGGCCTGGCCGCGCGCCCCGCGAAGGGCCGCGCCAGGTCGTCGCCGAGGAACTGGTCGATGGCGAGCCGATGGGCCGCCTTGCTGATCGCGCGCTGGCGCTTCTTGGCCGCGTTGGCCACCTCGATGGCGCGATCGCGCAGCTCGGCGTCGAGCGTCTCGGCGCCCGGTCGCGCGTAGCCGAGCTGCTCGAGCGCCTCCTTGTGCGTGATGATGCCGACCACCTCGCGCATGGGTGACGAGAAGCGCGCGTAGGCTTCGACGCCCAGCGCGTGGTGCGGCCCTGGCGCGCGCTCGAAGCGCGAAGCCTGGTTGACGTAGCGCAGCTGCTGCTCGATGGCGCGGCGCACGCGTAGCTGTCGCTCGCCGTCGGCGGGAAGCCGCGCCAGGTAGCGTGCCGCCGACTCGCGCTCGACGTGCCAGCACCACGTCTCGCGCGCGAGCCCTTGGGCCTCGACGATCGCGTCGACGGTCTCGCGCAGCCGCTCCACGCGCTCGCGCGGCGGCGGCCGATGCACGCGAAAGATCGGCTGCGTGGCGGCCACCGCGTCGTCGGCGGCGTCGGCGCCGCCGAGCAGAAGGCGCGCGCCTTGCGTGTTGCACAAGAGCGAGATCTGCTCGTTGTAGCGCTCGGTGTCGTTGCGCCGCCGCATGCGTGCCCGAAAGCGCGTGCCGCGCCGGTCGGTGAGCGTGACGTCGAGCTCGCGCCGCTCGTAGACCACCACGTCGCGCTCCTCGGCGCGTTCGATGCGTTTTTCGCCAACCTCGCGCAAGAGCTCGAGGCTCGCGCTGAACGGCCGCGCGAACAGCGGGCTCTCGCTCGGACGGTCGTAATAGGCCTGCACGCCAGCGTAGGTCAGCTTGCCTCGGCTGCGGATGCGCGCGCGCTCGACCTCGACGCGCTGGCAGCGCGCATCGTCGTCGAGGTGCATGCAGAAGACCAGCGCGCGCCGCGTGACCTCGGGGTTGAGCGAGACCAGATCCTCGGAGAGCCTGCGCGGCAGCATCGGCACGGAGAAGCCGGGCAGGTAGTAGCTCGTGCCGCGCGACAGCGAATCGTCGAGCAGCGCGCTGCCCGGGCGCACGTAGTAGCTCGCATCGGCCAGCGCGTAGCGCACCTGGTAGCCTTCGCCGCCGCGCCCGCGCGCGATGTGGATCGCCTGGTCGAGGTCGCGCGAGCTGTCGTTGTCGATGGTGACGTAGGGCAGGGCAGTCTGGTCGACCGTGCCCTCGGTGAGCCGCGGGTTGGACGCGATCGCCGCCACCTCGCGCTGCACCGCGCGCGGATAGGCCACGTCGATGTCGTGGTCCGCGACGATCTCGTAGAGCGCCGCGCGCGCCGAGTTGGGCTCCGCCAAGCGCTCGATGACGTGCCCACGCGCGTCGATCATCACGATCGTGCCCTCGCTGAGCCCCTGGGCGCCGGCGCGCACGCGGCGCGGCTCGCCGGCCCCGCGCAGCGGCTGGGCATGCGACTCGCCGCGTGCCCGCACGAGGCGCGCGACGGTCGGAGCAGGCTCGTCGGTGCTCATCGGTCTCAACTATAGCGCCTTGCCGCTCGCTGGCGCTGTCTCTCGCCCTTCGGGCTCGCGACTGCGCGACCCGAAAGCGCAGTTGCCGCCCCGCCCCGCCTCCTTCATCCTCGCAGCTGCGGATGCGCTTTCTCGTCTTCATCGCCATTGCGCTCTCGGTTCTCGGCGGCATGCACTACTACGTGTGGCTACGCCTGGTGCGTGACACCGGCTTGCCGCGCGGCATGCGTCTGGCGCTCACGGTGCTGCTGCTGCTGCTGCTTGTCAGCATTCCCGTGGTGCTCTTCGTGCGCCGCCAGGTCGACGTCGCCACTAGCCAGACGATGCTGGTGCCCTTTCGCTTTTGGCTCGGCTTCATCGTCGTCTGCTTCGTCTTCGTGCTCGGCGCCGACATCGCGCGCTGGATCGTGATCTTGGTCGGCAAGCTCAGCAGCAGCGGCAGCGGCGGCGCCGAGCAGGCCGCCGATCCGGCGCGGCGCGTGTTCCTGTCACGTATCTTCGCCGGTGCCGCCGCCGGCGGCGCGCTCGTCTCCGGGGTGCTCTCGGTGCGCGGGGCGATGAGCAACGTGCGCATCAAGCGCCTCGAGGTCACGCTCGCGCGTCTGCCGGCGGCCCTCGACGGGCTGCGCATCGCGCAGCTCTCGGATCTGCATATCGGCCCCACGCTGGGGCGCGACTGGCTGAGCGGCATCGTCGAGCGCACCAACGCGCTGTCGGCCGACCTGATCTGCATCACCGGCGATCTCGTCGACGGGTCGGTGAGCAAGCTCGAAAAAGACGTCGAGCCGCTCGGCAAGCTCAGCGCCAAGCAGGGCGTCTACTTCGTCACGGGCAATCACGAGTACTACTCGGGCGCCGAGTCGTGGTGCCGTCACGTCACGAGCCTCGGCATCAAGGTGCTGCGCAACGAACGCGTCGAGATTCGGCGCGGCGACGCGGCGCTCGACCTCGCCGGCATCGACGACCGCAGCGCCTTCGGCGCCGGCCACGGACCCGACATCGATCGCGCCTGCGCCGGACGCGACGCCTCGCGCGAGCTCGTGCTGCTGGCGCACCAGCCGCGCCAGATCGAAGACGCCGTGCGCCACGGCGTCGGGCTGCAGCTGTCCGGCCACACCCATGGCGGCCAGATCTGGCCCTGGCACTACGCGGTCTATCTGCAGCAGCCCTACCTCAAGGGCCTGCACGCGCGCGGCGAGACGCAGATCTACATCAGCGAGGGCACCGGCTTCTGGGGCCCGCCGCTGCGCTTTGGCTCCACCGCCGAGATCACCGAGATCACGCTGCGCGCGCCGAGCGCCAAGAAGACGGGCTAGCGCACGAGCCCTACTGGCGGCAGCAGACGGCGGCGTCGAGCAGCTGCCCCGCCGGCCGCGTGGCCCAGAAGGCGATGTCGAGCCCCTTGCCCACGGTGCCGCAGGTCGGCGCCGCCGCCACGCCGAGGTTGACCTGCATCGATGTCACCACCGTGGCGTCGCAGCGGGTGCCGACCACGGCGGCGGGCGCCTGATTGACGAACACGCACGTGCCGCATGGCGTATCGCTCGGCGCCGAGACGAGCAGCTTGGCGTCGCGCACGCACGACGCGAGCCACGCGCCGCCCCCCGCCGGTCGGTTGGCGCCGCCGCCCGCCAGAAACTGCGTGGCGGTGCACAGCGACCAGCCGGCGGCAGGGTTGCAGAGGTTCGCGTTGGCCTCGCACTGCGTGCGCTGCTCTTGCGGCAGTCGGCAGAGCACCATCTTGCCAGAGTAGATCGTCTCGATGGTGAAGTTGCCGCCGCAGGGCGAACCGAGACAGGCGTGCAGGCGGCGCTGCACCTCGGCAACGTCGATGAGGGTGACCTTGCCGTCGAAGTTGACGTCGGCCATCAGGCAGCTTCCGCTCGGTGTGTCGGAGAGGCAGTTGCGCGCGAAGGCGAGGTCGTTGAAGTCCGCCACGTTGTCGCCGTCGATGTCACCGGTGCCGCAGTCGATGTTGACGTCTGGCACCGGCTGCGTGGCGTCGAGGCCGGGCGGCGGCGGCGGCGGCGCGCTGTCGTCGTCAGGCGGACGTACATCGCCGACAAGCGGTGGCTCGTCGTGGGCGTCGCGCGGCGCCGGCAGGTCCACCTCGGCCGCGTCGCCGCCGCGAAAGCTCGCGATGCTTTGGCAGCCGCCGGCGGCACCGAGCGCGACGCAGAGGATCAGGATCGGGCAGGTCGAGCGCAGCACCCGAGGACTATAGCGCCGGCCCCGCGTCGTCGCCGAGCAGCGCGCGCCGGATCGCCGGGATCGGCGCCATCGCGCAGCATCCGAGGAAGCGATCGTGAAAGCGCGCCAAGCCCAGCTTGCCGCCGGCCTTGGCGATCATGTCGGCGCGCAGCTTCTGGATCATCAGCTTGCCCACCGTGTAGCGGAAGTAGCTCGGGTCGAAGGTGCCGCGCAGCGCCTGCTGCTGCGCGTTGCCCGCGTCGACGAAGGCCTTGTTGCGAAACAGCGCCGCTGCCCAGGCGAGGCTCTTGCCTTTGGTGTGAAGCCCGATGGATGCCAGAAAGCGCGCGTCGCGCAGCAGCGCGTTGGAGAGCATACCGATGACGAGCTTGGGGTCGCCGTGACCGAGCGCGTCGTCGAGCACCATCTGCTCGACGTAGTGCGCCCAGCCCTCGGTTCGCATGTCACTGCGCAGCGCGCGCAGCACGCGCGAGCGATGCCCCTTGGCGTGCAAGAAATCGAGGAAATGGCCCGGCCAGACCTCGTGCGCCGAGACGAACAGCAGCGCGGGCGTGGCCGCGACGTAGTCGCGCCGCTTCTTGGCGGGCCAGCTCGGATCCGGCGGCGAGATGTAGAAGTAGCTCGGCAGGTCGGTGCGCGGGCCGTTGAAGATGCCCGGCGCGTTGAGGAAGGCGAAGTTGTAGCGCATGAACGGCGGCGTCGCGACGACCTCGGTCTGCTCGGAGCTCGGGATCGTGACGATCTTCTTGCGTACCAGCAGCGCGCGCAGGCGCGCGAGCTGGCGCCTGGCGAGCGCGAAGACGTCGTCGGGCGAGACACGGTCGGCGAGCACGCGCGCGATGACCTGCGCTGGCGGTCGCGTGCGGTCGAGCTTCCTTGCGGCGGCGATGATCGCCCGGCGGTGCTTGTCGAGCTCGCGCTGCGCCAGCGCTTCGAAGCGCGCGAGGTCGAGCTCGACGCCCATCGAGCGCATCAGCGCTACGTAGCGCGCCTTGCCCAGCGCGAAAGGCGCCGTAGCGTGCGCCACGCGTCGCGTCAGCGCGGCGGCGAACTTGTCGAGCGCGCGGGGCAGCTGGGCCAGATCGCGCGCCATCGCTTCGTCGATGGTGGCGCCTTGCGCACGCAGCACCTCGGGCAGGCCGCGCGCCGCCTTGGCCATGCGCGTCGCCATGAAGAGCGCGATCTGCAGGTGCGGGCGCGCCAGGCGCTTGTCGAGCCGCCGCTCGGCTTGGCCGAGCAGCTTCGGTGCGCCGCGCGCGAGGTCGGCCAGCGCCCGCGCGCGCCGCGTCGCCGGCGCGTACTGATGGGCGATGTACGGCGTGTAGAACAGCGCGCGCAGATACATCAGCGGCTGGGTGCGCGTGGCGTCGAGCGTCTGGTAGACGAAGCGGTCGCGGCGGATCTTGGCGAAGATGGTGTCGAGCTCGACGCGCTGCAGCGGCTCGAGCGCCTCGCGCGAGAAGCGCTTGAACGTGCGCTCGGCGCGCGCCAACCACAGAAGGTGCGCCTTGATGCCGTCGCGCGACAGATCCGGCACGTAGCCATCGTAGCTGTGGATGCTCAGCCGCACCGCGTGGTGCGGCTCGGCGAACAGCACGCCGTCGACGAAGTGGTCGGCGGCGCTGGCGAAGCGGCTTCGCTCTTCGGCGCGTGGGTCTTTAGGCAGCGGCTTGACGGCCCGATGACAGCTGCTCGCACCGAAAAGCAGCGACAACGCCAGCAAGCCCGAGCGCACAGCAACCGGTCGTCGATGATTCATACAGCGATGATTTTCCGCCCTTGGCGGCGCCGGTCAAGCGCCGCCAGCGTGCCGGTAAGATGATTGGCAAACGCCGCGCGCCGCCTTATGATTTCAACGCGCTGGAGCACTAGGTTGCTCGTCGCAGAACGACGGTAGGACAAGAACTTCCGACAGATGAGCACGGGCGATCGCAAGCAGCAGGCCGAGCAGATCCTCTCGCGGCTGCAGCGCCATCCACGCGTCGAGTACCAGAGCCTCGCCGCGGGCGATGAAGGCGTGGCACGCATGCGCCAGAGCATGCCGCACCTGGTTCCCTTCGTCGAAGGCGACTACCGCGGGCTGATGCCGGTGCTCGACTGGGATCACCGCCTGCCCTCCAAGACGGTCATCCTGCGCATCTACGCCTACTACTCGGAAGAGACGCTGCGCGCCGGCGTCTCGGAGCTCAACACGCGGCTGGCGCAGATCGAGTCGCAGGACAAGTTCCCCGAGTTCGACGTGCCCGACTTC
This sequence comes from Myxococcales bacterium, assembly GCA_020431405.1. GTDB lineage: Bacteria > Myxococcota_A > Polyangia > JAGQIK01. The sequence goes on from JAGQIK010000192.1 coordinate 64,594, forward strand.
TCCGGCCTCACCGCCGACGAAGCCTACGAGGGCGAGGTCGACCCCAGCGGCGAGATCGCCCGCGTGCGCCTGGTCAGCGGCTGGCGCCGCGACATCGACGCCGACGCCTCGCGCTCGGCCGTGCGCGTCGCCAAGTCCTCCGAGCAGTTTCGCGAGCTCGTCGCCGAGTCGCGCGCACGCCCCGACTACCTCGGCGACCTCGAGGCCGTCAGCTGGACCCCGCCCTGCGAGAGCGAGTACGACAGCTGGACCATCGACTGCTGGTACCTGATGTACCTCGACGCGTCGGTGGGCAAAGGGCGCAGCTTCCTCGTCGATCCGGACCTCGAGGCGGTGGTCGGCGTGCGCGAGTTCGTCGTCCGCAGCGGGTAGGCCGGTCGTCAGGCCACGGGCTCAAGGCCACGGGCCACAGGCCAGTTCGCCGGCGCCGTGCACGCTCCGCATCTACGTCGTCGCGCTGCGTATCGGGCATGGCGCCACGACTGGGGCCGCGACTGGGTGCGCGCTGTCGCTGGGGCGACGAGGATCTTGGCGGAAGCGACGGGTACCCGTTCAGCTCGTCGCCTGTGGCCTGTGGCCTGTGGCCTGTGGCCAAAAACCGCGCGTGTCTCGCGCACCAAATGCGGCCACACTTAATAACGTGAAGGGTCTGGCGATTCGAGGCGTGCTGTTGTTGGCGATGGTCGTGGCGTCGGGTTGCTCCAAGCGCCGCAGCGCGGGCAAGGATCCGAGCGCGGCCAAGCCCGCGCGCTGCTCGAACCGCCAGCAGTGTCTCGCGCGCTGCGAGCGCGGCGTCGACCGCGCCTGCGAGCGGCTGACCGGCATGTACCTGCGCGGCACCGCCGGCAAGCAGAGCGAGGTCGAAGCGGCGCTGCTCAACAAGCGCCTCTGCGAGCGCGGACGCCGTTACTTCTGTCCGACCTACGCCTTCGTGCTCGCCGTCGGCCGCGGCGTGGCGCAGGACACGACCAAGGCGCGCGCGCTGTTTCGGGACACCTGCCACTTCGATCCCGTGGCGTGCCGCGAGTACGGCAGCTTGTTCGCGCGCGGGCGCGGCGTCGAGCGCGACATCGGCCTCGGCATCTTGCTGCTCGATCTGGCCTGCCGCGCCAAGCACGCCTTCGCCTGCGCGGAGCTCGACGAGCTGCGCGGCCGGCGTCGCCGCATCAACTGACCGCGGTCGAGCTCGACCCGGTTACGCCCGAAGCGGCGCCGTCGCCGCCTGCAGGAGCGCCTCGAGCGCCGCCGCGCGCTCGGCGACCAGCGCCTCGGCGTGCTGTTCGCCCGCGCGATAGGAGCTACGCACCAGCGGCCCGGCGCTGACGATCGGAAAGCCGATCTCCCGCGCCGCGCGGGCGTAGTCGTCGAACTGCTCGGGCGGCACGAAGTGCTTCACCGGCGCGTGTTTGCGGCTCGGCCGCAGATACTGTCCGAGCGTGACCCAGTCGGCGCCCGCGCTGCGCAGGTCGCGCAGCGTCTGCACCACCTCGGCCGGCGTCTCGCCGAAGCCGAGCATGATCGACGACTTGACCACCAGACGCGGATCGAGCGCGCGGTAGCGCGACAGCGTGCCGAGCGAAAGGTCGTAGCTGCAGCGCCGATCACGTACGGCGCGCTGCAGGCTCGCCACCGTCTCGACGTTGTGCGCCAGCACTGTGGCGCCCGAGCGCCCGACGCGCTCGATCTGCCAGTCGATGCCCTGAAAGTCGGGCGTCAAAAGCTCCACCGTGACCTTCGGCGTGCGCTGTTTGACCGCCTCGACCACGGCGACGAAGTGGCCCGCGCCGCCGTCGGGTAGGTCGTCGCGGTCCACCGACGTGATCACCGCGTAGCGCAGCCCCATCGCCTGCACCGCCTCGGCGAGGTGGCGCGGCTCGTCGAGGTCGGGCGGCGCCGGCGGCTTGCCCGACGTCACGTCGCAGAAGCGGCAGCCGCGCGTGCAGACGGCACCGAGGATCATGAACGTGGCCGTGCCGCCGCCCCAGCACTCGGACATGTTGGGGCAGCGCGCCTCCTCGCAGACCGTGTTGAGCGCGAGGCGGCCGAGCCGTTTACGAATGTCGTAGTACTGGCCGTCGCCGGTGAGCTTGACCTTGAGCCACGGCGGCAGCCGCTGCGGATTGGGAAACTCGCGCGCCATTACTTCAGGCGCTTAGCACTACTTGGCCGAATCGGCCAGGCGCGCCATCAGCTCGGCGCCACGCTTTTCCCACTGGATGCCTTCACGCATCCACGCCAGGTAGGCCTCGACGAAGCCGGCGTCGTAGCCGAACTTGCCGTAGGTCTTGCCGAGGAAGCTGCGCTCGGCCTCGGTGATCTCTTCGTCGAGCAGCACCGCCGCGCAGACGCGGCGAAACAAGAACAGGCGCATCGGCTTGCTGGTGATCTGGTCGAGGAAGCCGTCATAGTCGCCGCCTTCCTTGAGCACCGTCTGCACGGCCGAGTTCTCTTCCTCGTTGAGGCCGAGGTCAAACGCGGCGTGGCCGACGAAGCGAACCTCTTCCTCGTCGGGCTCGCCGTGGTTGCGAACCAGTGCAGCCAGTGCCTGACAGACGGCAAGTTTCTCGCTCATCGGAAGCTCGCTCCTGCGCTCGAGTGAAGGTGGCAGCCTACCTCGAAAGGCACGCGACGTGAAGCGAGTGCGACGGAGGCCACATCGCCGCATCGGCAAGACAAAAACAAGAAACGCTAGCCTGGTTCCGATGTGTGTATACTGTCGGCTCCAATCTCAGCATTGAAACAACGATAGGTGGCGCGAGCCGCCATCTCAGGAGGGAATCGTGCGTACCTTGATGACGACGTTGGCCGCCCTCACGATCATCGTGGTGGTCTCGATACCGCAGCAGGCCGAGGCCAAGGGCATGATCTTCTTCTACCAGACGGGTGAAGACCTCTTCCCGTCGGGCCCGATCCCTGCGCCGTTCGACAAGGTGCCGAGCCTGCAGAACATGAAGGCCGGCTACAAGTGTCGCATCTTCGGTCTGTTCTGGGCCTACGTGGCGCGCTGGGACTGCATGCCGGTCGCGTTCATCAGCGCCGCCAGCCGCAAGTTCATGCGCCCCAATGCCGCGCTCGCCAAGGCCATCGAGCAGAAGTACAAGGGCAAGTACGGCGGCGGCTTCTGGAAGCTGCACGGGCGCTGGATCTTGGCGCTGATCTTCATCGGCTCGATCGTGATGGGCGCCTTCCGCAAGAAGATGATGGGCGGCGGCGGCGGCAAGCGTGGTGGCAAGCGCGGTCGCGGCGGCCCCGGTGGTCCCGGCGGCGGCGGCGGCGGCGGCGAGTAGTCGCAGCGCCAGTCCTTCGCGTCCGTCCACGCGCGCGAGCGTCCAGGCACGAGCCTCCACGCGCCCCACCTCCACGTGCCGGCAGCGATTCGCGCTGGCACGATTCTCGCCCCACTTGTCGCCTAATGTAGTGTAAAACGCGGCCTTCTATCCGAGGGCCGTGATGCGACAACGCACCTTAATCTTCTCACTTCTGTTCTGCCTCGCGACGCCGCTGTGGCTCGGCGCCTGCGCCGACGTCGACGACGACCAAGGCCCGATCAACATCGACGAGATCCCCGTCACGCGGCAGGGCAGCATCGTCGCGCGTCGCGGCTACTTCAACGAAAAGCGCGTCGAGTACTACGACTTCGGCAACTTCGTGCCCGCCGACGCCGCGTGGTTTCCCGCCTTCGAAGACAAGTTCCCCGGCATGCGGGTCAACGAGCTCTTCGTCTTCGACGACGGCAGCGGCAAGCTGAGCCTCGACGGCGCGCAGCACCCGATCGTCGACTATCTGCCCAAGCAGGCGCGCTACAGCGACTTTCTCGAGATCGTGCTCGTCAAGCCCGACGGCGGCTACGCGGCCAACGACATCAAGTCGCGCGGCACGCTGCTTCGTGCCGGCTACGCGCTCGAGTACACCGGCAAGGTCGTCAACTGCCCGGTGGCGGGCGTCGACTCCGAGCTGGGCGGCACCACGCAGCAGCCCATCGCCACCTATAAGAAGGTCACGCTGTGGTACCGCGGCTTCGCCACCCACTGCTGGTTGATGGAGGGCGGCGAGGCGCTGATCTCCGGCGGCGGCAAGCCCTTCAACTTCACCACCACGCCGATCAGCAGCGAGCGCGACGAGCTTCTCGTCTCGGCTGGCGAGCAGTTCGACCTGCGCGCCGACGTCTTCGGCGGCGAAGATCGCCGCGCCGGCATCCCGGTGCCCGACAACGCGATCTTCCGCTACTCGCCGGCCGAGGAGACCTACAGCCCGCTGGCGCAGATCTTCGACGTCACGGTGCCGAGCGACTATCAGGTCGGACAGCTCGCCAGCTACGCCGACCTTTATCCCGTCCCCGACTTCGACGATCCGCGCATCGAAAAGCGCGACCCCCAAGCCTTCTGCAACTGCCCCATCGTCTGGATCGAACAATGAGCGTAATCAATGCTCGCCGCGCCGCGCTGGCGTTGTCCGCGGCGCTGCTGCTGACGGCCTGCCCCGCGAGCAAGAACGAGCCGCCGTCGGGCCTAGTCGTCTACGACGCGGGCCCCACCGGCGGCCCCGACGGCGGCATCCGCCCCTACACCCCGGTCCCCACCGGCGAGATCGCGCCGGTCTACGGCTTCGTCTCGCCCGAGGCGCGCGTCGAGTACTACTACCTCGGCGAAGTGCAGCTGACCGGCACGCAGGTGACGGTCAACCCGATCTACTTCTTCTACGACGAGGACGGTCGCCCGCTGTTTCGCATCTCCGAGGACGGCCAGAAGCTCGTCGGCTGGCACCCGGTCGCTGGTGTCGTGCCGACCAAGCGCGGCTACTCGCCGTTCTGGCGCGTCTACGAAGTGCGCGTCAAAGGCACCGTGGATCCGACGCTGATCGACGCGCTGGCCAAGATCCCGGCGCGCGCCGACACCTGCCAGCAGGACGCGATCTGCCCGTCGGGCAAGCGCTGCATCGAAGAGCGCTGCACCGACGCCATCGACGTCGGCGACTTCCCGCTCGACGGCGTCAAGTCGCTCGACAAGCTCAACGAGCTCGGCCTGACGGCGACGGCCACCGACACGGTGATCAACTGCCCGATGGTCGAAGCCGACGCCAAGCTGCTCAAGGGCATCAGCAACCCCGACCTGCCGTTCCCCAAGGTGCAGGTCTGGTTCGAGCGGCTCAAGGCGTTCTGCTACCTCGCGCAAGGCGGCAAGCAGGTGCTCGGCCAGGGCACCGACGCCGTCACGGTGGACAAGGACGGCCAGCCACTGATCGCCGACGCCTACTTCGTGCGCCAGAAGATCGACTTCGGCACCAACAAGGCGCAGCTGGTGCTGCCCGATCGCAACCTGGTGCTCACCTCCGCGCTGCCCGGCGCCGGCGGCTACGCCACGCTGGTGCGCGAAAACAACGTCATCGTCGACAAGGAGCACCAGTTCAAGGATCTGCGCAGTGTCGCCGAGATCACGCAGCAGAACCTGCAGGTGCAAAAGACCACCAAGCTGCACAACCTGGTCGTGCGCGGCACGATCCCCAAGTGCAGCACCGACGACGACTGCGCCGGCACCGGCGGCAAGGTCGACCCGCCGCTCAAGTGCTCGCTCGAGCAGGGCTACTGCAGCCCGCCCTTCGCCCGCTACGGCGAAGAGTGTCGCCGCGGCGTCAAGGAGTGTGATCCCAAGGGCGGTCCGGGCGGCTCGCGCCTCGCCTGCGTCGGCCTGCGCGTGCGCGACAAGTTCTTCTGCTTCAACGCCTGCGACTCGTCGGTGGCCGACGAGAACCCCGATCCGGACGTCGACACGCGCTGCGGCTCGGCGGCCAAGACGCGCTGCTTCGCGCTGCGCCGCACCGATCCGGCGCGGCCCAACGGCGTGTGCATCCGCACCTGTAACTCGCGCGCGGGCAACCGCGAAGCGCTGCTCAAAGAATGCGAGCTGCCCAAGTGCGGTGACGGCAAGCTCGACTACGGCGAGACCTGTGACGACGGCGGCACCGTAAGCGGTGACGGCTGCAACAAGTACTGCTCGCTCTCGACCTTCGACCGCTGCGACAACCAGTCGGACTGCAAGGGCGCTGGCCAGACCTGCGAAGAGCCGGTCTTCGGTCAGGGCACGACGGTCTGCACGCCGCCGCAGAAGAAAGAGAAGGACGAGGACGAGGAGAACGGAAAGTTCCGCACCATCTGCATGGAATTCGACTACTGCTGGCCGCCCGACGAGCGCGCCGACTGGCTCGGCAAGACCGACGACGTCAACGGGGGCAACCCGTGAAACGCTTTGCTCTCTCTCTCTCTCCGCTGCTGCTGCTGCTGCTGCTCGCGCCGAGCGTCGCGCTGGCGCAAGGCTCTCGCACTGGCCGCATCGAAGGCACGATCTACGACAACGAAGGCAATCCCCTCGCCGGCGCGTCGGTGACCGTCAACTCGCCGACGCAGATCGGCGGTGACAAGACTGACAAGACCGACGACGAGGGCGCCTTCCGCTTCCTCGGTCTGACGCCGGGTGTCTTCGTCGTCACCGTGCGCGCCAAGGGCTTCATCGGCGCCAAGCGCAAAGGCGTGCGCGTGTGGGTCAGCCAGACGGTGACCCTCGACATTCTCTTGGAGCGCGACAAGACCAAGCCCTTGCCGCCAGCGTCGATGCCGACGTCGCAGCCGACGAGCATGTCGGCCTCGCAGCCCACCAGCCAGCGCGTGATCCGCCGCGTGCGCCGGCGCCGCCGCCCGCGCGGCGAGACCTACGTGATCAAAGCCGCGCGCCCCGTCATCGACGTGACGCGCGCGCAGACCGGCGAGACGCTCTCCAACGAGTTCATGGAGAACATGCCGGTGCTCGGGCGCAGCTACCAGGGTGTGGTCGGCGCGTCGGGCAACGTCACGCAGAACCGCAACCCATCGGGCGCGGGCGCCGGCAACCCAGCGATCTCGGGCGGCGCCTACTTTCAGAACCGCTACATGATCGACGGCGTCGACACCACCGACCCGGTGACCAACACGTTCTCGACCAACTTCAACTTCGACGCCATGAGCGACATCAACGTCATCACGGGCGGCAAGGGTCCCGAGTTTTCGGACACGCCGGGCGGTCTGATCAACGTCGTGACGCGCTCGGGCTCCAACAAGCTCAAGCTCGACTCGTCGATCTACTACCAGAACGACGCGCTGGTCATCAAACGCCCCGAGGAGTCGGGCCTCAACTTCACCAACCTCGACTTCAACCTCAACATCGGCGGCCCGATCATCAAGAACAAGCTCTGGTACTTCATCTCGACCGAGCTCAACTACAACGTCTCGACGCTGCCGCCCGATCGCGATGGCATCCTGCCCAACCACCCTTCGCGCAAGTACTTCGGCGTCAAGGCGCTGGCCAAGCTGACCTGGCAGGCCACCAACGACCACAAGTTCTCGCTGCTCTTTCAGACCGACCCGGCGTCGATCAGCAACACCGGGCAGCTGATCACCATCGAGCCCGACGCCGAGACGCACCAGGACCAGTTCGGCGTGATCGTCTCGGGCATCTGGGATTGGCGCGTCTCGAGCAAGCTGTTTCTCAAGACGCAGGTCTCGTTCAAGTGGAACGGGCTGCGCGTCTACCCGCAGTCGGGCAACGAAGACGTCTCGCGCATCAGCGACACGGCGACGGCCGTCGCCTCGCGCAACGCCAGCACCGTCACCAAAGACGACCGCTATCGCCTCACCGTCGGCTCGAGCGCCAACTACTTCGTCAACAAGCTCGCCGGCAACCACGAGCTTCGCGGCGGCTTCCGCTTCGACCACGTGCAGAACCCCAGCGAGTTCCAGTACACCGGCAACCAGGTGTTCCAGACGCGCTTCGGCCAGCCCTTCGCGCTGTCGCGCTACTTCCTCGACTTCGACGAGACCTCGGCCTGCGATCCGACCTCGCCGCAGTACGACGCAGCCAAGTGCCGCCAGGGTAAGCTCGCCACGAGCACCAGCGGCAACAAGCTGATCCTCTTTCTGCAGGACACCTGGCGTTTGCCCAAGCTCAAGCGCCTGCGCCTGATCCCCGGCGTGGCGCTGCACGCGGCCAACTCGGTCAACCCCGACGGGCGCACCGTGACGAGCTTCCTGACGGCGACGGCGCACCTCAACTTCGCGCTCGACGTCTTCGGCGACGGCAAGACGGTGCTGCGCGGCGGCTACAACCAGTACGTCGACATGGGCTTCCTTTCGATCCCGCGCTTCATCGGTCGCGCGCAGATCGAGCAGACCTGCAACTGGGACCCCGAGACGCGCACCTACTCGCTCAACTGCCGCGTGGGCGGTCAGATCCGCACCGTCGGCGTGCCGCGGCCGCAGTTCGACGCCGACGGCAACCTCTCGCAGGACGCACGCTTCAACCCCGGCGCGCTGTCGCCGCCGCGCACCCACGAGCTGGTGCTCGGCGTGGCGCGCGAGTGGTTCGACGGCTTCGCCACCGGCGTCGACTTCCAGTTCCGCCACTTCGTCAACCAGTGGGAAGACCTCGAGACCAACGTGATCTGGAACGAGGCGGGGGATAATTCGCAGGGCTTCAAGAGCGGCAAGAGCGAGTTCATCTTCGACCTCGAGACGCCCGACCAGGCGCAGCGCAAGTACATCTCGCTGTCGTTTTTCGCGCGCCGCTTCGTCGGCAACTGGCAGCTGACGGCCAGCTACACGTGGTCGAAGAGCTTCGGCACCGTCTCCGAGGGCTTCGCCACCACGTACCTCGACCGCCCGCGCCAGTCGCCGTTCTTCGACGGACCGCTGCCCGACGACCGCCGCCACGTCATCAAGGTCACGGGCTTTTGGCGTTGGAAGAAGATCTTCACCATCGGCGGCAACCTCTGGATCGGCTCCGGCACGCCCTACGACCGGCTCTACTTCAACAGCTTCTTCAACGACTACGCCGACCGGCGCGCCGTGCGCGGCACCGACCCGCGCTCGCTGTCGACGACGGCAGACGATGTCACGCTGCGCACGCCGTGGCGGCTGGCGCTCAACCTCAAGTTCGTCTGGCGCATGACGCACTTGACCAAGAAGCTCATCGGCGAGGCGCACAAGCTCGAGCTCATCGGCGAGATCTTCAACGTCTTCAACCTGCGCACCGCCACGCGCTATGAAGAGCGAAATCTCGAGCCAGGTGCACCGACGCAGTTTGGTGAAATAATTGACCGGCAGGACCCGTTCCGCGTGCGTTTCGGCCTGCGTTATCGGTACTAGTTGCTAGCGCTCCAAGAGCATCGTGAGAGCTATGTGTAAACGAGCAGTCGTCGCGCTTTCGACCTTCTTTGTGACCGTATCCGGCGTCGCGTGGGCAGCCCCGTGGCACGACGCGCCGCAGAGCATCCTGCCTTCGCCCGAGGCGATCAGACGGCACAACCTCTCGCGCGCCGCGCAGCGGCCGTGCGAGGTGCCCAAGTCGATCGACGTCAACAAGATCAAGCTGCCGGCGGTGCTGCCGTCGGTGCCGGCCGTGCCGTTCGCCGCCAAGGCGGCGCTGCCGCGCGACGTCGCCGCGGCGAGCAGCGACCTCGCGGCGTGCAAGGACGAGCTTCAGCGCACGGGCACGTGCCTTTACGGCGGCGGCCTGATGGTCGTCGACGTCGGCTCGACGGTCGCGCGCACGGCGCGCTGCGAGCGCGATCCCAAAGAGACCGAGGCCTACGCGCTGACCAACGCCACCTTCAACCAGGCACTCAACGCGGTGCTCGGCTACCCCGGCTACGAGGACCTCTACCAGACGCTGGTGCTGTGGACCTCGTTCAAGCAGGCCTCCTCGCCCGGCCAGCCCGTCGACCAGACGCAAGGCTGCCCGCTGGCCTACCACTTCGAGCTGCCGCACCCCAGCGGCGGCCGCATCATGAACATCAGCGGCGTCGGTCTGCCCTACAACCCGCTGCCGAGCCGCAAGCTGCACGCGCTGGTCAACATGTGGTCGATCAACGACTGGAAGGACGACGAGCTGTTCAGCAAAGAGGACGTGCAGCCGCTCAACATCCTGACCCACGAGACGCAGCACGACGTGTGCTGTTTCATCGGCTACCTCGACACCAACGGCACCGTCTCGGACCGCCTGATCGGCCAGCAGGGCGCGCACTGGAGCCTCTATCACAACACCTACGGCCAGCTGATGTACGGCTGCAACTGGCGCGAGGAAGGCAACGGCACGTACTTCTCGATCACGCCGGCGCGCGGCACACGGCCGCTCGACCTTTACCTGTGGGGCCTGATCCCCAAGAGCCAGGTCCCCGACGTGTTCGTCATCGACACCACGCAGAAGACCTGCCAGCCCTCGCAGCAGACCCTCGACGCGATCAAGGTCGACTGCGAGAAGTACGAGATCCCCAACTCGGGCGGCCTCAAGTGCAACGACGACTTCGATCGCTGCCTGCAGCAGTTCGACCTGTGTCTCGATCCGCCCTACTACCGCACCATCAGCGGCGGCTGTCAGCCGTTCCGCGCCGACGAGGTGCAGTCGCCCTCGCAGATCCGCGCTGACGGCGTCAAGCGCATCGTCTCGCTCGACCAGATCATCGCCGCCAACGGCGAGCGCAAGCCCGACTGGACGCAGAGCTACAAAGTCAACACGCAGATCCACACGCTGCTCGTCGAGAAGGTCGACGCGCTCGATCAGAAGACGCTCGATCGGCTCGAGAAGTACCGCGTCGCGTTTTCGCGCCACCTCTATCGCTCCACCGGCTACCGCCTGCGCAACCGCAACGCCTGGGGCGACAAGGTCGACGCGGCGCTGTGGGAGTGGGGCGGCGATCCGCAGTGGGAAGGCGACACCGAGCTCGAAGGCTGGAAGGGCGTCGGCACCAAGGAGGCGATCCGCGTCAACCAAGGACGGCTGATCGTGTCGCTGGCCAACGCCAACTCGGCCATCGTGCACGACAAGGTGCGCCTCGACACGTCGACCTACGACGCCTACCGCATCAAGATGCTGGTGCCCAAGTTCGAGGGCGGCAAGTTGCTGTCCGGCAAGTTCATCCTCGAGGACAGCGCCGGCAAGAAGGTCGAGCTGCCCTTCCCGGTGGTGGCTGACGGCAAGATGCACGACATCGCCGTGCACCCCAACCACCGCCCCATCACCGAGCTCGCCGGCAAGAAGTGCAAGGGCTGCGTCGCCGTCTGCCGCTTCGCCGACACGCCCAACGAAGGCTGGTACAACAGCTGCGACGATACGCTGCTGGTCAAGGGCGAGTGCCAGACCGAGCAGGGCCAGACCGAGTGCGGGCCCTACTGCTTCGGCCAGGGCACGGCCACCGAGGGCTGGGTCGACTCGTGCAGCTCCGAGCTGACCGGCATCTTCAGCAAGCTGACCATCGTCCCGGTGGCCAGCGACGACGCGGGCAAGCTGCCGCAGCCGGTGGTCATCGACCGCGTCGACTTCTTCAAGGTGCGCGACGAGGTCGACGACGAGGCCAAGAAGAAGAACGGCGAGAAGGACGACGACGGCGACGGCCTGATCAACGCCTTCGACAACTGCCCGACCATCGCCAACCCCAAGCAGACCGACAGCAACAACGACGACGTGGGCGACGCCTGCGGCGACTTCGACGCCGACGGCATCCCCAACGCCGAGGACAACTGCCCGACGGTGGTCAACTCGTTGCAGCAGGACGAGAACAAGGACGGCGTCGGCGACGCCTGTGACCCGACCTACTCGTCGGGCTGCGCCGTCGGCGCTGCGCCGAACGGTGGCACCACGCCCTCGCTGCTGCTGCTCGCGCTGCTCGGCCTGCTCGCCTTCGGCCGCCGCCGCCGGCGGCGCCGCTCCCGCTCCCGCCGCTAGTTTCTTTTTTCGGTCACAGTCTGCGCGCACGCCGCGTACTACCTCTACACACACGGACGCACCACGAGGCAGGGCGTTTGCCAGGCGCTCAGGCCCTCCCTGCGTCCGCAACCGCGAAAGCGAAAGTGAAGAGGAGGAGCGCTTATGCGTCAGCAGACAGGTGCGTCCAAACCATGGCGGGTGCTCGGCAGCGCGCTGGCTGCCGGCTTGCTCGCCGTGACGGTGATCCACTGCGGGCCGGGGGTGCTCGGCGGCGGCACGGGCAACGAGAGCACGCGCGCGGCGGCGAGCGGTACCGCCGTCGCGGTCGATGACGGCGGCGGCGAGGGCGGGTGCAACAGGCCGCCCGAAAACACGTCGGGCAGCGTGACGATCTGCGCCACCTCGCGCGGATCGGCCAAGGCAGGCCCCTACGAGCGCAACGGCCGTACGCTGATGACGAGCCCCGCGGCGGTGCGCAACGCCGACCAGTACGCCAAGCAGTACGACGGCGACGTGGTCTTCGTCGCCGACTATTCGATCGTCTTCAAGGCCGATGGCTCGCTCGACACCGCAGCCAGCAAGGTGACGTTCACCGCGAGCAAGTTCACCGCCTCGGGCACCGAGCAGCCAACGACGTTCAAGACGCACCCGATCCCGATCACGTCCGTGACGCTGAGCAACGACTGTCCGAAGAAGGTCGAGGGCTTCTCCTTCGCCGGCGACGACTGGTACGTCGGCTACGAAAACAAGCTCAAAGACGAGAAGATCTCGGGCTCCATCAACCTCGTCAGCGGCGCCGCGTCGTTCGAGGCGTCCTACGCCTGGCGCCACAATGGCGCCATCTTGACGTACTCGGTCAGCGGCCAGATCTCCCAGACCGGCAACTGCGGCCCGCAGACGCCGGACTCGGGCACCGACACGAGCACCGACACGGGCGCCGATGCGGGCACCGACACGAGCACCGACACGGGCGCCGATAGCGGCTCGGGGACAGGCAGCGGCACAGGGACGGGCAGCGGCACGGGCACCTACCCCATGCCCTGAAAGAAGCGCACGCCGGTTCCATCTCTGCATCTCTCGGTGCAGAGATGAAAGAGGCTGCGATGACCCACCAGCACCCGCGCGCCCTCGTGGCGCTCTTTTCCCTCGGCGTCTGCATCGCCGGCTGCTCGTCGGCGCAGCCGGCGGCAGACACCCAAGGTGGCGATGCGCGCGCCGACGGGCAGCGCGCCGAGGACGCCACGCCGCCCGACGCTCCAGCCGCCGACATCGGCGTCGTCGACAGCGCCGGCCTGCTCTGCTCGGGCGAGGCCTGGTGTTGGCTCAATCCGTTGCCGCAGGGCCACGATCTGACGGCCGTCTGGGGGCGCGGCGAGCAGAAGCGCTGGGCCGTCGGTGCCAGCGGCACCATCATCGCGAGCGACGACGGCGGCGCCACGTTCGTGCGTCGCGCTTCGGGCACCGGCGCCGGCCTCTTCGGCATCTGGGGTGACGACAAGGTGCTGGTGGCCGTCGGCGCTGGCGCCACGGTGGCGCGCTCCGACGACGGCGGCGCCGCCTGGAGCGCGCAGGTGCTGCCGCAGACCGACAAGGACCTGCGTGCGGTGTGGAGCGGCGCGGGCACGATGATCGTCGTCGGGCGCGGCGGCTTCATCGGCCGCTCGCGCGACGGCGGCAAGTCGTTCGAGGCGCGGCCCTCGCAGACGAGCGCCGATCTCAGCAGCGTGTGGGTCTCCGCCGACGGCAAGCTGGTGGTGGCGGTAGGCGCCGGCGCGACGATCGTGCGCAGCGACGACGGCGGCGAGAGCTTCGCCGCGGCGAGCGGCGGCAGCGGCGAGCTCGCGGACGTGTGGGGGCGGCCCGACGCGTCGGCGATCTTCGCGGTGGGCACCAGCGGCGCGCTGCGCTCGCTCGATGCGGGCAAGACCTTCGGCGCGCTCGCGCCCACGCCCGCCGGCGTGAACCTGATGAACGAGGTCTGGGGCCTGGCCGACGGCGAGATCGTCGTGCTCGCCGCGCGCCAGCACGCGCTCGACGAGGGGCGCGTGCTGCGCTCGGTGGGCCTCGCGGGCAGCGCTTCTGCCACGCCGAGCTGGACGCGCGTCACCGTCGACGACGAGCCGCAGCTGCTCGGCCTGTGGGGCTCGCCTGGCGGAAAGCTGCTGGCAGCCGGCCGCTACGGCGCCGTGCGCGCGGCGAGCGCGAGCGCGAGCGCGCCGACGATGACGTCGCCGCTCGCAGCCGATGGCGCGCGCGATGACGTGACAGGCCTGTGGGCGGGTCAAGGCCTCGTCGTCGCCGCCGCCGGCGCGTCGATGCTGCGAAGCGACGACGGGCGGCGCTTCACGCGCGTCGCCCTCGCCGGCACGCGTCGCGCGTTGTCGGTGTCGGGCGCCGCTGACGGCACGCTCTACGCGTCGGGCACGCGCGGGTTGCTCCTGCGCTCGAGCGACGGCGGGCGCAGCTGGGACGAGCAGGTCAGCGGCACGACGCAGCAGCTCGGCGCGGTGGGCGGCACGCCGGCCGGCGACGTGTTCGCCATCGGCAGCGGCACGGTGCTGCGGCGCGACGCGGCGAGCGGCGGCTGGTCGGCCGAGACGCTGCCCGCCGCGGCAGCAGGACGCGACCTGCGCGCGCTGTGGGCTGACAGCAGCTCGGGGTTGTGGGTCGTCGGCAACGCGGCGACGATCCTTTATCGCGATGCTGCCGGCGTCTGGAGCACGCGCGACAGCGGCGTCTCGGCGCTGGCCAAGTCGGCCTTCACGCTGTCGGCCATCGTCGGCTTCGACGACGGCAAGCACCTGGTGGCGGGCAGCCTGCGCGGCGCCGTGCTCGTCAGCGACGACGGCGGCCAGCGCTGGCGCGAGGTCAAGATCGCGCTCTCGCGCGTTAGCGCGCTGTGGATCGACGCCGCCGGCGTGCTGCACGCCGCGTCCGACAGCAGCTGCGCCGCGAGCGAGCCGCCGGCATCGTCGGCGTTGTCGACGTGCTTGGCGAGCTCGCGCGATCAGGGCGCGAGCTTTTCGCCCGAGCCCACCGGCGTTGGCGGACCCTTCACGGCGCTCGGCGGCAACGGCTGGGGGCGCTACGCGGCGGGACGCGGTGGCGCCATCGTGTGGCGCGCGCCGTGAGCGCTGTGCCGCAGGTCAGATACAGCTCTTGGGTTTCGACAGCCCGGCCAGCAGCGCCGCGAGCTTGCCCGGCACGCGAGGAAACAGGTCGTAGAGCTCCTGCAGCGACACGCCCGAGCCTCGGGCAATGTGGCGCAGCCCGGGCACGGCGCCGCTCGCGCGCGTCTGCTCGCGGCAGAAGTTGATCACGTCCCAGTGCCGCGCGCTGAGCCGCCCCACGCCCACCGCGTGGGCGATGGCTTGGGCGAGCTCGGGCGTCCACTGGCTCGCGTCGGCGAGGTGACCATCGCGGTCGACCTCGATGTCATAGCTTCCGAACTGACGGGTAGGCATCGCACCCGTCGCAAGCAGCAGCGATGCCAGATCCCGTGCCGCGAGCGAGATCGCGCGTTTGGCCCGATCGGGTCACGCTGACCGCGCACGCGACCGAGTCGTCCTGAACCGGTAACAGTCGAGCGAACCGATCAAAGCGCCAAGCCGACTCGGTCTGCACCGTGCTCGCGCCGGGCCGGGCAAATCTGCGCCGTGTTACGATCGCGTCGTGGTGACGACGGGGTGCTTGGCCCAGGCTCGTTTCGTCGCGTGGGCGCTCGTGGCCCTGTTGTCGGCGAGCGCGGGGTGCGCGCGCGGCGGCTTCGCTGGATCGCCCGCGGGCGGCTCCGACGACGGGCGCGTCTTGGACATCGCGCGCGCCGACTTGCCACGTGGCGACCTGCCGCGTGGCGATGGCGGTCTGCCGAGCGATGGCGCACGCGACGTGGCCGACGGCCTGGCGCTCGACATCGCGAGCGGCGACGCGCCGCACACCGACGCGAGCCGCGATGCGCCGCCGGCCGACGCGACGGTGGATGGGCTCGTGACCGACGGCACGGTCGACGCGCCCGGTCCGCTCAGCGGCTGGCGCGCGATGGGCAGCGCCTCGGGCGGCGCGCATCGCGGCGTCGCCGTGTGGGCCGCCGGCCGCATGATCATCTGGGGCGGGCACGACAACCAAGGCACGTACTTCGGCGGCGCGCCGCGCCTCTACGATCCGGTCACCGACATGTGGAGCAGCGGGACGGCCAGCGGCGCGCCGAGTGCGCGCGCAGACGCCACCGGCGTGACCGACGGCACGCGGCTCTACATCTGGGGCGGCTACAACGGCAGCAAGCTCGCCGATGGCGGCATCTACGATCCGGGAAGCAACACGTGGACGCCGATCACCGCGAGCGGTGCGCCGGAGGCGCGCTGGACGCACGTCGCGGTGTGGACGGGAACGCGCATGTTGGTGTGGGGCGGCTACGCCGCGGTAGACAGCCCGGGCGGCAGCTATGACCCGCTAAGCAACAGCTGGACGCAGATGAACAGCATGGGACAGCCGCCGGTGGTCAGCCACGAGACGGCGGTGTGGACCGGCACGCAGATGATCGTGTGGGGCGGCAGCCTCTCGGGCGTCGACAGCGGCGGCATCTACACGCCGGCGACCGACAGCTGGAGCCGCACCGCGGCGACCGGCGCGCCCAGTCCGCGTTGGGGCCACGCCGCGCTGTGGACGGGCACGCGGATGATCGTGTGGGGCGGCCAGCTCGGAAATCCGGGCACTCGCTACAACAACGGCGCCAGCTTCGATCCGGTGAGCAACAGCTGGACCGCGATCTCGGCGGCGGGTGCGCCGGGCGGGCGCGTCTGGCACGCGGCGGTGTGGACCGGCACACAGATGATCGTCTGGGGCGGCTACAACGGCAGCTACCTGGCAGACGGCGGCGTCTATCGACTCGCGTCCAATAGCTGGACCACCATGTCCAACGTCAACGCGCCGTCGCCGCGCAGCCACCCGCGCGCGGTGTGGGCGGGGACCGGGATGATCGTCTTCGGCGGCATCGCCGGCCCGAGCGTCCCCTCGCTGGTCACCGGCGGCGGCATCTACCATCCGTAAGGACACGCAGCCTGATGCCCGTAGCGCGAGACGACCTGCACCTGACCACAGCGCACCTTGCCTATCTGCTCGACACCTGCGGCGATGGCTTCATCGTCTGCGACAGCGCGCAGGACATCGTGCTGATCAACAAGGAGGCCGAGCGAATCTTCGGATACGCCGAGGGCGCGCTGCTCGGCCAGTCGATCCAGCAGCTGATGCCGGTGCGTTATCGCTCGCGGCACGACGTCGCCTTTCGTCAGCGCCTGAGCAACCCGAGCGGCATGGACATTCGCTACGTGGAGGTGCGCGGCGCGCACAGCGGCGGTGGCGAGATCCCGATCGAGGTGCGCTTCACCTATACGCCACTCGGTGACGAGGTGTTCTTCACCGGCTCCGTGCGCGACGTCCGCGCGCAGGTCGCCGCGCGCGAAGAGCTCGAGCGTCGCGCCAAAGAGATCGCGCGCCTCAACCGCGAGCTGGCGCGCGAGCGCGACTACTTGCGCGAAGAGATCCATGCCTCGTTCGAAGCGATCGTCGGCGAGAGCCCCGTGTTGCGCATGGCGCTGGCGCAGGTCGAAGCGGTGGCCAAGACGGAAGCGACGGTGCTGATCCAGGGCGAGTCGGGCGCCGGTAAGGAGCTCTTCGCGCGCGCGATTCACGATCGCAGCGCGCGCCGCGACAAGCCGCTCGTGCGCGTCAACTGCGCCTCGGTGCCCAAGGAGCTGTTCGAGAGCGAGTTTTTCGGTCACGTCAAAGGCGCCTTCACCGGCGCGCACCGTTCGCGCGAAGGGCGCTTTCAGCTCGCCGATGGCGGGACGATCTTTCTCGACGAGATCGGCGAAGTGCCGCTCGAGCTGCAGAGCAAGCTGCTGCGCGTGCTGCAGGAGCACGAGCTCGAGCGCGTCGGAGATGACCGCACCCGCAAGGTCGACGTGCGTGTCGTCGCCGCCACCAATCGCGACCTGCTCGCCGAGGTGGCGCACGGCAACTTTCGCGAAGACCTCTACTATCGCCTCGGCGTCTTCCCGCTGCGCGCGCCGCCGCTGCGCGAGCGCGGCGATGACGTGCTGCTGCTCGCCGAGCATTTCCTCGAACGCGCCGCGGCCAAGCTGCACGTGCCGCGCGCGAGCCTCTCGCCGGCGGCGCGCGCGCTGATGCAGGCCTATCGCTGGCCCGGCAACGTGCGCGAGCTGCAGAACGTGATGGAGCGCGCCTCGATCCTCGCCCGCGGTGGCGCCGTGCAGCCGGAGATGCTGGGGCTTCCCGGCAGCAGCGTGCGCCTCGAGATCGCCGCACCGCCGCCGGCCGCGCCCGCGCGCGCTCCGCGGGCTGCAGATTCCCCGCGGACGAACGCTCCGCGGGCTGCGAGCTCACCGAGCGCGCGCCGTCGCGCGGCGAGCCTCGATCGCGCCGCCATCGAGGAAGCCCTGGCGCGCGCCGATGGCGTCGTGCTGCGCGCGGCCGAGGCGCTCGGCATCTCGCGTCAGGCGCTCTATCGACGCATGGACAAGCTCGGCCTGCGCTAGCGCGCGCGCGCGAGCGCACCCGCGGGTATCGCAGCTTCCGCGCGCGCCAGCGTATGATGGGGCGCCATGCCCAAGATTCGCCCGATCACGCTCGCCGCGCTGCTCGCGCTGCTCGTCGGCGCGTCGCTCGCCGACGCGCGTTTGCCCACCGCGTTCAAACGCCCGCGGCAGCCCACCGCGAAGGGCAAGGTCCGCCTGCAGCTCTACGTGATGTCCAAGTGCCCATTCGCCAGCATGCTGGAACAGAACCTCGGGCCGGTGATCGCGCGCATGGGCAGCTACGTCGACCTTCGCGTCGACTACATCGCCAACGTTTCGCCCGGCAGCGGCACCATCACGTCGCTGCACGGCGCGACCGAGGTCGAAGGCGACAAGGTCGAGCTGTGCGTGATCAAGCGTTACCCCGAGCCGCACCGCTTTCTGTCGTTCATCAACTGCCAGAACCGCACGTTCCGCAACATCCCCAACGACTGGCGCCGCTGCGCGCGCGCGCAGAGGATGAGCGTCAAGGGCATCGGCGCCTGTCTCGGCGGCGCCGAAGCGAGCATGCTGCTGCGCGCGTCGGCGCGGCGCGCACGTGCGGCCGGCGCCAGCGGAAGCCCCACCATCTATCTGGCGGGCAAGCCATATCGCGGCGGGCGCAGCACGCGCGAGCTCACGGCCGCGCTATGCAACGCGCTGACGCGCAAGCCCAAGCTGTGCGCCAACCTGCCCCAGCCGGTGCTGGTGCGCGCCACCGTGCTGACCGACAAGCGCTGCAAGCGCTGCAACGTCGCCGGCCTCGAGTCGAACCTGCGCGCGCGCTTCTTTCAGCGCCTGTCGGTGCAGAAGGTCGACTACAAGAGCGCGCGCGGGCTGCGCCTCTACGCCGCCTACAAGCGCGCGGGGGGCCGCTACCTGCCAGTGTGGCTCTTTCGGCCCGAGGTCACGCGCGCGTTGAAGTACCCGACGCTCAAGCGCTGGCTCACCAAGACCCCGCTGCTGGGTGGCTCGCTGCGGCTGAGGGTGCCAGCGAGCTTCGATCCCACCGTCGAGATCTGCGACAACGGGCGCGATGACACCGGCAACGGCCTCGTCGACTGTCGCGATCCGACCTGCAAGGGCAAGCTCGTCTGTCGCAAGCGCGTCCCCGGCAAGCTCGACATCTTCATGATGTCGCGCTGTCCGTTTGCCAGCCGCGCACTGCCCGAGGTGGCGGCGCTGCTCAAGCAGTTTGGCCGTCGCATGCGCTTCGACACGCACTACATCGCCGACAAGAAGCAAGGCGGCGGCTTCAAGGCACTGCATGGTCAAACAGAGGTCGACGAGAACCTCAGGCAGGTCTGCGTCAAGCACCTCGCGCGCCGCAGCCGCAAACACGCGCAGCGCGCGCGCTGGATCGACTACGTCGTCTGCCGCGCCAAGGACTATCGCTCCACCGACTGGAAAGGCTGCGCGCGCAAGGCGCAGCTCTCGGTGGCGCGCATCGCGCGCTGCGCGCGCGGAAAGCAGGGCGCGCGCCTTCTGGCCAAGGACATCAAGATCGCGCACCGCCTGAGCATCGCGGGCAGCCCCACCTGGCTCGTCAACAACCGGTACAAGGGCAGCGGCATCTCGCGCGCGGCGATCCGCGCGTTGTTCTGCAAGCGCAACGGCAAGCTCGCCGGCTGCAAGTAGCTGCGCCGCGCGCGCGCGCTACCGACGCGCCACGCCCTGGTAGATGTAGCCGTGGGTCTTGGCGTGGCCGGGGAGGTAGCCCTCGTCGAGGCTCACGAGCTCGAAGCCGGCCGCGCGAATCACCTCGCTGATCGGCACGTCCAGTCGGCAGCCGTCGCCCCACAGCCGCTGCAGCGGGTTGAGCCGCCGCTGCCAGGCGCGCACCTTGTGCTCGCAGCTGAGGCCATGCTCGAGAAACACGAGCTGTCCGCCGGGGCGCAGCACGCGCCGAATCTCGCGTAGGCCGGCGTCGACGTCGTCGAGGCTGCACAGCACGTGCGTGGTCACGACGGTGTCGAAGAGGGCGTCGATGAAGGGCATGTTCTCGGCGCCGGCGAGGTGCAGGTCCACCGCGATAGCGCCGCGCGCGGTCTTTTCGCGCAGCTTCTTGGCCATCCCGCGGTTGGGATCGACCGCGGTGATGTGCCGCACGTGCGCAGGATAGTGCGGCAGGTTGAGGCCCGTGCCGATGCCGACCTCGAGCGTCTCGCCGCGTACGGCGCGCAGGCTCTCGCTGCGACGCGCGTCGAGCGCGGCGTCTTTCATCATGCGGTCGTAGCAGCCAGGAAAGAGCACGTTGCTGTAAAGGCCCATGGTGGTCTCCGCTGTGTGTTAGTTGCGCTCGGGGCAGCGAAAAGGAAGCAACACGTTCTGCACGATGCGGTCGGGCGCGGGGAACGCCTGCGGGTCGTAGGTGCCGACGGCGGTCGGTACGCGGCCCGGGCGCCAGGTGAACGTGCCGAAGACGAGGTCCCACAAGGTGATGCCCGTCGCGTGGTTGCCCGCTTCGGCGATGACCGTGCTGTGATGCAGGCGGTGATGCTCGGGGCCCATGATGATCCAGTTGAGCGGCCCGAGGCGAAGGTCGGCGTTGGCGTGCACGCCGAAGCTCTGCACGGTCAGAAAGAGGCCCGCGATGAAGACGGCCTCGGCTGAAAAGCCGAGCAGCAAGATCGGCAGCCACTTGGCGGTGGTGGAAAAGACGATGTTGAGAAAGTGCGCCGTGTTGTTGTTGAACGTGTTGACCTGCGTCGGCGCGTGATGCACGCCGTGCACGCGCCACAGCCACTCGATGTCATGCGACTTGCGGTGCAGCCAGTAGCCGAAGAAGTCGGCGACGAGGATCGCTAGTGGGGCCGCGAGCCACAGCGGAAGGCGCGCGGCGCCCCAGTCGAGGTGCGGCGCGACGAGCACCGCCAGCGCCGTGACGCCGACCTTGGTGGCTGCATCGACGGCGCCGTTGAGGCCGAAGTAGATGCCGTCGCGCAGCCATCCCTTGGCGTCGGCGTGCCACTCGTCCTTGAACGGGATCAGTCGCTCGAGCAGCAGCAGCACGCCGATGCTGGCAAACAGCGCGAGCAGCGCGACGAGCGCGAGGTTCTGGCCGCTGCGGACAGCCCAGACAGCGACGCCGAGGACGGTCGCGAGCAGCGTGGGGTAGGCGGTGGTCTTCAGAATGCGTGTGGCAGTGGACATGGTGTTTGCTCCGTTCGGTTTCGCCAACCGATAGAGCAGGCCCCGTGCCACGACCCGAGCGTAGCTATTACAACTATTTAGAGATGTTCGGGGGGGCGGCGGACAGATCGGACACTGTCCGGTGACTGTCCGGCGGACAGTCCGGACAATCCGGACAACTGCTAGTTGCCGTTATCGAGGCGCGAGAAGAAGGCGACCATCTCTTGACCGACGCGCGAGAGCGAGACGCCCGTCTGGAAGAAGTGGATGCGCATGGTGCGCAGGTCGATGAGCATGTTCACCGGCACCGCGTTGCGCTGGAAGTACTTCTGCATCTGGAACTCGGGATCCATCGCCAGCGGGAAGGTGATGCCGAGGTCTTTTTGCCACTTGCGGGCGAACTCCTCGGTGGTCGGCGCGCGCGTGTCTGTCTCGAAGAGCATGTCCATCACCTCGAGACGCGGATCGAGCCCGCCCGCCTTGTACTGCGACATGATGCTCTTGATCTCGTCGATGCAGGGGCCGCACCAGCCGGCCGACATCATCACCCACAGCAGCTTCTTCTGCTTGTCTGGGCAGGTGGTCGAGCCGTTGTAGTACTCCGAGAGCGAAAAGCGCACCGGCTTGGAGAGGTCGTGCGCCTTGTCGACGTGCGCGGTGCACAGGTCGTCGGGGTCGCGGAAGCCGGAGAACGAGAGGTTCTCGATGATGTCGCCCTGCTTGGTGCCGAAGGGCCCGCAGACGTAGTCACCGCAGCTCTGATCGGCGCTCTGCGCGTCGTCGCCCGTGGAGCCGTCGGGCGTCGCGTTTCCGTCATTGCTGCTGCAGGCGCCGAGCGCGAGCAGCAGCGCAGCACCCACGCCGAGCACGAAACTTCGCTTGACCAAGCTCATCGGGCACTCCTTGTAAGCGGCATGTAGCATAGCGCGTTTGCCGCGCGTTTTGCAGCGGCGCCGGCGCCGCGCTTTCCCGTAGGATGCGCAGCAGCATGGGCGAGAGCGGGCGCAGAAATCTGCTCGCCGCGCTGGGTCTGCATTTCCTCAGCGTGGCGGCGATCATCCTCTCGCGCACGCTCATCGACCTGATCTTCCTGTCGACCTATCCGCGCCACTGGCTGCCCTACCTGTTCATGGGCCAGACCGCGGTGGTGCTGGCGCTGGCCTTCGGCGCGCGCCCGCTGGTCTCGAGCAGCTCGCGCGTGGTCAGCGCCGGCGTGCTCTTGACCTTCGCCGGCAGCCTGGTGGCGGCGCGCCTGCTGCTCGCGGCCGGGCTCGCGGCGGTACCCTTCGGCGTCTGTCTGTGGCTCGCCGCGGTGTCGACGATGCTGGGCGTGATCTCGTGGGGCGTGGTCGGCGACGTCTTCGACGTGCGCGAGTTCAAGCGCGTGGCCAAGTGGATCAACGCGGCCGGCACCGTCGGCGCGCTGGTCTTCGGCGCGCTGGTGCCGCTGCTGGTGCGCGTCGTCTCACCCGAGTCGCTGCTGTACGTGCTCGGCGGCGCCATCGTCGGCTCCATGGGCTGTCTGGTGGCGCTGCGGCCGCTGCCGCCGTCGGCCAGCGAGGCGCGCGCGAGCAAGACCAAAACGTCGCCGCTGCGCTACCCGCTCTTTCGTCGCCTCGCCGGCGCGGTCGGCCTGCTCACGCTCGTCGACACCCTCGGCGACTACGCGCTCAAGTCCGAGCTGGCGCGCGCCTTCGACAAGCGCGGCATCGGCACCTTCATGGGGCCGTTCTACGCCATCGCCAGCGGGTTGACGCTGCTCGTGCAGTTCGTCGCGACCAACCCGCTGCTGTCGCACTTCGGCGTCACGGGGCTGATCGGCGTGCTGCCGCTCTACGCCGCGCTGGCCGGCGTGGCGCTGATCGCGCTGCCGGGGCTGTGGCCGGCGGTGCTGCTGCGCATGGGGCAAAACGTCGCCGGCTACAGCGTCAACAACATCGGCCGCGAGATCGCTTCGCGCCCGCTGCCTTCGGCCATTCGTCGCAGCGGTAAGCTCTACCTCAAGGGCGCCGCCACGCCGATCGGAAGCGGCCTCGGCGCGCTGCTGCTGTTCATCGCGGCCAGCGCGGTGGGGCTTCGCGGCGTAGGCGTGGCGATCGTGATCTTTGCCGCGCTGTGGTTCGTCGGCGTGCTGCGCGTCAAGCCGGCCTACGAGCAGGCGCTCGAGGAGGCGGTGGGCATGGGTCGGCTCGGCGCCGAGCTCGACGAAGCCGACGCGGCGACGCTCGCCGCCGGCCGCGTGGTCGCTGAAAAGGGCCTCGAGAGCGCCGACGCCGACGTGGTGCTGTTCAGCCTCGAGCTCTTGCGCGAGCTGGGAAGCGGCGCGCTGCCCGAGGGCGTCGCGCGGCTGCTCGCGTCCGAGATCCCCGAGGTGCGCGCGGCGGCGGCGTGGGCCTGCGAGAGCTTCGTCGCGCGCCAGACCGTGCCGCTTCTGCTCGAGCGGCTGCGCGTCGAGCAGCAGCCGGCGGTGCTGTGGAAGCTGCTCGAGGTGCTCGCGCATGTCGGCGCCGAGCAGGCTGTCGAGCAAGTGCGGCACTGGACACAGAGCCCGGTCGCCGAGGTGCGCGCCGGCGCCGTGCTGGTGCTGCTCGAGGCGGGCGATCTGGATGGCCTCGCCACGGCCGCGACGGCGCTCAAGCAGATGGCGCGAGATCCGGATCCCGCCATGCGTCGCGGCGCCGCCACCGCGATGGGCGCGCTGCGCGCCGGGCGCGTCGACAGCGAGCTTCGCCAGCTCGTCGCCGACGCCGATGACGAGGTCGCCGTCGCCGCGATCCGCGCCGCCGAGCGTCGCGCGGCCAGCGGCCTGGTGGACGTGCTGGTGACGCGCCTGGGCCACGGCGGACCTTCGCACTACGCCGGCCGCGCGCTGGTGCGCCTCGGCGAAGCCGCGCTGCCGGCGCTCGAAGCGCGCATCGCGGGCCACTCCAGCG
>JAGQIK010000193.1 GCA_020431405.1 Myxococcales bacterium
AGGGAGCGCACCGCGGCGGCGCGCGGCGCCACGATGGGCAGGCGGCAGGCGGCGTACTCGAGCAGCTTCGACGGGCAGCCGCCGAGATCGCCGCCGGCCACGTGCGGCACCACGGCGACGGCGGCGCCGGCGAGAAATCGAGCGACATCGGAATGGTCGATCGCCTGGCAGAGCTCCAGGCGCGATTCGAGCCCCAGCGCGCGGGCGCGGGCCGAGAGGCGCGGCCAGCTGGCGCCGCGCGGCGGGCCGGCGATGACCAGGCGCGCCGGCTCGCTCTCGAGCACGATCGGCATCGCGTCGATGAGGTCCTCGAGGCCGACGCCCTCGGCAACGTTGCCGACGTAGACGATGCGCCGCTCGCTGGGGTCGGCCCCGTCGCGCCGAAAGACCGGCTCCCAGTCGAAGGCGTCGATGTCGACGGCGGGCGGAAACTGCGCCACCCGCACTTCGGGCAGCACCTTTTGAATGATTTCTGCCGCCTCGCGTCCTCGTACCAATGCGAGATCACTACGTTCGAGGCACGCGAGCTGGCGTGGCGCGAGATCGGAGCGTCGCGAGCCGTCGGCGGCGCCGCCGTCGGGCAGATTCTGCTCCGCCTGCACCTCGAAGACGACGCGCGCGCCGTGGTAGGCCTTCATCTCGCAGACCGGCAGCGCGCCCGCCGCGTCGCGCACGTGGATCACGTCGTAGTCGCTGCCCTCGATCTGGCGGCGCACCGCCCGCTGGAAGGCCGACACCCGCTCCTCGTGACTGCCGTCCACCGGCACGCGCAACATACGTGCCCCGCGGTAGCGCTGCACGTAGGGCATCTCGGCCTCGCGGATGGTCAGCGCGTCGACCTCGTAGCGCGGCGCGAGCGCCTTGAGCAGGTTGTCGAAGACGACCCCCTGGCGCGCGGGCTCGGGCACGATGCCGAAGCTGACGATCAGAACGCGCATGTGTTGCGGGGGTCGAGGCTCATGGGAGTTGCGCCGCTGTTCGGAGTGGTATAGTACCAGCCCTCGCGGTCTTCGGCAGACCGCAGCGTGCTCCACACTATTCTTCGGGCTTCGAGAGACGTAAGCGAACCCGGCCGCGTTGCGGGGCGCGCTACACGTGCGCCACGACCCGCTCCCAACGGAGGTGAAGCTTGAATCGTCTCATCGCCCACTTGCTCGAAAATCTGATCCTCGACTTTCAGGGCGACCTTACGCTCGAGCAGGTGCGGGAGTTTCTCCGCGAGGACAACAGCCGCGAATCGCGCGAGCTGCTCGGCAAGCTCGTCAAAGATGGCGGCGTCTCCGATATGATGGTCGTGCTGGCCGACTGCCTGCAGGAGTTCATCCGCACGGGTATCAATGCCGACGTCGTCCACGAGCAGATCCGTCTCTACGCCGAGTCCTAGGACGCACCTCCCTGCGCTCGTGGCGCTCGCCGTCCTGTCGAGCGCCTGCACCTATATCGACGAGCCAGGCCCTCAACGTACCCCTGGCCCCGGCCTCGCCCTGCAAAGCAGCACGCCCTCCCCTGGCGCACGCGACGCCGAGCGCGCCGCGGCGATCGTCCTTTCTTTCGATCGCGCGGTGGCCAGCGAGTCGCTCAGCGTCGAGACCGTGCGCGTGTTCAGCGGCACCATCGAGGTGCGCGGCAAGCGCGCCATCGACCTGCTCGCGCGGCAGGTGAGCTTCGTGCCCTCCGAGCCGCTGCGCAGCGACCTGCGCTATCGCGTGTTCCTCGGCGCCGATCTGCGCGCGCTCGACGGCTCGCGCCTCGGCGAGAACATCGTGCTCGAGTTCACCACCGGCGAGGCGCTCGGCTCGCCGCCCGCGCCCGCGCCGGAAATCACCGCCGAGGCGTTGCAGCCGCTGTGGAGCACGCGCTGCGTCAGCTGTCATGGAGCCAAGGACCCGCGCGCCGGCCTCGATCTCTCGTCGCCCGACGCCGTGCGGCGCAACCTCGTCAACGTCGGCGCCGACGGCTCCTTTCGCCAGCGCGTCAAACCCGGCGACCACGCGGCGAGCTACCTGATGCGCAAGCTCATCGGTCCCGAAGGTGTGAGCGGCATGCAGATGCCGCCCGATCCGCGCGACAAGCTCGACGCGGCGACGCTGCGGCGCGTGGCGGACTGGATCGACAGCGGCGCGAAGTAGTCGCTACTTGATCACGCCGCGTCGCACGAGCTCGAAGAACTTCGGCCAACCGAAGATCAGTGGCCAGCGGCGCGTGCGCTCGTCGAGCTGCAGCGCGATGCCGTGGTGCCGCTCGAGCTTCTCGAGCTGGATCTCGAGCCAGCCGTCAACGGTCAGCAAGTACTTGGGCCAGCGCATCACGCCGCGCCGGCGGCTGCGCGCGATGAAGCGCTCGGCGCGCGCGTTGGCGTGGCTGTCGGCGGGCGGCAGCGCGAGGCGGCCGCCGCCGAGCGGAGACACGTCGTCGCGCTCGGCGAGCAGCGCGGCGTAGACCTCGCGGTAGTAGGCGCGCTCGCCCGCGAAGAGGCCGCTGACCTTGCGCGGCTCGGCGACGCGTCGCTCGCCGAGGTGGTGACCGTCGTCGAGGACGAGCCGGGGTTCGCCAGACCCGTGGCCCTCGCGGCGGGCCGTGCCGCCAAGGCCGACCTGGCCTTCGAGGCCGGCGAGCAGGGCGTCTCCGCGACCGTCAGGATCACCTGGCGCCTCGTCTGAGGGATAGTCCGCTACGTTCGGCACCA
>JAGQIK010000194.1 GCA_020431405.1 Myxococcales bacterium
CCGGCCACGTCAAGGCGCTGTGTGTCAGCGAGAAGCAGCTCGACGAGCGCGAAGGTCTGCGCGCGGCGCTCGAAGCGAGCGGTGTCGCGGTCTATCCGTTCGCCGAGCTTTACGAGCTGCCGAGCGAAGAGGACGAGAAGCGCCGCCAGGCGCTGCTGCCCACGCGCGTGCAGTCCGACAGCCTCGCCTCGCTGCTGTTCACCTCCGGCACCACGGGTCAGCCCAAGGGCGTGATGCTGACCCAGAAGAACTTCACGTTCATGGTCTCGGAGCTCAAGCACGTCTTCGACGTCAGCCCGCGTGACGGCATGCTCAGCGTGCTGCCCCTGCACCACACGCTCGAGTTCGCCGCGGGCATGTTGATGCCGTTTTCCGGCGGCGCCCAGGTGACCTACCTCGACGAGCTGTCGAGCGACTCGATCTCGTCGGCGCTCAAACAAGGCAAGACGACCGCCATCGTCGGCGTCCCGGCGCTCTGGGAGCTGCTCTATCGCCGCATCAAGAGCAACCTCGCTGACGGCCCGGCATGGCTCGACGGGCTGCTCAACTCGATGATCCGGCTCAACAGCTGGATCCAACAGAAGAGCCCCATCGACCTCGGTCGGCTGCTCTTCTTGGTGGTGCACAACCGCTTCGGCGGTCGTATCCGCTACCTCATCTCCGGCGGCTCGGCCCTCGGCGATCACGTCAAGAAGCTCTTTCACGGGCTCGGAATGCCGATCTTCGAGGGCTACGGCCTCACCGAGTCTGCCCCCGTGCTCACCGTCACGCGTCCCGACAGCGGCCTCTTGCTGGGCAGCGTCGGGCGGCCGCTGCCGCACGTCGACGTGCAGATCCTCGACGCCGACGAGCAAGGCGTGGGCGAGGTCATCGCGCGCGGCAACAACGTGATGAGCGGCTACTTCGAAAACGACGGCGCCACGGCGGACGCCGTGCGCGAAGGTTGGCTGCACACCGGCGACCTCGGCTACATGGACGAGGACAAGAACCTCTACATCGTCGGGCGCCGCAAGGAAGTCATCGTCGACCAGGCCGGCAAGAACATCTATCCCGACGAGCTCGAGGAGCTCTACGGCGATCACGCGCTGGTCAAGGAGCTGTCGGTGGTGGGGCTGCCCGACGGCAGCGCCGAGCAGGTGGCCGCGCTGGTGGTGCCCGACTACGAGGCCGACAGCGAGCTGTCGCGAAGCGACGTCCAGCAGCGCGTGCACGATCATCTGCGCGCGGTCTCGGCCGACCTGCCCTTCTTCAAGCGCATCAAGATCCTGCACCTCTGGGACCGCGAGCTGCCGCGCACGGCCACGCGCAAGATCCGTCGCCGCGAGGTGGTCAAGGAGCTCGAGCGGCTCGAGCGTCTGGTGCGCAACGCGCGCGACGCCAAGTCGACGCCCAGCGAGCGCTCCAAGGAAGACTGGTTGATCGAGATCGTCGCCTCGGTGTGCGGCAAGCCCAAGGGCAGCATCAGCATGTCCACGCGCCTGCCCGAGCTCGGCTTCGACAGCCTGATGTACACCGAGCTCGCGGTTGCCGTCGACGCCGCCGGCGGCGAGCTCAAGCACGGCGAGGACCTGACGGCCGCGGGCGACATGCGCGAGCTGGCAGCGATGGTCGAGCGCGTGCCCAAGGGCGCCGCGCTGGTGCGCGCCACCGATGATCACGACGGGCACGAGGAGCGCGAGGAAGGCGTGACGCTGCCGGAGAGCATCACCTGGCTCGGCCAGCGCGTGCTCGACGCCGGTCGCCGGCTGGCCTACCACGGGCTGCTCGAGACCGAGATCACGGGCCGCTCGCACGTGCCCTACCACACCAACTTCATCGTCGCGCCGAACCACTGCTCGCACGCCGACATCGGTCTCGTCAAAGAGGCGCTCGGCGACGCCGGCAAGAACCTCTGCGCGCTGGCGGCGACCGACTACTTCTTCGACAGCAAGGCCAAGCGCACCTTCTTCGAGAACTTCACCAAAGTCGTGCCGATGGATCGCGCCGGCTCGCTGCGCAAGTCGCTGCGGCGCGCCCACGATTTGCTGCTGCAGGGCTACAGCCTGCTGATCTTCCCCGAAGGCACACGCTCACCGGACGGTCAGCTGCGCGACTTCAAGGCTTCCATCGGCTACCTCGCGCTCC
>JAGQIK010000195.1 GCA_020431405.1 Myxococcales bacterium
CGTCGCCGGCTCCTTCGTCTCGCAGCACAGCGAGATGCACTACGCCGACAGCGGCGAGATGGCCCTGTCGCTCGTCGCCGGCGACATGCTCGGCGCCGGCATCGGCCTGCTCGCCAACACCTCGCGTCCGAACATCCTGCGCCTGATGCAAGGCGTCGGGCTCGCCACGTGGATCGGCGGCGGCCTGCGCGCGCCGCACACGCGCTACTCGACGCGCGATGCCTTCTTCGTCACGCAGATGACGCTCGGCGGCGCCGTACAGGGCACCTTCTTGCCCGACGTCTGGCGCGACGACGTCGATGGTCCACCACGCTCGACGCGCCTCGGTGGCGCCATGCTGGGCGCCGGCCTCGGTCTCGTCGCCGGCTCGATCATCGCGCAGCACAGCGAGCTGCGCTTCGCCGACACCGTGGAGGGCGCTGTCGGGCTGCTCGCCGGCGATCTCTTCGGCGGCGGTCTCGGCATGCTCGCCGACCTGTCGCGCCGCAACACGCTGCGCATCGCCCAATCGGTGGGTGCCGCGGCCTGGCTGGCCGCTGCGTTGCGCGCCCCGCATACGCGCTACAGCCCGCGCGATGCGCTGCACATCAGCCAGCTCGTCGGCGTCGGCGCGCTGCACGGCGCCATGCTGCCCGACCTGTGGCGCGGCGATCACGACGCGCCGTCGAGCCTGCAGCGCGTCGGAGGCGTTCTCGCCGGCGCGTCGCTCGCGCTCGCGGCCGGATCGCTGCTCGCACAACGCACCGACACGCCCGAAGCGGACGTCGGCGAGTCGACGGCCGTGCTGGCCGGTGGGCACGCCTTCGCGGCCGGGCTCAGCCTCGTCGCGGGATTCGGTCGAGCCAACACCTTGCGCACGATGCTCGGCGCCGGCCTCGGCAGCTACGTCGCCGGCTCGCTGCTGGCGCCCTACACGCGCTACCGTCCGCGCGACGCCGCGCTGATGGCGCTGACCTCGGGCTACGGCGCGCTGCTCGGCGGCTTCGCGCCGGTGTGGCGTCACGGTCGCATCGGCGCGTCGAGCAGCGGTCAGGTCGGCGGCGGCATGCTCGCCGGCGCCAGCGTCGGCCTCGCTGCAGGCGCCTTCGCCGCGCAGATCGTCGACACCAACCCGCGCGCGCTCGCCGAGGTCGGCTTCATCGGCGCGGGCTCGGGCCTCTTCGGCGCCGGTCTGGGCATGATGATCCCCTACCCCGACGATCGCCTGCCGATCGGTCTGATGCAGGGGCTGGGCATCGCTGGCACCCTGCTCTCCGCGCCGATCATCAAGCACACGCAGTACCGCGGCACCGATCGCCTGCTCACCACGCTCGCCGTCGGCTTCGGCGCCTGGCAAGGCACGGGCGCCGCGCTGATGCTCAACGCCAGCCGGCGCCAGGTCGCCGGCGCGGTGATGGCCACCGCGGGCCTCGGCGGCCTCGCCGGCGCCGCGATCAGCCAAGGGGTGAGCTTGACCCAAGGCGAGCTGTGGACCCTCTTTTCCGGCTCGGTCTGGGGCGGCACCGTCGCGGCCTTCGCGACCAACGTCGCTCGTCTCGGCCGCAAGCTGAGCACCGCGACGCAGGTCGGCGTGACGATGATCGCCAGCGACGTCGGCCTCGGCCTGTCGGCGTTGGCGCTCAGCCCCGCGCTGCGTATGCCCGCTGAGCGCCTCGGCTGGATCAACCTCTTCGGTCTCGGTGGCACGGCCGTCGGCGTGGCCATCGGCGCGCCGATCCGCTCCGACACCGGCACGCAGATCGGCGTCGTCGCCGGCAGCCTGGTGGGTCTCGTCAGCGGCGTGATCGCTACCGGCTACATGCGCTTCTCCGACCACGTCGCCCTCGGCGTCGATGGCGACATGGCGCTCGCACGATCGTCGCATGGTCCGCGCACGACGCGACGCGCGTCAGGCGGCAGGGCGCGCACCGCCGCGCCACCGTCAGCGTCGAGCGGCCGGCTGCCGAGCTTCATCGCCGACTGGGCGCCGACGGTCTCGATGCAGCCCGGCATCGATCCGCACACCGGCGGCGCCACCGGCGGCGACGGCGCGCTGATCTTCGGCGTACGCGGCCGCCTGCACTGAGACGCACCCCCTCGCGCTCATAGCTGGGTGCGTCCGACAGTCCAGCGCAGGTAGAAGCCCACGCCGTAGAGCCCTGCCGGCACGTCGGCGGTGTTGCCGTCGTGGCCCCGCATGCTGCTGCGCATATGGAAGTTCAAGAGCCCGTCGATACCGACACCCACCGAGCCGATGCGCGTGCTGTAGACGTACTGCAGGTGCGGGCGCAGCGAGAGCGTGGGATGCCAGGCGTTGATGTGAAACAGCACGACATCCATGCCGGCGAAGAGCCCGACGCGCAGCTCGTGGCTGCCGCCGAGCGGCAGGCGCAATCCAGCGCGCGAGCCGCCTCCGACATAGCCGATCCAGATCACGGGGTGCAGCTCGACCGCGGTGAGATACCAGCGCGCGAAGCGGAAGTTGAACAGCAGCAGGTCGCCCTGCGCGTACGCCCGTGTGAACGTCAAGCCATAGGCGTTCTCGGCGCCGGGGTTGAACACCTGTGCGCCGCCGCCGAGGTTCATACCAACCCAGTCGATGCTCGCGGCGTCAGCTCGCACCGGCACGCACAGCCATAGCACCGCGACCAACAGCACGCTTTTCGTGTTCATGCACCGCCCCTTCGCTCTGTAACGAACGAGCGCACCAGAGTGTCACCTCGGCCGCACCAGCAGCACGCCAAAGCCGGCGCAGACCGGATCGTCGACGTAGCCAGCCACTAACCCGCGCGCCTCGAAGCCAACGCGCAGCTGCGCCGTCACCGTCGGGTCGCTGCGCTCGCCGCGCACCAGCTCGTCGTAGTACTGCTCGGCGCTCAGCGTCTCGCACAGCGCGCCGTAGCCGCTGAGCATGCCGACGGTGACCTGTCCGCGCAGACCCAGCGCAGCGACGACACCCTGGCGCGCTTGGTAGAGCGCCCGCGCGATGCCGCGGCGCCGATAGGCGGGGTCGACCCCGATGTCGACGCCGTAGAGCCACTCGCCGTCCGGCTCGTGCACGCCGAGCCAGCCGCCGTCGAACACCTCGTCGAAGCGATGGTGCGCGTGAAGTGTGCTGTCGCCGACGCGGATCGAGCTGGTGACGCCAACCACGCGTGTCCCCTCGAGCGCCACCAGTTGGCCTTCGGGAAACAACGTGATGTGGTGCAGGTAGTGCTCGCGACGAAACCGCTGCTCGGGCGCGAGCGTTGGAAAGCACGTCACTTGCAGCTGCTCGAGCGCGACGGCGTGCTCGGCGCGGGTCGCTACGATGGTCACGGCGCGCGTCATCGCTCGATGATAGCCGCGAGAGGACATGGCGCGTAGCTCGGCCGTACAATGGGAGCTGAGCACGAGGAGGAGAGGATCCGATGTCGATGAAGTTGAAGGTGAAGCTCGTCGTTTTTCTGGTCATCGGCGTCGTCGCGGCGCTGATCTTCGTCTACCAGAGGTTCTTTTCGCGGGCGGCCAAGGCCAAGCAGGCACTCAAGCAGTCCGTCGCGGTCAGCCTTAGCGAGGCGATAGACAACATGGTCGTAAAGATCGTCGGAAGGCTCGAGCTTGTCGATCCGGCCAACCCGCTTATCGGCCCGCTCAGCGAGCGCCCTTGCGCGCACTACGCGCTGACCGTCGAGCAAAAGTCGGGCAAGAGCAGCAGCACCATCATCGACGAGAAGCAAACGCAGGACTTCTGGCTCGTCGACGAGACCGGCCGCGCGCTGGTGCAAGCCGAGGGCGCACAGATCCTGCTGACCATCGACGCGCGCCGCAAGTCCGGCACCGGCAAGGACGCGCCGCCGCGACTGGAAAAGATGCTCGAGGAGCGCGGCAAGAAGAGCAAAGGCTGGGTCTTCAACAAGAACCTGCGCTATCGCGAAGGCGCGCTCGAGCCGGGCGAGACCATCGCGGTGATGGGGCTCTGCCGCGTGCAAAGCGATCCACAAGGCGGCACGCGCAAGGTGCTGACCAAGCCGATGGATGGCGATCTGATCATCACCGACGACGTCAGTCTGATCTGATCTGCGCTACGGCAGGTCGAGCTTGACCGACGCGATGTCCTTGCCGAGGTCGCTCAGCGCGTTGACCTTGAGCTGGTCGCGCGACAGCGAGTAGACGTAGTCGCCGATGATGATGCTGCGCTGGACCTGCGAGCTGGCGTCGGTCCACCAGTTGCCGCAGCTGTCGTTGTAGTAGGGGTAGCCGTAGTCGTTGCGCTCGGGCAGCGGATAGCCGACCTTGCCGTGCAGCGAGAAGCCCGCCTCGGCGGTGACGTCGAAGACCATCAGCCCCGAAAACGTCAGGTCGTAGCCGTAATTGCCGCCGCCCGTGCCGCCCTCGCAGATCGTCATCGGCAGCGAGAGGATCTTCTTCGGCGCGTAGTAGGTGAACGCCAGGTGGTTGGTCAGCGCTTCGGAGCTCGAGCCGCGCGTGCCGATGACGTGCTTGAACTTCAGCTTGGGCTGCGTCGGGTTGGTCACGTCGAAGATCTGCAGCATCACGCCTGTGAAGAAGGCGAAGCTTCCCTGATCGTCGGCGTCGTAGCCGATGGTCAGCAGGTGATTCTTGTCCATGCGATGCATGTAGGTCGAAAAGCCGGGGATCTTGAGCTCGCCGAGCACGCGCGGGTTGCGCGCGTCTGACAGGTCGAGCACGAACAGCGGGTCGGTCTTCTTGAAGGTGACGATGTAGCCGCGCTCGGCATCGAAGCGCACCGAGCGGATGTCCTCGCCGGGCGCCAGGCCGTCGAGCTGGCCGACCTTGTCGAGCGCGCGCCCGTTCTGCTCGAGCACCGTCAGCGTGTTGTGCACGGACTTGTCGGCCGCGCCGCCACCGATGTGTCCGGTGGTCGAAGCGATGCGCAGCTTGCCGTCGTGCTCGTCGAGGGCGAACTGGTTGAGGATGCGTCCCTTGACCAGGCCGGTGGCAGCGTAGCTGGCGCTCGCCGCTTTGGCGTCGAGCTTGAACTTGTGCACGGTGGTCGCTTCGTTGAAGGTCACGCCGCTGTACCACTCGTAGTCGGCCGAGCGCGCGTACGGCACCGCGAGGTAGAGCGAGTCCGCCGACGCGTAGGTCACGCCCGGACGGCTGAGGATCGTCGCCGCTTTGGCCGGCGACTCGTTGTCGATGCGCAGCGAGAGCAGCGACGTGAGCTGGTCGCCGTCGCTGATGTTGGCGCGCAGGAAGCTGTCGCAGTCAGACAGCGGGTCGGCCTGCGTCTTGGGCGCGCCGGCGCCGGCGACGACTTTGTCGGTCATCGAGGGCAGCGTCGCCTCGAACTTGATGCGCTCGATCTCGGCGATGACCTCTCTCAGGCGCTGCTCGTAGGCGCGGTAGATCTGGAGCTTGCTCGCGTCGCACACCGAGAGGTTGGAGACGTACGGCGAGATGCTGACCTGCTGGCCAACCGGGCGGGTCAGCACGGTGTGCACGGCCTCGCCCACGCGCCGCGCCGACAGCAGCGAGCTCTGGATGTCGATGACGCGCACGATCTTCGGCGCGCTGCGGTCGCTGATATCGACCACCGTGATGGTGGTCGAGGCGCCGTCGCCGCGCGGCACGCAGTTGTAGCCGTAGGTGCACTCGCTGTTGCCGTAGGCGTAGCCGTTGTAGCCGTAGCCCTTGCCGCCGCCTTGCAGCGCGGCGCCCGACGAGTAGATCAGCGCGCGGTCGCCGTGCACGAACAGCTTCTTGGGCACGCCGCTCACCGTGAGGTGCGCGAGCGACGCCGTCTGCTCGGCGGGCCACGACTTGATGATGTGCAGGCCGGCCTTGTCGGCGAGGTAGAGGAAGTTGCCGTCGGTCTTGACGACGTCGGCCTCGTCGACGCTGGCGACCTGGTTGTTGGTGTCCGAGTGCTCCGGCGTCTCGCCGGGCGCGGGGCTCGCCGCGCTGGAATCAGCCATCGCGCCGCCGTCGGCGCCGGCATAGCTCGGGTAGTCGTAGTCGCACCATTTTTCCTTCTGCTGCCACGCCGAGGCGAACGCCTGTTGCACCCGGCTGTAGGCGAGCCGGATCGCGCTCGCGCGCAGCACCTCGCCGATGGCGCGGCAGTTGGTCTTGGACAGCTCGGCGCTGACGCTCAGGCCCGCGCGCGAGCTCTGCACCATCGCGCTCGGCTCGGGCAACAGCGGGATCCCGGTGGCGGGATCGACGCGCTCGTAGGGGCTGTCACAGGCGCCCATCGAGAGCAGGGCGAAGACGGCGACGATTCGTTTGGTCGTGTTCATGGTTGCACTCCGCGTTGCCATGACACGATGCGATGCGAGGTCCGCGCCAAAATCCATCAGGCCGTAATCGCGCGACTATCTGCTGGCGCAGCGCTTGGTGGCACAGATCGAACGTGCCGCGGCGGTCAGAGTGTGCGCTCTCGATGGCACAGTGACTGACATTGCTCAGCATCGAGCAAACCTCGCTCGGGCGCGAGCCGCCGCCACGCGCGGACGGCGCCGCGACAGCAGCAAGCTCGCCGGGTTAGCACGCGCCCAGTGCGCCGCATCAACGCGGGTACGGCCGTTGCTCCTCGCCACCTCGTGCATCAAGGGCAACCGGCAAAAGAGGAGCACGTCATGACAAAAACGAACAGGTGGATCGGCGTCTGCGCGCTGTGCGCGACGTTTGCCAGCGGATGTCTGCATCGCGTTGACCGCGAGGAAGACGGGGGGACGCAGCCTCCGCCGACGTCGAGCCCCACGCCGACACCTCAGCCGGGCCCGGCGACGGCCCCGCCGTCGAGCGGCAAGGGGTCGGTGGGCGCGTCGGCGCTCAAACCCAACGTGATGCTGCTCGTCGACCGCTCGGGCTCGATGGCCGAGCCGAGCGACTGCGGCGAAGCGACCTGTCCGAGCAAGTGGACCGAGCTGCTCGGGCTCGGCCCCTACCTCTCCGAGGCCAAGTCTCTCGCGCGTCTCGGCCTGGCGATGTTCCCATCGCCCGAGGACCACGGCTGCAGCGTCCGCTCGGCCGTGCGCGTGCCGCTCAGCGACGCGCTCGATGTCGACGCGCAGATCCTGGCGGCGGCCAAGGCGGTCAAGCCGGGAGGCAGCACACCGGTCGCCGACGCCCTCGACGCCGTCGGCCGCAACGGCGGCCTCGACGACCCCGACCGCAAGAACATCCTGCTCGTGCTCACCGACGGCAAGCCCAACTGCGCGTGCTCGGGCAACGACCCGGTGTGCGAGCGCGGCACGGCGGTGGCGGCGGTGCAGCGACTGCGCGCGGCCGGCGTCGACGTCGACATCATCGGCTTCGGCTCGTCGGCCCGCGATGCGCACGACACGTTGACGGCGATGGCGCGCGCTGCCGGCGACGAGGCCTACTACCAGGCCGACACGCTCGAAGACCTGATCGGCACGCTCTACAAGGTCGGCATCGAAAACGCGCCGTGTCGCTTCCATCTCGACGGCAGTCCCGAGCCCGAAGCGCTGATCGTCTGGAAAGACGGCGTCGCCGTGCCGGCGTGCAGCTCGAGCGACTGCGCCAAAGGCTACACCTACGACCCCGACAGCGGCATCGTCGAGCTGCGCGGCGAAAGCTGCGCCGCGCTGCGCGACGGCAAAGCCCACGACGTCTGGTTCGACACGAAGACGCCCTAGCGCGCTGCCATCCTGCGTCAGAAGAACCAGCGCATCTCGGGCGTCCAGCGGCAGGGGGCGACGTGCAGCGAGGCGCCGACGTAGTCGCTGCGCCCGGGCGCGCGGCGCGCTTCGAGACAGTCCCACGAGCTGGCGCTGATCAGCAGGTCGCTGCCCGACGGGCGGCGCCAGCGCTGCGCCGTGTCGCTGCTGCAGGACGTCACGGTGACGTCGCTTCCGTTGCGCGCGAGGCAGTTTCCATAGAGCCCGCGCATCTGCGAGGTCGCGCTGTCCCACCAGAAGTACTGCCCGCCGTATGACGAGCGGCAGGTCGCCAGCGATGCCACGCCGCCTGCCTGCTGCAGACACAGACCGTCGACGCCGAAGACCTTGAGCGCCTCGGTGCACTCGCGCGTATAGATCGGCGCCACGGCGGCGTCAGCCTCCGTCACCGCGACGGCGATGAACCCGCCCGTCGTCGCCCAGCCGTGCAGCTGGACGCGCACGGTGACGTACTCCGGCGAGCTGGCGGTGCGGATGATGTTGCAGCCGATGGACTGCACGCCGTTGGCCTCGGTATCGATCTGGCCGGCGTAGAGGTAGTCCTCGATCAGCGTGCGGTCGTTGCGGCAGAGCGTGTTGTAGTCGTCGTCACGGACGATCATGCGCAGCTGCAGCCCGGCGGTGGCGTAGGTCGGCGTCGCTACCGGCCACAGGTAGATGTTGGTGTTGGCGTTGCTCAGCGTCACCTGCGCGTTGATCGACGTACGCGAGGCCGTCGGCCGCAGGCGCACGCGACGCTCGACCCACTGATAGCCTTGCAGGTTGACGGTCACGCCCGCGCTCAACCACAGCGACATCTGGCCGCCGCTGGTGGACGAGGCCGCGTGACCCGAGACCGAGACCGGGCCGCTGTGGGTGAAGGGCGCGCCGAACGTGCGCTCGCGACAGTTGGTGTAGACGACGTGGCGCTTGAGGGTCTCGATGTCGCTGGCTGCAGGCGGCTTCGAGGCGCTGTCTGCAGGCTCGTCGGCGACGCCGCAGGCGGCGAGCAGCGCGACGGTCAGCAGCAGCGACAAGGGGCGATAGATCACTTGTGAAATCACGAGTCCTCCTCGGGCAATGAATTGTCGATGCCCGAGCTCGGCGCCTGTCGCGCGTTCTTTTTGCGGCGCGCGGGTGGCTCGGGCGTGCTGCCTGGCGAGCCGCGCCGATTTTCGCTTTGCGCCGCGCGCGCCTTGGGTCACGCTCGCCGCCTCTCGAACGTGCGCGGCACGGAGGACACCCATGTCAATTCACTGGACGCATGACCCGCCCAAGCAGGTCGTCGCCCTTCCCGATGCGCTTGCCAAGATCAGCAGCAAGGTGCTCGACGACGTCACCCTGCGGCGGCTGGTCGACCCCGACGTCTACGGCGCCTTCGAGCAGTGTCGGCGTAGCGGCGAGCCGATGCCCAAGGCGCAGGCCAACGCGCTGGCGACCTCGATCCGCGAGTGGGCGCAGGCCAACAACTGCATCGGCTACTCGCATTGGTTCTCGCCGATGCGCGGCCCGGTGCACGGCGAGAAGCTCGAGACGTTCATGGCGCTCGACTTCAAGAGCGGCCGCTTGATGGTCAACCTCACCGGCGCCGAGCTGTTCCAGACCGAGACCGACGGCTCCTCGTTTCCCAACGGCGGCCTGCGCGAGACGCACCAGGCGGCGGCCTACATGGGCTGGGACACCGCGTCGCCGCCGTTCATCTATGGCCAGACGCTCTACATCCCGTCGGTGTTCATCGCGTGGTCGGGCGACGCGCTCGACCAGAAGACACCGCTGCTCAAGGCCAACGACGCGCTCGACAAACACGCGCTGCGCCTCTTGCGTCACCTCGGCGACAGCGAGTCGCAGGCCGTCGTCAGCAACGTCGGCTGGGAGCAGGAGTTCTTCGTCATCGACCGCGAGCACTACCTGAGCCGACCCGACCTGGTGGCGACGGGGCGCACGCTGTTCGGCCAGTCGCCGCTGCGCGGCCAGCAGCAGTCGCTCAACTACTTCGCCAAGATGCCGATCCGCGTGCGCCGCTATCTCGACGCCGCGCGCGAGCGCATGTGGGAGCTCGGCATCTCGATCGACTGCGCGCACAACGAGGTCGCCCCCGCGCAGCACGAGATCTCGCCCATCTTCAGCCTCACCAACCTCGCCGCCGACACCAACGTGCTGGCGATGGAGGTGCTGCGCGATCTCGCCTTCGAGCACGACCTCGCCGTGCTGTTTCACGAAAAGCCCTTCGCCGGCATCAACGGCACCGGCAAGCACAACAACTGGGGCCTCAACACCGACACCGGCCACAACCTGTTCGTCCCCGGCGAGACGGCCGCGGAG
The DNA here is from genome assembly GCA_020431405.1 of Myxococcales bacterium. Classification (GTDB taxonomy): domain Bacteria; phylum Myxococcota_A; class Polyangia; genus JAGQIK01. The sequence continues at coordinate 9,954 of JAGQIK010000195.1, forward strand.
AATCGCCGCTTCGTCGCCTTCGTCGCCGCGCTCGCGCACGCCGTGCACAAGCATGGCGATCTGCTGCGGGCCAGCGTCTCGTCGTCGGGCAACGACCACCGCCTCGGCGCGCAAGAAGCGCCGCCGGCGATCATCACGCTGGCGCTCGGCAAGTCGCTCGAGGAGCACATGCGCGCGGTGGCGCGCGGCGGCGCGCTCGAAGGCTACGGCATGCAGACCAAACATCTGCCGGTGGCCAAGAACGTGCCCGACATCAAAGCCAGCCTCGAAGACCGCAACCGCACCGCGCCGTTTCCCTTCTGTGGCAACCGCTTCGAGTTCCGCGCGGTGGGCGGCAACCAGCACATCGCGTTTCCGCTGGCGATGGTCAACGCGGCGATGGCGGCCGGCCTCAAGCACATGAGCGATCGCATCGACGCCGGCGACGCCGTCGACACCGTCATTCGCGAGACCATCGCGCAGAGCGAGGGCGTGCTGTTTTCGGGCAACGGCTACTCCGACGCGCTGCTCGCGCACGCCAAGCAGCACGGCGTCGCGCACCTCGCGACGAGCCCCGAGGCCTACGCCCAGCTCACCGCCGACAAGAACATCGCGCTCTTCGGCGAGCTCGGCATCTTCAGCGAGCGCGAGGCGCACGCGCGCCGCGCCGTGCTCGAGGAAGGCTTCGCCACCGACATCGCCATCGAGGCGCGCACCATGCTGCGCATGCTGCGTACGGCGATCCTGCCGGCGGCGATGGAAGACCTGCGCCGCGACGCCGACACCGGCTTGTCGTCGAAGCTGCTCGACGAAAAGCGCGCCGAGGTGCAGACGCTGCTCGGCGCCACCGAAGCGCTCGCGTCGACGCTCGACGCGATGCCCGACGGCGCCAGCGAGGCCGCCAACTACGCGCAGCGCATGTTGCGGCCCGCGATGGTGGCAGCGCGCGCGCCCGCCGACCGCCTCGAGGGCATGGTCGACGAGCAGCTGTGGCCCTACCCGACCTACAACGACCTGGTGCACGACCACCACTAGGCCACCCCTCTCCCAGGCTGAGGTCTGTCATGTCTCGGCGCCTGGATGTCGGCTAACTACGCCGTCATGTCTGGCGCGAGACAGACCTTGGGCTTCGGTCAGCAGCCGCTGCGCGACCAGCACGGCCGGCGCCCTGACATCGTCGTGCTCAACAACTTCTCGGCCCTGCCGACGATCACGCCGGCGCAAGGTCCGCGCGTGCTCGGCCTGCTGCGTCGCGCCGGCCTGAGCGCAGCGCAGTGGGACGTCAATCTGCTGCTGTGGCGCACCCTGCTCGACAGGCCGCTGTGGCGAGAGCTCGCTGACCATCACCCGTCGGCGGCGGTGCGAAGCGCCGCGCGCGAGCTCGTCGATGACGTAACGCGCGCGGCCGAGGCGCTGTCGGGCGACGAGCGCGACCTCGAACAGCTCGACTTCGCCGCGCGCGTCGTCGACCGCATCGGCGAGCTGCTGTTCGCCGGCACGCTCACGGCGCAAGGCCTGGCGTTCGACGTCGAGAGCAGCGAGCGCCTGTTCGAGCTGGCCAGCTGTCCGCAGACAAACGCGCTGCTCGGGCTCTACGACAGGTTGGTCAGACCTCGGCTGGTGGAGGCCGCACCGCGGATCGTGTCCATCGACATGACCGTTGCCAGCGACGCGTTCGCCTGCGCGACGCTCAACCTGCTGCTGCATCGCTGGTTGCCTGACGCGCACATCAACTTCAGCGGCTTGGGATCGGACGACATCGACTTCGGCCGCGCCCGCGAGCAGCTCTTCGAAGACCCCGGCAGCTTTCTCGGCTTCGACAGCGTCTTCATGACGTGCGACGACGAGGCGCTCTGCCAGCTCTACGCCCAGAACCCGATCACCGAAGCGCAGCTGAGCGCGGTCCCTTCGCTCGCCTACCGCACGCAGGGCCGAACGATCATCAACGCGCCGCGCCCTGACGAGGCCGAGCAAGTGCACCTCGACGCGGCCGCTGACTACGATGGCCTCGACCTCGACGCGTACTTCTTTCCGCAGCGTATCCTCGTCGAGCGGGCGACCACCGGATGCTGGTGGCGACGCTGCACCTACTGCAGCATCAACAGCGCGCGTAGCGCCTTTCGCGCAGTGCGCGCCGAGGTGCTGGTCGAGCGGCTGGCCCGCGTCCAACACGAGCACGGGTTTCGCGCGCTGCACTTGGTCGACGAGGCGCTGCCACCGGGCTTCGTGCGCGCCTTCTGCGCCGGTCTGCGCGAGCGACAGCTCGACTACGTCTGGTCGTGTCGCATGCGTATCGAAAAGGCCGTCGACCGCGAGCTGCTGCAGACGATGTACGACGCGGGCTGCCGCCTGATCTGTTTCGGGCTCGAGACCGTCACGCCTCGTCTGCTGCGAATGATCGACAAGACCCCCGACCCAGACGGCTACGAAGTGCTCGCCGAGCGCATCGTCGACGACGCCAGCGCCGTGGGTATCGGCCTTCACCTATGCGTGATCGTCGGGCTGCCCGGCGAGACCAGCGCCGACCGCCAGCACCTCGTGCGCTTCTTCCGTCGTCAGCGCGAGCGCTTCGCCAGACGGCCGTCATTCGTCGCGGTCAATCGCTTCGTGCTGACGGCAACGTCCGCGATGTTTCGCGACCGGCCGCGCTTCGGCATCGAAGAGGCGCTGCGGCCTCAGCGCTTCACGACGTGCGGCACCTACGGGCTCGGCGAGTTCACCTTCCCGCAGGTCGACACGAGCGCGCTCGCCGAAGAGCTCGCGACCACCGCCGAGGCGATCGAAGCGCAGCTGGCCAACCCGCGCTCGCGCAAGTACTGGCAACTGTGCAACGTCAACGCGCTCGAGCTGGCAGCGCAAGGGCGCTACCCCGACCACAACCCGTTCGCCCCGTGTTAGTGGACGCGCTGCAGACGCTCGCGCCCTCGATGGCGCGGCTGTACGGCGAGATCCGTCGCCCCATCGCGCGCCACGCGCCATCTCCCGACGCGATCGACGGCCGCGACGCGAAGCAGCCGCTCTGGCACAACATGGGCCTGTGGCGCGAGGTGTCTGCGCCCACCGCGCTCGACCACACCGACTGGGGCACGCGCCTACAGGCCGCACAGCACGCGCTGCTCGACGAGCTCGCCGCCAAGGCCGAGCTCGGCCCCGACGACGACGTGCTCGACTGCGGCTGCGGCTTCGGCGACGCCGCGATGCGCCTGCTGCAGACGCACGGCGTGCGCCGCGTCACCGGCGTGGACCTGGCGCCGCGCCTGCTCGAGGTCGGACGCGCGCGCGCGCGGCAGCGCGGACTGCAGGGGCGGCTCGCGCTGCGGCTCGCCTCCGCCACCGACCTGCGCTTCGCCGGTGAAGCCCGCTTCGACGTGGTGCTCGCGCTGCAAAGCGCGTTTCACTTCAAGCCGCGGCGCCGCTTCCTGAGCGAGGCCTTTCGTGTGTTGACTCCCGGCGGCAAGCTCGTGCTGGCTGACATGCATCGTCAGCGACAGCACCCCGCGGGCCTGCGCGCGGCCGCGCGGCGCGCGCTAGCGCGTCATCGCTGCGGCATCCACCGCGAAAACCTCTACGACGCGGCGACGTACCGGCGCGAGCTGCGCGCCGCCGGCTTCGACGACATCGAGCTGACCTCGATGTCGGCGCACGTGTTTCGTCCGTTCAGCAAGGTCATGCTGCTGATGGCGCTCGACGAGCAGGGGCTCGAGCCCGCGCGCGACGAGCTCGCCGCCGCATTCGAGACGATCGAGCGCTGCCCGTTCGACGAGCTGATCTGGGCGCGCATGTGGGATATCGACGAGTACTCGCTCGTCTTCGCCCGTAGGCCGCCAGCGTCAGCCGGGCGCGTGCGGCGCTAGAAGCTCATGCCTCGATACCCGGCAGAGCTCAGCTGGCTGATGGCGCCGAGGCGCTCCGTCTGCTTGGGGCTCCACGAGCTGAGCGCGCCGCTGAAGCCGCTCGCCCCGCCGGCCACGGCCGCGAGATCGTCCTCCGACAGCTCGTCGCCCGACGTGTCCAGCTCGGCCCAGGCGTCGCGCGTCTCTTTGATGTCGTCGACCGTGAAGGTGAGCCCCTTCTTCGCGCCGAACTCGACCATCGCGCGCAGCCCCTCGGGCTTGAACTGCTCGAGCGCGTCGCCGATCGATTCGAAGTCAGCGCGAACCTGTTTGTCCGCGGTAACCATCTCGAGCAGACGCAATACGTTTTCGACGCTCATGGAAAGCCCCCCTTGCAGTGGCTGTTGCGCGTGCACTCTAGCCAGCGTGGCCCGCTGGCGGCGATGACAGATGCCATGTGACGTCGTCCTCGTGCAGCCCCCGTTCGCGCCGGTAGACAGCCCGTCGCTGGCGCTGAGCACGCTGCAGGCGGCGCTGCTCGACGCCGGCATCGACACGCGCGTGGTCTACGCGAACCTCGCCTTCGCCGAGCGCATCGGCCTGGCCCGCTACCATCTGATCGACACGCGCGCGTGGTACGAGCCGGGCGAGTGGTGCTTCTCGCCGGCGGCCTTTCCCGACTTCGAGGCCAACGCCTTCGGCTATCTGCGCCGGCTCGCGAGCGGGCGCGTCGAAGAGTACCCACAGGACGGCCTCGAGCTGCAGCATTGGGTCGAGGCGCTCAGCGTCGCGCGCCGCCGAGCCCGCGCGTTTGTCGACGAGCTGGCGCCCGAGGTGCTAGCCCTCGAACCCAAGGTCGTCGCCTGCAGCTCGTCCTATCAGCAGCACTGCGCGTCATTAGCGCTATTGCGCGCGCTGCGCGGCCAAGCCCCACACGTGATCCGCGTCATCGGCGGCGCCAACTGCGACGGCTCGATGGGCGAGGTCACTCACCAGTGCTTCGACTGGATCGACTTCACCGTCTGCGGTGACGCCGACGCGCTGATCGTCGAGCTGATGACGCGCGCGCTCGACGCCGGCCGCGACGTGACGGCCGAGGCGCTGCCTCGCGGCGTCTACGGACCCGGCCACCGCGTCACCCCTGGCGCCCGTCGAGGCGCGCCCACCGAGCCGGCTCGCCACGCGCTGACCTTCGATCTCGACGCGCTGCCGATGCCGCGCTTCGACGACTACTTCGACGCGCTGGCACGCTCGCCGCTCGCAGACGCGCTGCGCGAGACACTGCCGCTGGAGACGACGCGCGGCTGCAGCTATGGCGAGCGGCACCACTGCACCTTCTGCGGGATCAACGGCCCCGGCATGCCCTTTCGCAGCAAGTCATGCGAGCGCGTCGCCGAAGAGCTGTCCACGCTGCCCGCGCGCCACGGCGTCGAGCACGTGTTCTTGGTCAACGCGATGCTCGAGCCGAGGCAGCTCGCGGGCGCCTTGCCGCTGCTCGAGACGCGGCCGGGCGCGCTCGACATCTTCTGCGAGACCCTGGTGGGGCTTTCGCACAGCGACCTCGAGACGCTGGTCGCCGCCGGCGTGCGCGAGATCCAGCCCGGTCTCGAGAGCATGCACGACGAGACGCTGCGTCGGCTCGACAAGGGCAACAGCGCGGCCGCCAACGTGCGCCTCCTGCGTCGCGCGGCCGAGCACGGCCTGCGCGTGACGTGGAACCTGCTTTACGGTATCCCCGGCGTCGACGGCCCGCGCAGCTACCGCGAGATGGCGAGCTGGCTCGACGAGATCGCGCACCTGCAGCCACCGACGCTCTCTGCCGTGCGCGTCACGCGCTTCAGCCCCTACCACGCACGACCGCAGCAGTACGGCATCGCCATCGAGCCCTCGCAGTGCTACCGCTATATCTTCCCGCTGCACGGCGACGACCTGTCGCGCTTCGCGCGCTACTTCGAGGTCGAGCCAGCCGAGCCCGCCGACCTCGACGCGCTCGACGCGCTCGGCGAGCTGCGCACGCGGGTGCACGACTGGAACGCTCGCTGGCGCAGCGACGGCGCATCGCCGCCGAAGCTCGCCGCCACCGACGAGCACTGCCGCCAGATCGTCGACACGCGCCCTTGCGCCGTGGCCGCCGAGCACGCGCTCGACGAGGTCGAAGCGGCGCTGCTGCGCGCCTGCGAGAGCGGCCTGCGCCCGCAGCGCGCCGTGGCGGCCGCCAGCGCCAGCGCCGCACGCGAGCTGACGGCCGCGCAGGTCGACCACGCAGCGGAACGGCTGCTCGAGCGCAAGCTGATGCGCGCGCTGTCGCAGCAGTGGGTCAGCCTGGTATGCCTACCGCGCGTGCGCGTGCGGTCCGCGGCCGCTGCTAGATGATCAGCGGCAGCGGGTTGAGCGCCTCTTCGGCGAGCGGCTCGTCGATCCACCCCAGCGCCACGGGGACGTCATAGAGCCGTCCAGCGGCCAGGCGCGGCCACATATGCCGCAGCCCCGGCACCACGACCTTGACCACGGCGAGATCGATGTCGGGACGGGTCAGCTCGAGCACCAACATCTGCAGCCCACGCGCGCGCAAGCGCTCGACGCAATCGAGCACGCCTTCGCGCAGGTCGCCATAGTCTGGCGTGCTCGGCACGTCGGCGCGGGTGCGCGGCGGCGCGCTGGCGTCGGGCAGCAGCTGCGGCTGCGAGCGCGGCTCGAGCTGATCGTGCCAACGCTCGAAGACATCGTCGGCCAGCTCGGGCGGCAGCGCCCGCGTAGCCTCGAAAGCCGAAGCAACCTGGCCGAGCTCGCTGACCGCCCGCGTCAGCGCGAGCCGCGCGTTGACGTGCGCGCCCATGCCGAGCGCGAAGCGCCCCTGCGCGTCGCGCGCGACGGCGACGAAGACGGCGATGCCGAGATCCGACGTCACGTCGAGCACCCACATGCTGCCGCCGCGGCGCTCGTAGTAGCGCTGCAGCGCCAGCGCGCTCGGCTCGTCGAAGCGCTCGAGGTCGAGGGCCGGTCGGCGCGCGCGCGAGTACCACCACAGCGCGACGGCGTCGCGCTCCACCAGCTCGAACAGGCCCTGCAGGATCGCCTCCTCGACGCAGTTTCCCGCCGCGTTGCCGTTGGAATCGGCGTAGCAGAACGGCGCCAGGTCGTCGTCGTGAAAGCCGTAGTAGCAGAACGCCGTGGGCAGGTAGCGAAACGCGCCATCCGTCAGTGACCACGCGCGCGTCCACGAGATCGGCTGCTGGCGGTCGAACGGCGCCGGGACCCAGCGCGCCTTGAGTGGATCACGCGTTGGCTGCTCGGCGCGCGCAGCGTATTGGCGCGCGCTGAACAGCAGCAGCTCGTCGGGGCCGATCGCCTCGTGGCCGAGCGCGTCGAGGCGCGCGCGTCGCCGCGGCTCCTCGCCGTCGAAGATCCCGGCGTAACGCTCGAGCGCCTCGCACAGCGCGCTGGCACGAGCCTGCGCTGGCGAGACGCCTTTGCCCGCGCTGGCCCAGCGGTTCATTCGTCGCAGGCTGTCGAAGTCGACGGCCGCGCCCTGCTGGTGCGTCGCGGCAAAGCAGCTGATCGGCGCGTCGGTGTGCACCGCGACGATGTCGTGCACGACGCCGGTGATCGGGCTGACGTGCCTGGCCAGACGCCGCTCGGTCGCGGCCGGTGGCTCGATGCGCAGCCCACCGTCGGCGCCAAAGCGCGCCGGGCGCGGCTCGAGCACCAGCGGTTGCTGCTCGCGCGTGCCGGCGCCGGCGCCACAGTCGGCACACTGCGGGCGCCGCGTGAGCGGGTGGTTGCGCGAGTGGCCGCTGACGAGATCGAGCGTCCACACGCGCCCGCGCAGGCCACCCGTGCGCTCGCCGTCCTCGC
>JAGQIK010000196.1 GCA_020431405.1 Myxococcales bacterium
GACGATCGGCGTGCCCGGCTCCAGCCCGCAGCGCTCGGCCGCGGCGGCGCCGACCTCGGCGCTCCACTCGGACGACTCGAGCGCGCGCGGCAGCAACGCGGCGTCGATCTCGAGCGCTTCGAGCACCTCGGCCGACCAGCGTCGCCCGCCGATGTCGAGCAGCAGCGTGCCCGAGGCGTCGCTCACGTCGGTGCACAGCGCGTCGTCGCTGTCGTCGGCGAGGCGCAGGCGTACGAAGTCCTTGGGCAGCAGCAGCGCGTCGAGTGCGGCGTAGCGCTCGGGCTCGTGCTCGCGCAGCCACAGCAGCTTCGGCGCGGTGAAGCCGGCGAAGGCGAGGTTGCCGCACAGCGCGACCGTGCGCCCGCCGAGGCGCTCGTCGATCTCGCGGCACTGGGCCTCGGTGCGCCCGTCACACCAAAGCAGCGCCGGGCGCAGAACGCGGCGCTGCGCGTCCAAAAAGACGCTCGAGTGCATCTGACCGGTGAGGCCTACCGCGCGCACCTCGAACGCCGTGCCCGCCTCGGCGACGACCGCGCCGATGGCGGCGCAGGCCGCCTGCCACCAACGCTCGGGCTGCTGCTCGGCCCAACCTGGCCGCGGCGCGGCGATCTCGAAGCCGTCGCCGCGCGTTTGCTGCGCGACGATCTCGCCGCGGTCATCGACGAGCAGCGCGCGCACGCCGGAGGTGCCCACGTCGACACCGACCACCGCCGCGCGCACCCGCGAGCTCACCGGCTGCCGCTACGCGTCTTGTTCATACGCCTCGATGGGCGGACAGGTGCAGACGAGGTTGCGGTCGCCGTAGGCGTTGTCGACGCGCCCCACCGGCGGCCAGAACTTGTGCTGGCGCAGCCACGGCGCCGGGTAGGCGGCTTGCTCGCGGCTGTAGGGGTGCGGCCACGCGTCGGCGGTCACCACCTGCGCGGTGTGCGGCGCGTTGCGCAGCGGGTTGTCGTCGCGGTCGAGCTCGCCGGCCTCGATGGCGCGGATCTCCTCGCGGATGGTGATCATCGCCTCGCAGAAGCGGTCGAGCTCGCCCTTGGACTCGCTCTCCGTCGGCTCGACCATCAGCGTGCCGGCCACCGGGAAGCTCATCGTCGGCGCGTGGAAGCCGAAGTCCATCAGCCGCTTGGCCACGTCGTCGACGGTCACACCCGAGCTCTTCTTCAGCTCGCGCAGGTCGATGATGAACTCGTGCGCCACGCGCCCGCCGCGCCCGCTGTACAGCACCGGGTAGTGCGGGCGCAGCCGCTCGGCCATGTAGTTGGCGTTGAGGATCGCCACCTCGGTGGCGCGCCGCAGCCCGTCGGCGCCCATCAGCGCGATGTAGACCCACGGGATGGGCAGGATCGAGGGGCTGCCCCACGGCGCCGCGGACACGGTGCCGAGCGACTTGTCGCCGCCCAGCGCCGCCAGCGGGTGCGAGGGCAGGTAAGGCGCCAGGTGCGACGCGACGCAGATCGGGCCCATGCCCGGACCGCCGCCGCCGTGCGGGATGCAGAAGGTCTTGTGCAGGTTGAGGTGGCAGACGTCGGCGCCGTAGTCGCCCGGCCGGCAGAGGCCGACCTGCGCGTTCATGTTGGCGCCGTCCATGTACACCTGGCCGCCGTTGTCGTGCACCAGTTGGCAGATCTCGGCGATGCGCTCCTCGAACACGCCGTGCGTCGAGGGGTAGGTCACCATCAGCGCCGCCAAGCTGTCGCGGTGCTTTTCGGCCTTGGCGCGCAGGTCGTCGACGTCGATGTTGCCGTGCTCGTCGCAGTTGACGATCACCACCTTCATGCCGGCCATCACCGCGCTGGCGGGGTTGGTGCCGTGCGCCGAGACGGGGATCAGACACACGTCGCGCTCGGTGGCGCCGCGGTCGTGGTGGTAGGCGCGGATCACCAGCAGCCCGGCGTACTCGCCTTGGGCGCCCGCGTTGGGCTGCAGCGAGGTCGCCGCGAAGCCGGTCAGCTCGGCGAGCCAGCGCTCGAGGTCGGCGCACAGGCGCGCGTAGCCGCCGGCCTGCTCGGCTGGCACGAAGGGGTGCAGCCCGCCGAAGTCGGCCCACGTCACCGGCAGCATCTCGCTGGTGGCGTTGAGCTTCATCGTGCACGAGCCGAGCGGGATCATCGACGTGGTCAGCGACAGGTCGCGCGCCTGCAGCCGCGTGATGTAGCGCAGCAGCTCGTGCTCGGCGTGGTAGCTGTTGAAGACTTCGTGCGTAAGGTACTCGCTCGCACGCGCAAATCGTGCGTCGTATGCACGATCGATTCCGGTCGCCAGCTCGCGCGCCGAGAGGCCAGCGCCGCGCTCTGCGCCCACCACGCGCCAAAGCGACTCGACCTCGTCGACGTTGGTCAGCTCGTCGAGGCTCAGCGCGAGCCCGCGCTCGGTGCGGCGCAGGTTGAGCCGCTGCGCGTCAGCGCGCGCCGTGACCGCTTTGGCCGCGCCGTCGTCGAGCACGATCTCGAGCGTGTCGAAGAAGCTCTCGGCCGAGAGCTGAAACCCCAGCTCGCGCAGACCGCGCGCCAGCAGCGCCGTCATGCCGTGTACCCGCTCGGCGATGCGGCGCAGGCCGCGCGGGCCGTGGTAGACGCCGTACATGCCGGCCATGATCGCCAGCAGCACCTGCGCCGTGCAGATGTTGGAGGTGGCACGCTCGCGTCGGATGTGCTGCTCGCGCGTCTGCAGCGCGAGCCGGTAGGCGAGGTGCCCGTGGGCGTCGCGCGAGGCGCCGATGATGCGGCCTGGCATCTGGCGCTTGAACTCTTCGCGCGTCGAGAGGAACGCCGCGTGGGGCCCGCCAAAGCCGAGCGGCACGCCGAAGCGTTGGCTCGAGCCGAACGCGATGTCGGCGCCGAACTCGCCGGGCGGCCGCAGCAGCGCGAGCGCCAGGAGGTCGGTGGCGCAGCACAGAAGCGCGCCCGCGTCGTGTACGGCGCTGGCCAGCTCGTCGAAGCTGCGCAGCTGTCCGCACGAGCCAGGGTAGGAGACCAGCACGCCGAAGACGTCGTCGGAGAGCTCGAGCTTCGCCACGTCGCTGACTACGACGTCGATGCCGAGCGGCGCCGCGCGCGTCTCGATGACGGCGACGGTCTGCGGGTGCGTGTCGGCGTCGACGACAAAGCGCGTGCGCTTGTGTCGGCCGATGGCCCAACACATGGCCATCGCCTCGGCCGCCGCCGTCGCCTCGTCGAGCAGCGACGCGCCCGACAGCGGCAGGCCCGTCAGGTCGGCGACCATGGTCTGGAAGTTGACCAGCGCCTCGAGCCGCCCCTGCGATATCTCGGCCTGGTAGGGCGTGTACTGCGTGTACCAGCCGGGGTTTTCGAGGATGTTGCGCTGGATCACCGGCGGCGTGATGCAGCCGTAGTAGCCGCAGCCGATGAGGCTGCGCCGTACGTCGTTGGCGGCGGCGATATGGCGCAGCTCGTCGAGCAGCTCTTGCTCGCCGCGCACGCGGCCGTCGCCGATGGCGAGCGGCTTGGCGAGCTGGATGTCGCGCGGCACGATGCCGCCGGTGAGCGCCTCGAGGCTCTCGACGCCGAGGCTGGCGAGCATCTCGTCGATCTCGCTGTCGGAGGGTCCGATGTGGCGCCGCACGAACGTGTCGTGAGGCTCGAACAGGAGATCTGTCTTGCTCATCGTATTTATTCGGCGGCCACGAGCGCGCTGTAGGCTGCGGCGTCGAGCAGCTCGCCGTCGTCGCCGCTGCGCTTGACCTTGATCAGCCAGCCGCCGCCGTAAGGCTCGTCGTTGACGAGCTCGGGGGCGTCCTCCAGCTGGCCGTTGATCTCGAGCACCTTGCCGGAGATCGGCGCGTAGAGGTCGGAGACGGACTTGACCGACTCGACGACGCCGAAGGCGTCACCGGCCTTGAGCTCGTCGCCCACGCCGGGCAGGTCGACCATGGTAATGTCGCCCAGCTGATCGACGGCGAAGGCCGTGATGCCGATGGTCACCGTGTCGCCTTCGACGCGCGCCCACTCGTGATCTTTCGTGTAGCTCAGGTCCTTGGGGAACTCCATCGTTCACTCCGATCGCTTGTAGAAGGGGCCTTTGACGACCTCGGCGATGACCGCTTTGCCGCGCACGTCGACGGCGAGACGCGCGCCGGGCTTGCTGTGGGCCTTGGGCACGTAGGCGAGGGCGATGGCTTCGCCGAGGGTCGGCGACTTGGTGCCGCTCGTCACGCGGCCGATCACCTCGCCGAGTTGTTCGGAGCCAGCAGCAGCGCCACCGTCGCCAGCGAGCGCGCAGACGTTGTAGCCGGGGCGCGCGATGCCGCGCGAGCGCATCACCAGGCCGACGAGCTTGCGTTCGACGCCGCTCTTCTTCTGCGCCTGCAGCGCCTCGCGCCCGATGAAGTCGCCCGCCTTGAGCTTGACCGTCCAGCCGAGACCCGCCTCGAGCGGCGTGGTGCTCTCGTCGATGTCGTTGCCGTAGAGCATCAGCTTGGCTTCGAGCCGCAGCGTGTCGCGCGCGCCGAGGCCGCAGGGCTTGATGCCGTGCTCGGCGCCGGCCTCGAGCAGCGCGCTCCACAGCGCGGGCGCGTGATCGGCGGCGCAGTAGATCTCGAAGCCATCCTCGCCGGTGTAGCCGGTGCGTGCCACGAGGCACGCGCCGCCCGCGACGTCGGCCTCGATGTGCGTGAACGCCGCGATGCCGGCGGCGTCGGGGCTCAGCGCGCGCAGCGTGGCCTCGGCGCGCGGGCCCTGCAGCGCCAGCAGCGCCCAGCGATCGCTCTCGTCGCTGACGGTGACGGTGGAATCGCCAGCCGTGTTGTCGCGCAGCCAGGCAAAGTCTTTGACCACGTTGGCTGCGTTGACCACCACGAGCACGTTGTCGGCGCTCGTGCGGTAGATCATGCAGTCGTCGACGATGCCGCCGTCGGGCTTGCAGATCGGCGAGTACATCGCCGCGCCGTCGGCGAGGCCGGCCACGTCGTTGGTGACGAGGCGATGCACCGCGTCGGCGGCGCCGGCGCCGCGGAAGCGCACCTCGCCCATGTGGCTGACGTCGAACAGGCCGACGGCCTGGCGCACGGTGTTGTGCTCGTCGGTGATGCCGCTGTATTGCAGCGGCATCGAGAAGCCGGCGAAGTCGACCATGCGCGCGCCCGCGGCGACGTGCTGGGCGTGCAGAGGGGTCTTGCTCACGCCCGCAGGCGTACGGGATTGCTTGCTTTCCTGTGACACGACGCCGGCAGCATAGAACAACGCTTCTTAGCGTCAAGCGATATCCCCGCGTATCATCAAGGCGTGAAACAACGCCACGCCTCCTTCGGGGGCATCGCGCTCTCGGCGCTGGTCATCGCATCGGTCGCCTCGCACGCCCCACCTTCCGAAGCCCGCAGCCGTCGCCGCACGCCGACGCCGCGCGACGCGCAGAGCCTCGCGCGCGCCCTCGGCGCCCTAGCCAGCTCGCCGCGCCTCGGCGGCGCCAGCGTGGGCATGCTGGTGATGGACCTGCGGACCGGCCGCGAGCTCTTCGCGCGCGACGCCGACAAGCTCGTGCCCGTCGCCTCCAACACCAAGATCGTCACCGCCTCGACCGCGCTCTCGGTGCTCGGCCCGACCTATCGCTTCCGCACCGCGTTCTACGGCAAGCTGCAGGACGGCACGGTCGACGGCGACCTGATCGTCAAAGGCCACGGCGATCCGACCCTCGGCGCGCGCGACCTGTGGCTCATCGCGCAGCGCCTCAAGAGCCGCGGCGTGCGCCGCATCAGCGGCGGCGTGGTGCTCGACGAGAGCTACTTCGATCGCCGCATCCTCGCACCGCTCTACGAGACGAAGAAGGACGACTGGTACTACCGCCCGGCGGTTGGCCCGCTGAGCATCGAAGAGAACGCCGTCGGCGTGCGCATCGACGGCGGCAAGAACCCAGGTGACCCGGCGCAGGTCTCGATCCAGCCGCGCAGCGGCTACGTGCGCGTCAAGAACCGCGTCGTCACCGTCGCCAAGGGGCGGCGCAACCACGTGCGCTTCAAGTCGCGCGGCGTCGGCGCCTTCACGGTGATCGAGCTCGAAGGGCGCGTGCGCGTGGGCCACGTCGGACGCACCTGGTTCAAGCGCGTGGCGCACCCCGGACGCTACTTCGGGCTGACGCTGGTGCGGCTGCTGCAACGCGCCGGCATCCGCCTCGGCCGCCGCGACGTGCGGCGCGGCAAAGCGCCCGAGCGCGACGAGCCGCTCTACGTCTTCAAGTCGTCGCCGCTGGGCGCGATCCTGCGCTACACGATGAAGGCCTCGAGCAACTTCGTCGCCGAGACGCTGGTCAAGGTGATGGGCGCCGAGGAGCGCAAGGAGCCGGGCAGCTGGCCCAAGGGGCTAGCGGTGATCGCGCAGCACATGCGCAAGCTCGGCATCGCGCGCCGCGCCTACAGCATGAAGAACGGCTCGGGTCTCTACGAGGGCAACCGCTTCACGCCGCGCCAGCTCGCCACGGTGCTGCGCAAGACGCTGCGCGACGTGCGCGTGGCGCCGGACTTTCTGGCCACGCTGCCCATCGCTGGCTACGACGGCACGCTGCGCCGTCGCTACCGTGGCCTGGCGGGCAAAGGGTTGGTGCGCGCCAAGACGGGGACGCTCTCTCGCGTCGTGGCGCTCAGCGGTGTCGCCGCGTCGCCCAAGCGGCCCGATCAGCGGCTCGTCTTCAGCTTCCTCGTCTCCGAGCTGCCCAAGAAACCAGGACAGATCTCGCGCGCGCGGCGCATCGTCGATCGCATGGCCACGCTGCTGGTCCGATACCTCGGCCGCTGACGCGCTTTTCAGGAGCACCCGATGAGAACCACGCTGGTCGTTCTGTTCTGTCTCGTGGCGAGCGCGAGCTGCAGCAAGCACCCCGCCGCCGACGGCAGCTACCCGCCGCTTCGCGTCGCCGCGCAGGACAACGCCTGCACCGCCGACAAGGACTGCGTGATCAGCTGCCGTCACAACGGCACCTGCTGCGACCAGACCTGCCACTGCGGCACCGCCTACGCGCGGACGTTTCTCTCGCGCCTCGACGCGCGGCACCGCGAGTACTGCCGCGATCGCAAGGCCTACAAGTGCGTGCATCCGGACTGCGGCGCCTCGGCGACGCGCTCGGTGGCACGCTGCACCAAGGGGCGCTGCGTCTCGGTGCAGGTGCCCAACCACTAGCGTCCCGAGCTGCACCGTGCGCAGGGGGCTGCGCGCCGCGTCGTGAGCTCGAGGTAACACCTTGGCGGGCAAAAAGCCGAGTGTTGGCGGCGCCCGCTCTGTGGCCTGGGCGTTGCTCATTCGGCGAGCATGGCCGCCACCCATCGAACGTTTCGCTGGCCGCGGAGCCGTCGTCCGCGGCGATTCGTGATCGCCCTCACGCTGGCACTCGCCGTGGCTGTGATCGGGTGCACGGCCGAGGTCGCGGGCGGGCTCGGCGATGCCGGGGCCGGCGCCGACGTGCAGACGGTGTGGCCCGACAGCCGCGTACCGGATACGTCGCCGCCGCCGCCGCCCCCGCCGGCTCCCGACGGGGCCGCAGCTGCCGACGACGGCGCCGCCACCGCGGCCGATGCTGGCGCGGCCGGCGGCGACGCTGCGGCGAGCGACAGCGGTGCCGACAGCACGCCGCCGCCGTCCTCGTTCTGCCCGCAGCTGCCCAACGCGACCGTCTTTTCACGCGCCCAGGCCTTCACCCCGACGCCGGCGCAGCCCACGGCGACCTTCGACATCCCAGCGGCTGCCGGCCGCGCGATCGCGTCCGTCTCGCTGCGGCTGAGCGTGACCCACGGCGGCTGGCATCCGCAGGCGGGCGGCGCGCACGGCATCTTCCAGCTCACGCGCTCGCAGAAGTGGGGCGGCAACCTCTTCGGCTTCATGACCGTGCGCGACAAGCCGAGCAAGCTGGTGCGCGTCATCAGCAACGTCGATCTGGCGCCGGGCGAGACCGACCGCCTGCAGCAGACGCGGCTGCTCGCGCCCGGCAGCACCTACGCGCTGCGTTTCGACTACGACGTGGCGGCCAAACAGCGCCGGCTGCAGCTCGTGGACGGCGCCAACAACGCCGTGGTCGACGTCGTCGACGATCACGTGCCGACGCAGTGCTGAGCAAGTCGCCCGGCTATCAGCTGATCATCGCCACCGCCCTCGGCGGCAGCAACGGCCCCGAAGTGCCGACCTACGGCTGGACCTATCGCGACGTGTGTCTCGTGGTGCGCTACCGCTGAGCGTGCAGCAGCGCCAGCTCGACGGCGAGCTCGCTGAGCGCCGCCGCGCTGAGCGGCGACAGCGAGCGCTCGGCGGGCCTTATCGCCGCGTCGCGCGCGTCGCGCTGCACGATCAGCTCGCCGATGACGGAGTCGCCGAGATGCTCGCCGAAGTTGAAGCCCAGCGAGACGCGGTAGCGGCCGTCGTCGAAGCTGCGCTGCAGATAGCTCCAGTCGTGAAGCGGCGCGCCGCAGTGCGTGCGGTAGAGGCGCCAGCCGCGCTCGACCATCATGCGCTCGAGGCGGCGGTAGGCGATCGTCTCGCCGCGCGGATGGGGCAGCGCGTCAGCGGCGCCGCGCCAGGCGGGGCGCTCGAGCTGCGCGACGCACTGCGTGACGCCGGCGAGCTGCTCGCGCCACGCGGCGAGCAGCGGCTCGTCGAGCTCGAGCGGATGTACGAGGCCCACGCGCGCGCCGCTCGGCAGCTGCGTCGCGGCGCCGGCGGGTCCGACGTGGCCCGACTCGCCCGGACGAAATGTGGCCGCTAGCGCGCCGTCCTGGTCGTAGGCGCCCCACACCAGCGTGGCGGCGAGGCTGCGCCCGCGCGGGTGGTCGGCGATGACGCGCGCGAAGAAGTCGGCGTCGTAGCGGCGCTGGCCGCGCAGCGCGCGCTCGAAAAACGCGCGCCACGGCGCGTCGTCGAGGCTGTCCCGCAGCACGTGCTCGTCGGGGTCGGCGCCGCCTAGTCGCGTGGCGAGCACGTCGAGCCAGCGTGCCGCTTGCTCGCGCACCTCGTCGCTGCGCGTGTCGCGCGAGAGGCGCACGAGATGCGCCAGCGCGGCGCCGCTGTCGCGCGTGGCGATGCCGGCGACCAAGCCTTCGAGGGCCAGTGCGGCGAGCGCGGCGAGTCGCTGCTTCTGCCAGTCGTCGATGTGTCGGGCCAGCGTCTCGACGGCAGCCTCGCTTCCGAGCCAGCCGCTGGCGCAGGCCGCCCAGAGGTGTCGCGACCAGCCCGCGCGGTTGCTCGCGCTGTGGCGCCAGGCGCCGAGCAGCGCGGCGCAGAGGCGGTCGACGCTGTTCGGCTCGCAGCGCGCGGCGACGTCGCGCAGCCCCGGATGCAGCGCGCACGTCTCGCTGCTGCAGAGCAGCTGCACGACGACGGCCATCGCGTCGGACGGCAGCTGCGCGGCGTCGGGCGCGCGCAATGACAGCGCGGGCAGGCCGCGCGGGTCGATCCATTTGGGCAGCGCCGGCTTGCGCGGCGGGCGCCAGTGCTCGCCGCTCGGATAGCGCGCGCGGATAGCGGCCTGCGCGTCGTCGCCATACTCGCCCGCCACCGCGTCGACCACGTCGGCGTGGCCCGCCGCGAGCAGCAGCCACAGCGCGCGCGCCGCGTCGGCGTCGCCCGAGAGCGTGGCGGGGATCAGCGCCACGGCGGCGGCGCGCGGGAAGGCGAGCAGGGCGCTCTGCGCTTCGAAGCGCCACAGGCGTTCGTCCAAGAACGCGTGCGGCACCATCGCCGCGGCGGCCAGCGGCGAGTCGATACGGGTCAGCGGCTCGAGGTAGCGCGCGTCGTGCGAGGTGAATGGCCTGACGTACGAGACGAGCGCGGGGATCACGGCGCTGCCGAAGCGCGCGACGAGATAGCGCCGGTGTTCGAGTGGGCGCAGCCCGTAGGGAAACTCGAGCGCGCGCTCGTTGACCTGCTGCGCCGTGTGCTCGGGGGCGCTGGCGAGCTGGTTGACGCGCACGGACGCGAGCGCCTGCCACGCCTCGGCTTCACCGGGCAGCAACTGCAGGCGCGCGGGCACGTCGAGCATCTGAAGCGCGCGTTCGAAGGCCTTGGCGCGCGGCACTTTGCGCGTCCAGGGCGGCTCTCGCAGCACACGCGGAAGCTGCGACGGCGCTGCCGTCTCGCCGCTGGCGGCCTCTCGCGATGGCGCGGCTGCCGCCGCGTCTGACTGGTCGAGATCGGGAAACTGCTGCGCCAGCGCGCCGGCGAGCTCGAGCGCGGCGTTCTTGTGGCGACCGGTCACCGCGCGCAGACGCGGCAGCATCAGCTCGGGGAAGCGCTTGCTGTACTCGCTGGCGGCCTGTTTGAGGCCACGGTGCTTGAGGTTTTCGGCCAGCACGTCGGCGACGGCGCCGCTGCGAATCTCGACCAGCGCCGGCGCGAGGTTCTTCACGCGAGCCCACTTGCGGCCCGAAAGCTCCGGCCGCACGCGCTCGAGCAGCAGCGCCTCGAGCGCGCTGGCGTCGGCGCCGTGCTCGAGCTCGTGCAGCGCCAGCAGCGTGTGAAGGGGCGTGTGGCCGCGATTCACCATGCACTCGAGGGCGTCGTCGATGTCGTCGAGCACGCGCTCGGCCAGCGCGAGCGGCAGCGGCGTGGCCAGCAGCCAGCGCAGCCAGTGGCGCCGCTCGTCGACGGCGATGGCGAGGGCTTGCTCGCCGGCGTCGGGCTCGATGCGGTGCGCGAGCAGCGCCTCGGCTGCTGCCGCGCCCCAGCCGGCGTCGGCAAAGAGGTACGCC
>JAGQIK010000197.1 GCA_020431405.1 Myxococcales bacterium
ACGTTGACGTCGACCTCGCGCGGATCGACGTCGATGTAGACCACGCCCAGCGGGAAGCTCGCCTGCCGCAGCGCCACGCCGTAGCCGTTGGCCACCGCCTGCTGCAGCCTGCGCTCGCGCACCGGCCGCCCGTTGACCAGCACGGTCAGCTGCCGTGCCGTGCGCGTGGCGGCGTGCGGCGCCGCCAGGCAGATTTCCACCGCCATCGGCCCGCGCTCCAAGCGCGCGTGCGCCAACTCGGCCGCGTGTCGGCCCACCACCGCACGCGCGCGCCCGAGCCTGTCCGCCGCCGCCGGCAGCTCGAGCGCCACGCGATCGCCGTGACGCAGCGTGAAGCGCACGCGCGGAAACCCGCACGCGATGCGCACGCACATCTCCGTGATGTGCGCCGTCTCCGCCGCCTTGCTGCGCAGGAACTTGAGCCGCGCTGGTGTATTGAAGAACAGATCGCGCACCGAGACCGTCGTGCCGCGCCCGCGCGCCGTCGGCGCCCGGCTCGCCTTGCCGCCGCCGTCGCAGCTCACACGCCAACCCGCGCTGTCCTCGTCGCGGCGCGTCTCGATGGTCAATCGCGAGACGGCCGCCACCGCAGCCAGCCCCTCTCCGCGAAAGCCGAGCGTCTCGATGCGCGTGAGGTCATCGGCGACGCGCAGCTTGCTGGTCGCGTGACGCGACAGCGACAGCAGCGCCTCGTCGCCGCTCATGCCGCAACCGTCGTCGGCGACGCGGATCAGCCCTCGGCCGCCCTCGACGGCGTCGACGCTGATACGCGTGGCGCCCGCGTCGAGCGCGTTGTCGAGCAACTCCTTGACCACCGACGCGGGCCGCTCGATGACCTCGCCGGCAGCGATCTGGTCGACCACGCTCGGGTCGAGCAGCGCGATGCGTCCGGCGATCTCCATCGCGCCAGCATCGCCGCCAGACTCACGAAAAACAAGCGTGGCGCTTGCGGCTGGCGAGCCGAGAGCGATACCGTCAATAGCAACATGTCGACGCTCGCGGCAGCTCAGCGCCTCGTCGGAACGACGCTCGGCGACTACACGCTCGACCGCGTGCTCGGTATCGGCGGCATGGGCGCGGTCTACCGCGCGGTGCATCGCACCATCGGACGCACCGCCGCGATCAAGGTGCTTCATCCCGAGCTGTCGGGCCGCCCGATGGTCGTGCAGCGCTTCTTCAACGAGGCGCGCGCGGTCAACATGATCCGCCACCCCGGCATCGTCGACATCATGGACTACCAGCCCGAGAGCGAGCACGGCGCGTTTCTCGTGATGGAGTACCTCGAAGGCGAGAGCCTCGAGCACCGCATGGTGCGCGAACAGCGCTTCTCGCTCGAGCTGGTAACGAGCCTCACGCGCCGCATCGCGCGCCCGCTGCAGGCCGCCCACGAGCGGCACATCGTCCACCGCGATCTCAAGCCGGCCAACATCTTCCTCGTCCCCGACCCCGACCACCCCGGCGAGCCGCGCGTCAAGCTGCTCGACTTCGGCATCGCCAAGCTTGGCGACGCCAAGCAGCCCGGCAGCCTCGAGACCAGCACCGGCGCGGTGATCGGCACGCCGCTCTACATGTCGCCCGAGCAGTGCCACGGCGCCAAACACATCGATCACCGCACCGACATCTACGCGCTCGGCGTGATCGTCTTCGAGATGCTCGCCGGCGCGCCGCCGTTCACCGGCAGCGGCTGGGGCGACATCATCGTCAAGCACATGCGCGAGCCGCCACCGTCGCTGCGCGACTTCGACCCCAGCACGCCGCTCAAGGTCGACGAGGTCGTCGCGCGCGCGCTCGCCAAAGAGCCCGCGCAGCGCTACGCCTCCATCGCCGAGCTGGCCGAGGCGTTCGCACAGGCCGCCGCTACCAAGCGCGAGACGCTGCCGCTCTCGAGCTCGCAGATGCCCGCGTATCAGACTGGTGGTCGGCAGACCGGTGGTCGATCATCGCCATCGAGCCAACGTCCGATCGCGCCGCGCGACGTCGGCGCCGCCTCGCGCCCCACGCCGCAGGCGCGGCCGATCGTCCCCAACAAGCCGATCACCCCCGCGCCCACCGAGCCACCGATCACGGGCCCGCGGCAGGTCTCACCGCGCTCGGTGGCTCCGCGCGCGCCAAAGACCAGCGCCGACGCCCTCGGCCGCGCCGCCACGCCGCCGGCGGCGCAGCCCATCGCGCGCAACCCATCGCTCGCCGCGCAGCACGGCCAGGCCAGCGTGCCCACCGTGGGCCCCGGCGCCTCGCCCGCGCCCGCTGACCGCGAGGCGAGCATCCCCACGGTGACGCCCGCCAGCCTATCGCACGGGCTTTCGCCCGAGGATGCCAGCGCGCCGACGATCCGACCCGAGCCGCGCCACCTCGGCGCCAGCGCCGGCGCCGGCGACGCGGGACCGACGGTGATCGCAGGCAGCGGCGGAAGCGCCGGCACGCCGCAGCACGTCGCCACCGCGCGCAACGACGGGCTGGTGCCCGAAACTCAGATCCGCGCCGGACAAGGCGCCGCGCAGCCGCCCACCGAACGGGCGGCCAACATCGGCGCCGCGCCCACCGTACCGCAGACCGTGATGGGCCACGTCAGCCCCGATGCGAGCGGCGCGGGATCACCCGCTGTGTCGATGGCCGACGACTGGCGCAAGCGCACCGCCGGCGTCGAGACACACGGTGGCACGGCGGCCGGCACGAGCCAGCACGGACAGACCGTCGCGCCCTCGAGCTCCGGCTCCAAGCTGCCGGTGGTGATCGCCGTCGTGCTGATCCTGCTCGGTGGCGCCGCCTTCGGCTTGTGGTTTTTCGTTCTCCGAGGCAAAGGCCCGCGCCTCTGCGAGGCCGGCGACGTCAAAGGCTGCCGCGCCGCCTGCGCCGCCGAGCACCTTCGCAGCTGCGCGCGCCTCGCCACCGCGCTCGCCACGCGCGGCCTCGACAAGGAGACCGCCGTCGAAGCCGCACGCGCCGCCGAGAAGGCGTGCCGTTCGGGGCTTGGATCGAGCTGTCTGTTCGCCGCCGAGGTCTACGACCCCAACGACGGCAAGGCCAAGGACAAGGCACGTGCCGCCGAGCTCTACGCGCGCGCCTGCAGCCCCGCGCGCCCCAAGGCCTGCCAACGCCTCGGCGAGCTCAAGCGCGACGGCATCGGCACCAAGGTCGACCGCGCCGGCGCCCTACGCGCCCTGCGCAGCGCCTGCGACGGCGGCCGCGACAAAGCCTGCGCCGCCGCCGAAGCGCTCGGCTGCGACGACGGCAAAGCGGCCGCCTGCCGCGCCGCGGCCAAACGCCTCGCCAAGGCCGGTGACGAGAAGCAGGCCGCCGCGCTCTACCGCAAGGCCTGCAGCATCGAAAAGCTCGCCGAGTGCCCCGCCGCCGACGCGCTCTCGCCCGCCAGCATCGACGTCGCCGCCGTCAAAGCCGCCGCGCTCGGCAGCGCGCGCGCCCTCACCCGCTGCCATCGCCGCAGCAAGCTCAGTGAAAAGACCATCGACGTACACGTGCGCGCGAGCATCGACAGCGCCGGCAAGGCCACCACGTTGACCGCGGACGTGCTGCCCACCGCCGACGCCAAGCTCGGCAGCTGCCTCGCCGACGCGCTGCGCGGCGTGCGCTACCCCAAAGCCAGCGGCAGCAAGCCCGCGCCGGTGACCTTCTCGCTGCCGCTGCAGGGCCACAAGTTCGACGCCGACAAGGCCTTCGCCCGCGCCGTCGCGCTCTCGCAGCGTCCCGATGCGACGTCGCTGCGGCGCGCGCAGCGCCTGCTGCGCCGCGTGCTGACCAAACGCCGCAACGTAGCCAAGATCTGGTACCAGTACGGCCTCGTCTCGTGTCTGCTGCGCGACTGCGCTGCCGGGCGCGAGGTGCTGCGGCGTATCCGCGGCGGACGCACGCAGTACTTGCAGCAGATCTGTCTGCGCGCCGGCTGCATCCGCTACTAACGCTCGCGCTCGCTGCCGCACACGAGCTAGAGTCGCCTTCGATGAGCGACGCGACGCAGCGCAACCTCCCCGCGCCGATCCGCTACGATCCCGAGCACCGTGTCGTCGCCGTCACCGGCGCCTGCAGCGTGATCGGCGACGGCGTCATCGCGCGCCTCGAGCAGGATCGGCGCTACGTGCGCGTTGTCGCCCTCGACGTGCGCAAGCCCGATCGCCCGCTCAACAAGACCGTCTTTCACAAGCTCGACCTCACCGAGCCCAACGCCGGCGCGCGCACCGCCGAGCTGCTCGAACGCGAGCGCGTCGACACGGTGCTGCACGCAGCCTTCCTGGCGCGCCCCACGCGTGCGGGCGCCTGGGCGCACGAGCTCGAGGTCATCGGCACCAGCTCGGTGCTCGCCGCTTGCGCCGCCTGCCGGCTGCACAAGGTCGTGCTCTTCGCGCTCGCGCAGGCCTACGGCGCCCACCCGCGCAACCCCAACTACCTCGAGGAGCGCCACGAGCGGCGCGGCATGGAGGGCTCGCGCTTCTTTGCCGACAAGCTCGAGGCCGAGCGCATGACCGAGCGCTTCGCCCAGGAAAACCCCGCCACGCTGGTCACGATCCTGCGCTGCGCGCCGATCCTCGGCCCCAACGCGCGCAACTTCGTCGCCCGCTACCTGTCGCGTCCCGTCGCCCCCGTGATCATGGGCTACGACCCGCTGGTCCAGCTGCTGCACGAGTCGGACGCCATCGACGCCTTCATGCTGTGCCTCGACGCCGACTTTCGCGGCACCTTCAACATCGCCAGCGACGGCGTGCTGCCGCTCTCGACGCTGCTCGCCCTGGCCGGCCGCGTCGCCATGCCGATGCCGCACGGTCTCGCCGCGCCGCTCTCGCGCCTGCTGTGGATGACGCAAGTCTCCACCACGCCGCCCACGTTCCTCGACTTTCTGCGCTACCTCTGCGTGGTCGACACCGAGCGCGCGCGCCGAGTGATCGGCTTCGAGCCACGCTTCGACATTCGCCAGACCATCGCGCAGTTCGCCGGCACCGAGGCCGCCCCAGCGGCGCGCGCCAAGCTCGAGGAGCGCACGCGATGAGCGAGCAAGGGCCCGCGTCTGCTCACAGTCCTGGGGGCAGCGAGCTCGCCGTACGCCGCGAGGCGCGCCCGCCCTACGCCGACGGCGCCGCCGCCGCGCGCGCCGCCACGCGCGCCACGCGCCTCGAGCACGAGCTGACGCCGATGCCGCCGACCACCACGCCCGGCCCGAGCATCGACGCCGCGGCCGCGCGCGGCCCGCGCACACCCGCGCTATGGCGCGAGCTTTCGCGCTGGGAGCCGAGCACGGCGCGCCGCTTCCGCAACGAGGTGCTCGAGCCGGTGGGCGCCGCCGCCAAGCGCTTGCTCGATCCGGCGACCTACCGGCGCATGATCCGCGACCTGCGCATGAGCGGGCGCTCCGAGGTGGTTGACGAGTTCGGTCTCGATCCCGTCTTCGCCGAGCGCCTGCGCCCCATCTTCGAGTTTCTCTATCGCACCTACTGGCGCGTGGAGACCTCCGGCATGGAGCACGTGCCCGACCGCGGGCGCGCCATCATCGTCGCCAACCACAGCGGCACGCTGCCCTACGACGCGGCGATGTTGATGTACGGGCTGCGCTTCGATCACCCCGCACACCGCACCGCGCGCCCGCTGGTGGAAGACTTCGTCTTTCACTTCCCCTACGTCGGCGTGGCGATGAATCGCATCGGCGGCGTGCGCGCCTCGCCGGAGAACGCGCGGCGGCTGCTCGACCAGCAGCAGCTCGTCGTCGTCTTTCCCGAAGGCACCAAGGGCATCGGCAAGCTCTACAAGGAGCGCTACAAGCTGCAACGCTTCGGGCGCGGCGGCTTCATCAAGCTGGCGCTGCGCACGCGCACGCCGGTGATACCGACGGCGATCGTCGGCGCCGAAGAGATCCACCCGATGCTGGGACGCATCGGCGCGCTCGCGCGTGCCGTCGGCCTGCCGTACCTGCCCGTGACGCCGACGTTCCCGCTGCTCGGCCCGCTGGGCGCCTTGCCGCTCCCCAGCAAGTGGTTCATTCTCTTCGGCAAGCCGGTGGACCTCGGCGACCACGGGCCCGACGCTGCCGACGATGGCATCCTCGTCGGACGGCTCACCGAGCGCGTCCGTGCAGTGATTCAAGACATGATCGACTCCGCGCTCGAGCAGCGCGGCTCGAGCCTGCTGGGATAAGCGAGCGAAGACAGGCGATGAGCGACGAGAGCTTCGAGAGCTACATCGAGACAGCGCGCGCGCTGCTCGGCAGCTACGAGACGCCGAGCGAGCTCTGGCAGGCCAACGACGCCGTCAACTTCGCGCTCTCCATACGCCCCCACGACGCCAGCGCGTGGCTCGTCAAGAGCCAGCTGATGTCGTGCCTCGAGGATGACCCTTCAGCGCTCGCGGCCGCCGAGATGGCGCTGCGCGCCGCGCCCGACAGCGCCGAGGTGCGCTACGTGCGCGCGGCCGTGCTCACCGACATGGAGCGCTACGAAGAAGCCCTCGAAGCGCTCGACGCCGCCTTCGCGCGCTGCGCCGCCGACGACAGCTGGCTGCTGGAGGACCTCTACTACGAAAAGGCCGCGATCCTCGACGCGCTCGGGCGTGACGAGGAGGCCGTCGCGACCTTCGAGGCGGGCCTCAAACGCTGCCCCGAGTCGGCGCTGCTGTCCGCCGGCCTCGAGCCGCTGCGCCGCGAGCGCGTGCGCCGCACCTTCCGCGTCATCGACGGCGGCCGCGCCGACGCCTGAGCACAGCGCGCGGTGACACGACCGTCCGAGCCTGCCCTGCCGGCGCCGTCCTCCTCCGAGCCCACGCTCGCCTCGGCGACGACGCTGCGCGAGCGCGCGCGCACCATCCTCGCCCTGGCGCTGCCGATCATCGGCGGCATGGCCAGCCAGAACGTGCTCAACATCGTCGACACGGCGATGGTCGGGCAGCTCGGCTCGCCCGCGCTCGGCGCCGTCGGCTTCGGCGGCGTCGTGCACTGGCTCGCCGCCTCGTTTTTCCTCGGCATGGGCTCGGGCGTGCAGGCCATCGCCGCGCGCCGCACCGGCGAGAAGGACACCCGCGGCGCCGTCGCCTCGGTGCACGGCGCGCTGATCGTCGTCGCGCTGCTCGTGATCCCCTACGCGCTCTTGCTCTCGACGCAGACCGACTGGATCTACAACCTGCTGTCCGACGACAAGCGCGTCATCGAGCTCGGCGCGCCCTACCTGCGCGTGCGTCTCTACGCTATGTGCTTCGTCGTCTGCAACTACTCGTTTCGCGGCTACTGGAACGGTATCGGGCGCTCGACGGTCTACCTGCGCACCATCCTCGTCATCCACGTGGTCAACATCTTCCTCAACTGGGTGCTGATCTTCGGCAACCTCGGCTTCCCCAAGCTCGGCGTGACCGGCGCCGGCATCGCATCGGCGATCGCCGTCGCCTGCGGCACGTTGACCTACTGCGTGCTGGCCTACCGCCACTCGCGCGACGACGGCTTCTTGACGCGCGGCGCGACGCCACCGGGCACCGTGCGCAACGTGCTGCGCCTGTCCGTGCCCGCCGGCATGCAGAACCTCTTCATGTCCGCCGGCTTTGTCGCGCTCTACCGCATCGCGCAGCTGCTCGGCAC
>JAGQIK010000198.1 GCA_020431405.1 Myxococcales bacterium
CCATGTTGGCCACGGCGTGGTAGGCGAGCAGGATCTTGTCGATGGGCCGCTCGGCCTTTTTGATCGGCGAAGGATAGAGTCGCCGGTCCGATCCGTCGTCGACTGGGCCGCACACCGACGTGAGCATGAAGACATGCTGGTGGCTGGCCTCGTGCACGAGCAGCTCCGCCACGTCGAGCGCGGGGGCCTGCGCGGTGAGCGCGACCACGCGCGGCAGCTGATCGAAGCTGGCGCTGCTGGTGGAGCCCGGCGGCGTTCGAAGCGGAACGATGTTGGCCACGCCGCGCGCGATCCAAGGCAGGTAGCTCGGCGCGAAGCGCTGCACGAGCTCCAAGGCCGCCTCGCACGAAGCCGACACGCCGTCGAGCGCGCCCAGCGCCGCTCCGGGCGGCAACGGGATCAGCGCGGGCAGACGCGGCAGCACCACCACCGGTCGCGCGGAGGCGATTCGCGGCAGCACGGTGACGCCGTCCGACGGCGGCGCGTGCCAGCCGTCGGCGCCGCGCGAGAGCTCGAGCACGCCGTGCCCTTCGGCCACGATGCGCGCCGAGCTGCCGTTGCTGTCGAGCTCGAGCGCGCGCGATGCCGGCAGCGCGTAGCGATCGAAGACCAGCTGCGCCGCGCTTGAAAACTGCAGGCGCATGCGCGCGGGCCAACCCTCGGCGGCGAGCGCCAGCGCGAGCGCGGCGGCGGCACCCAGGCTCTGTTGCTCGTCGGCGAAGCGCGTCAGCAGCGCGAAGCGCACCTCGCCGATGGCGGGCGAGAAGGCGCGATCGAGGCCGCCGGGATCGTCACAGAAGCGCTCGAGCAGCGGCGCGACCCCAGCGGCGCTGGCCGCGAGCTGGCGGCCGAAGTGCTTGGCGAAGAGACCCACCGCCATCGCGCTCCAGCGGCGCAAGCGCAGCTCGTAGGCGTCGAGATCGAGCGGCTGCTGCGGGCTCGCGAAGCCCAGGTGCGCGTCACCCATGCTGTGGACTACAGCACTATCGCGTCGTGCTCGCCGATGCGCTCGCGGCGCGCGTCGCCGTAGCCGGCGTGGCCAAGCATGGGATCGCCGTCGCCCGCGGGCACGCCCGTGGTCAGCGCTTCGGCGGTGGTCCACCAGCCGTTGAGGGCGAGGCGCTTGCCGCCCGCCTCGGGCGCGACGGTGGTGACGAAGTGCGCGCTGCGCGGCGTGACACGAAACAGGATCAGGCTGTTGAGGCGCGGCACGACGCTGATGCCGGACGGGCACCAGAAAAAGCAGCCGCCCCAGCTCGGGTCCCACGTCTGCGTCAGGTTCCAGACCCACGCCACGCTGCGCCCGAGGCCGAAGTCCTGGTGCGGCAGCGAGTGGTCTCCGGGCTGGTACCAGCTGGCGCCGAAGTCGAGCGGCCCCGAGCAGTCGCAGCCGCCGATCTCGGCGGCGAAGCGCTTGGCCGCAGTGCCGGCGAAGCACGCCTTGAGCGAGCGCACGAACGGCGGCAGCAGCGCGTCGTCGTAGATGTTGTGGTGCTGGTAGTGAAAGAACGGGCTGCTGGCTTGGTAGCGCTTCCAGCTGGCGGCCGCGTCGAGCTCGTCGTGCGCCTGCTGCGCGACCTCGGCGGGGAACGCATCGGGCAGCACGACGGCGTGCCCGGCGTCGATGCGCTCGCGGAGCCGAGCGCGCGCTTTGGCGTCGAATTGCTCGAAGAGCTCTCGCACGGCGAGCAGCTTCCGCCTTGACCGGCTCTGATGCAACTCTTAGTGCTCAGACCGGCAAATCCCAAGCGCCCTCGCTCGCCCTCGCGCCCGCTCGCGTCGTTGCTCGTCGGCGCGGTACCACCCGGTAGCGCTTCTCCTCGCGCCTAGCGAGCGAACGCGATCGCTTCGCGATCATCGCTCGCAATTTGCCGGTCTGAGCACTAGATTGCGCGCGCATGGCGTGGGTTCTCGGGGTTGCGGCGTCACACAACGGCGCGGCGTGCCTGCTTCGCGACGGCGAGATCGTCGTCGCGCTGCAAGAGGAGCGCGTCACGCGCGAGAAGCGCGCGTTTGTCGACGCGGGCCGCCCGAGCGCAGCCATCGAGGCGTGCTTGCGCTACGCCGGCATCTCGGCGGGCGACCTTGGGATGGCCGTCGGCTGCTCGCCCGATAGCCCTGACGCCGCCGACCTCTCGCGCAGCGCGCAGCTCGACCTGCGCGCGCACGGCGTGCCCTCGCGCGTGGTCTCGCATCACCTCGGCCACGCCGCCGGCGCGTTCGCTACCGCCGGCTTCGACGACGCCACGGTGCTGGTCATCGACGGCATGGGCTCTCGCCTCGCCGATCTCGACGGTCGCGAGCGCGCCGCGGCGCGCCTGCTGCCCGACTGGGACCCCGCGGATCTCTGCGAGCACGCGAGCATCTATCGCGCGGTGGACCGCGAGCTGGTGGTCGTGGAGAAACACGTCGCGCCGCTCGTGCGCATACTGCGCTGGTTCGAGCGCAACCCCGACGAGGGCATGCCGCCCTTCGAGAGCCTCGGCGGCATCTTCAACAGCGTGGCTACGCGCGTGTTCGGCCAGTTCTTCGAGGCCGGCAAGGTGATGGGGCTCGCTCCCTGCGGCCGCGTCAACCTGCCCGCCGAGCGCTTCTTCGAGATCGTCGACGAGACGTTCCGCTTTCACGGCGACGCCCTCGACGCCTTCGACGGCGACGCGCTGTGGCCGCACAATCCGGCGCGCTGGCAAAACCTCGCCGCGTCGGCGCAGGCGGCGCTCGAACGCGGCATCGCGCATCTGGTGCGGCGCGCGCGCACGCTGACGAGCTCGCCAAACCTCTGCTACGCCGGCGGCGTCGCGCTCAACGGCATCGCCAACGAGCAGATCGTCGCGCGCGGCGGCTTCGAGCGCGTGTTCATCATGCCGGCGGCCGAAGACAGCGGCACCGCCATCGGCGCCGCCTACCTCGGCGCCTGGGAGCTCGGCGACCGACACCCGCCGCGGGCCTTCGCCAAGGACTCGCTCGGACCGGTCTATAGCGCCGAGCGCGTGCAAAGCGCCATCGCGCGCGAGCCGCGCGTGCGCGAGAGCGACGAAGACGTGCTCGACCTGCTGTGCGCGGGGCGCATCATCGGCTGGTTCAGCGCCGGCTCGGAGCTCGGGCCGCGCGCGCTCGGCCAGCGCAGCATCCTCTGCGATCCGCGCTCGCCGAGCGTCAAGCGGCGCCTCAACGCCGAGATCAAACGCCGCGAGGCCTACCGGCCGTTCGCGCCGCTGCTGTTGCGCGAGCACGCCGCCGAGTGGTTCGAAGGCGACGCGCTCGACACCCCCTTCATGCTGCACATCCGCAGCTTCCGCGAGGCGCAGCGCGAGCGCGTGCCGGCGGTGGTGCACGTCGACGGCACGGGCCGGCCGCAGACGATAAGCGACGAGACCCATCCGCGGCTGT
Organism: Myxococcales bacterium; assembly: GCA_020431405.1. Lineage (GTDB taxonomy): Bacteria > Myxococcota_A > Polyangia > JAGQIK01. The sequence goes on from JAGQIK010000198.1 coordinate 3,391, forward strand.
GCGCGCTGCTGCGCCGCTTCTACGCGCGCACGGGCGTGCCGATGCTGCTCAACACGTCCTTCAACGTCGCCGGCGAGCCGATCGTCGAGACACCCGAAGACGCCATCGCGTCGCTGCTCTCGTGCGGTCTCGACGCGGTGATGCTCGAGCAGACGCTGGTGGTCAAGCGATGAGCATGCGCGACATCCTCGACACGTTCGGCATCCCCGCCCACGGGATCGTCTACGCCGGCGCGCACCGCGGCGAGCACGTCGACGCGTTCGTGGCGGCGGGCTTCACGTCGATCCTCGCCGTCGAGCCCAACCCCGAGCTTCACGCGCACCTCGCAGCGTTGCCGGTGATCGTCGTGCCCGCGGCGCTCGGCGAGCGCGACGGCAGCGCCGACTATTACGCGGCGCGCGGCGAGCAGTCGCTGCGCAACGCGATCTACCCGCCGCACTTTGCCGGCGTGTCGTTCGTCAAGTCACGCGTGCCCTGCGTCACGCTCGAGCAGCTGCTCGCCGAGCAGCCCGGCCGCTACAACGCGCTCTATATGAACGTACAAGGCGCCGAGCTGGCGGCGCTGCGCGGCGCCGGCGAGCGATTAGCCGACTTCGATATCGTCGCGTGCGAGGTCAACTTCGTCGCGCGCTACGAGGACGCCGCGCTCTACCCCGCTGTCGCGGCTTATCTCGTCGAGCACGGCCTGCGCGAGGTCGGCCTGTGGCGCGCGCCGGAGGGCGACTACGGCATGGCGAGCTACGTGCACGCTCGCTACTTGTCGTCGGACACCGCTTCGCCTGCGGCGCGCTGAAGCAGCCCGGCGCGCAGAAGCTGCGCCACGAAACGCAAGCGGCGCTCGTCATCGATCTCGCCGGGGATGTCGCGCACGGCGAACGGACCGCGGGCCGCGCCGACGAACCTCAGCGCGTCGGCCATAAACGCCGGCTGCGCGAGCTCGAAGGCGTAGTCGGCGTCGCTGATGCGCGGAAACGCGATGCGCACCCCGCTCGCATCCTCGCTGACGTGCGCGATCATGCCGGGCACGCGCTCGATCTGGTCATCGATGCGCGGCGCGCGCTCGGCCGCTGTCGATGCCGACAGCGCGCGCGGCAGCGGCTGCAGCTGCTGCACGAAGCGCGCGCGCACGCGATCGAAGGCCTCGACCACGGCGCGCTCGCCAAACGCCGCCACCAGAGGCTCGATCTCGGGCTCGGGCCGAGGACAGGCGGCGAGGCTGCGCCGCAGCCCCACGAGCTGGTGCGACGCGCTCGCCAGACACTCCTCGAGCACCTCGTGCCAGGTCGGAAAGAACAGGCCGAAGGTCAGATGCACCGTCGCTTCGCCCAGCGCGCGCGCCTGGTGCACCATCCCGCGCGGCACGTAGAGCAGATCGCCGGCAGCGAGCTCGAGCTCTTGCTGCGGCGGTCCCAGCCGTGCCGCGTCGACCTGCGTGCGCTGCGCCGCCGTGGGCGCTTCGATGTAGTGCTGCCAGATCGTCCAGTGCTTGCGACCGCTGACCGGCAGCACGAGCACGTCGTGGGGATCGAAGTGGGCGTTGAAGCCGCGCGAGCCCGGCGCCGAGAGGTAGGCGTTGACGTTGACCCTGCCTTTGACGAACTCCTCGAGCGCGCGCACGAGGCGCGCCAGCTCGGGGATCTCGGCGCCGATGTTGGAGAGCAAGATCGTCGCGCCGGCGCGATAGTGCCCGCGCACCCACGCCACGAGGTCGCCGTCGGGGACACCGTGCGGCGCGTGAGGGGTGTCGCCGATGATCGCCCGCACGCGCTCGCCTCGCGCCGCACCCGCGCGCGCCAGGGTCTGCTCGACCTGCTCGGGCGGAAACAGCGGCTGATGACGGCGCGCGTCCTGCCGCTGCACGTGAAGCAGTCGGCGCTCCAAATAGGTTGCGACAAACTCGTCGGGCTGCATCGGATCGAAGAGCCAATCGACCCCTCGCCAATCTCTGTTTGCTTGCATGAGCACTCGGATTACGAGATATATGGGCGCTGTTCAACCGGTCCCTTACTGAGGAGCCTCACGGAATGTCAAAAGAAAATGCGGTCAAGTTTCTGAGCGTGGTCAACACGAACGCCGAGCTGCATGCCCAGATCATGGAAAAAGCGGCGAACGTCGAGACCTGGGTGGCGACGGCCAAGGCGGCGGGCTTCGAGACGACCGTCGAGGACCTCACGCAGGTCGTCGAGCAGCTGGTGGGCAAGTCGCTCGAGGGCGACGAGGTGATGGGCGCGCTGCACAGCCTCTACGAGACGGCGTCCGAGGACGGCGAGCTGAGCGAGTCGGACCTGGCGGCGGTCGCCGGCGGCGTGAGCGGCCTGACCTCCACCTCGCTGCAGTCGCGCCTGCGCGGCCTCGGCGGCGGCCTCGGCCAGGCCGGCTACTTCGTCCGCGAGGGCGGCCCGATGGGCGTCTCGATGCCCGGTGGTGGCAGCTACTCGCAGTAGCGTAGCCCGCCGCATGGCGCGCATGCTCGAGGTCGTCGTCGTCCCGTCGACGTTGTGCAATCTGCGCTGCTCGTACTGCTACGAGCTGCCGCTGCTCGGAGACAAGCGCAGGGCCAGTCACGAGGCCCTGCGCGTGATCTTCGAGCGCGTCGCGGAGCACTGCGCGCGTCACGACGTGCAGACCGCGCGCGTGATATGGCACGGCGGCGAGCCGCTGCTCTTGCCGCCCGACTACTTCTGGAAGGCCTTCGAGCTGCAAGCCGAGGCGTTTCGCGCGACGAAGACCGAGGTCGTCAACGTCACGCAGACCAACCTGACGGTGCTCGACGAGGCGCGCATCGATCTGCTCGCCAACGGCTTTACCGACCGGGGCGTGTCGCTCGATCTATTCGGCAGCTTGCGCGTCAACGCGGCCGGTCGCTGCCAAGAGGATCGCGCGCGAGAGAACCTCGACGCCCTGCTCGAGCGCGGCGTGGGAATGACCGGCATCACCGTGCTCACGCGCGCCAATCGCCGCTTCGTTCGCCGCATCTACCAGTTCTATGCCGAGCGCGGCATGAACTTCCGCCTGCTGCCGCTTCACGCGGGTGGCTACGAGGCCGGCAAGTGGTTCGAGATCGTCGCTGACGACACGCTGAGCGGCTTCAAGACGCTCGCCGACTGTTGGTTCGCCAACGACAACGCCCCGCTGATCCACCCGGTAGTGGGCGTGATCCGAGACGTGCACCGCGCGATGGTCGAGGGCCAGAGCACCGGCTTCTACGACAAACGCAGCTGGGAGCCGCTGCTGATCATCGACCGCGACGGATCGGTCTACCCCTTCAGCGACGCGATGGATCCCGAGGGCTGCTACGGCAACATCCTCGAGTCGCCCCTCGACGAGATCCTCGCTTCGGCCTCGCACGAGCGCGTGCTGCAGCGCACCGAGCAGCGGCTCGCCGAGACCTGCGGCGCGTGCTCGCACTACGGCACGCACTGCTCGGGTGTCCCGGTGGCCGAGCACACGCAAGATTTCTGGGAACGCGGCGACGACGGCGTCGCCCGCTGCACCGCCTTCGCCGGGCTGATCGAGCACGTCCAGCGCCGACTGGCCGAGCACGGCATGGTATGAGCAGCTCAGCAGGTCAGCGCGGCGAAGAGCGGTATCTCGCGCAACGCAGTGAGCTCGGAGTAGAGCTCGAAGTCGTTGCGGTAGCTCAGGCCGCGCGCGGCGAGGGCGGCCTTGATCTCGGCGCGATCCGTTCGACCGCCGACCAGCTCGCGAAAGAGCGCGAGCCATCGCGCGGCGGCGGCCCGCTCGATCAGCGGCGCGCCGTCGACCTCGATGCGCTCGACCCACGCGACGACACGCTCGACAGGATCGACGCCGGGGTAACGTTCGCCCACCATCTCGAGGATCGCCGCGCGCGACGGCACCTGCAGCAGCAGCGCCAAAAAGAAGCGCAGCTCGTCGTCGTCGGTGGCGCGCCGCAGCCACATCGCGCTGCGCACGCGGTCGCCGTCGGCGAGCGACGGCACGAACCCGTCGAGCGCCTCGCCGTGCACGTCACGCGCGAGGGCGAGGATGCGCTGGCAGCCGGCGTCGTCGAGGCTCGCGCGGCTCTCGTGCAGCAGCAGGTAGGCTTCGGCGAGGTCGCCCTGGGCGAGCACGCGCTCGACCATCGGCCAGTACAGATCGGAGCGCACTGCGCGCAGCGTCTGCAGCAGCTCGAGGCGCTTCTGCTGCTGCGGCGTCAGCGCGCGCGGATCGATGGCCACCGAGGGGCGGCGATACTCGAGCTGCGCTCCCGATTCGATGTCGGCGTCGGTACGAACCACCAGCGTGATCGTGGGGCGGTCGAGATGAAACGTGGAGTGGATCAAGTCCGGACCGGAGGGGATCGGTCGCACGGCGCCGCGCGCGAGCAGCTCGGCGTGCGCCAGCTCGAGCGCGCCGAGTCGCAGCCAGGCGTTGACCCGGCGTGCTTCGGCGAAGCGGTAGCGGCAGTGGATGCTCGAGCCCGCGAGCACGCAGAACGCGCCGCTGAAGCGATGCTGGTGGATCGAGACCAGACCGTCGACCCAGAACAGCACCTCGATGGTGAACGACTCGCCGCGAAAGAGCACCACCGAGGGCTCGCCAAACTGCTCGCTGAAGCGCGTCTGCACCGGCACGCGGTCGTGCTCGAGCGCCGCCTCGGCCAACGCCTCGACGCTCAACGTGCGCCACGGCTCGGCGCGCGTGACCGCCTCGTGCGAGAGCGCAGCGAACGCCGCCTCGTCGCGCGACGTTCGCGCCCACGCCTCGCCGATGCGGCGGCCCAAGCGCTCGATCTCGTCCCAAACCATCGTCATACGTGCGTCCGTGGCGGACGGCGATCATGAAGCCGCCGGTAATACTCGTCAACATGCCCTGGGCGATGCTGCGCGCGCCGTCGCTGCAGCTTTCGACGATCAAGGCGCTGCTCGCACGCCACGGCATCATCGCCTCGGTGCTCAACCTCAACCTCGCGTGGATGAAGACGCTGCACGAGGCGGGGTTTTCGGTCGCCGACTACATCAAGGTCGAGGCGGCGGCGATGGCGCCCGGCGACTGGACCTTCGCGATCCCGCCGTTTCGCCCGGCGTCGGCCGCTGGCGTCGATGACGTCGCGGGCTATCGCGACAGCATCCGCGGCGCCTACGACGACGCGCTGTTCGCCGCGCTGCTGCGCATGCGCGAGCTCGTCCCCGGCTTCGTCGACGCCTGCGTCGAGCGTATCGTCGCGCGCGCGCCGCGCGTGGTGGGCTTCACCTCGACGTTTCAACAGAACGTCTCGTCGCTGCTGCTCGCGCAGGCGCTCAAGCAACGCCTGCCGGACGTGATCACCGTCTTCGGCGGCGCCAACTGCGACGGCCCGATGGGCGCGGCGCTTCATCGCAGCTTCGACTTCATCGACGTCGTCGTGCGCGGCGAAGCCGAGCCGGTGGCGGGCCAGCTGTTCAGCGAGCTTTTGATGGGCAAGCCGATCTCGCCGCAGCCGGGCCTTTGTTTCCGCCAGGGCACGGAGCGCATCGAGGTGCCGCAGGGCGGACGGCTGGCGACGATGGACGAGGTGCCGACGCCCGACCACAGCGAGTACTTCGCCGAGATCGACCGCATGCCCTTCGCCGGGGAGATCCCGCAGCGCTGGATACCGTTCGAGTCGGCGCGCGGCTGTTGGTGGGGACAGAAGCACCACTGCACGTTCTGCGGCCTCAACGGCAGCTCGATGCGCTTTCGCAGCAAAGCGCCCGATCGTGTGGTCAGCGAGCTCGTCGACAACGCGAGCCGCTACGGCGTGACGCACTTCAACTCGAGCGACAACATCATCGAGCTCGGCTACTTCGAGTCGGTGCTGCCGCAGCTGTCGGCTGCCGGATACGACTTCCACATCTTCTACGAGACCAAGTCCAACATCAAAAAGCCGCAGATCGCGGCGATGGCGGCGGCCGGCGTGGTGGAGGTGCAGCCAGGCATCGAGAGCCTCAGCACCAAGACCCTCAAGCTGATGAAGAAGGGCACCACCGCGCTGCAAAACGTTCGCATGCTCAAGTGGAGCCTCGAGCACCACATCCTCATCGAGTGGAACTTGCTCTACGGCTTCCCCGGCGAGGACCCCGAGGAGTACCGCAAGATGGCCGAGCTGGTGCCGTCGCTCGTGCACCTCGAGCCGCCGTCGATGTTCGCTATCGACGTGCAGCGCTTCAGCCCGTACCACGATCGCCCCGAAGATCATCAGATCACGGTGCGCGGCGCGCGCTCCTACTACCGCTTCCTCTATCCGCTCGCGCAGCAGGACCTCGACGACATCGCCTACTCCTTCGAGTTCGAAGCGCGCGACAGCCCTCCCCCGCAGAGCTACATCCGACCGCTCGCCGAGCGCGTCGAGGCGTGGCGCCGCGAATCGCCGCTGAGGCTCAACTCGCTGCAGTTTCGGCGCGGCCCAGGCTTCCTCGAGATCGACGACGGGCGCGGCGATGTCACGCGACGTCACCGCCTCGGCGGCAGCGCCGCCGCCGCGTACCTCGCGCTCGACGCGGGCGCGACGCCGCGTATGGTGCACAGCACGCTGCAAGCGCAGGGAACGCCCCTCGCCGCCCCCGAGCTCGATCGGCTGCTCGAACAGCTGCTCGAGCAACGCCTGGTGATGGAGGACGGCGGCCGCTATCTGTCGCTGGCCCTTCCCGTGCGACCGCCGCGGTGAGCGCGGCAGCGCGCCGCGTGATCTACGCCGTCAACGCGCCTGCGCACGCCGCGGCCGCCGAGCTGCTCTTGCGTCAGCTGCGCGCCAGCCGCGAGAGCCTGCGTCGCCACGCGCCGGCGCTGCCGGTCACGATCCTGTGCTTCGGCGACATCGACCTCGGCGATCTCGAGGCCGAAGTCGAGCGGCGCGGGTCGTACGAGCACAGCCTCG
>JAGQIK010000199.1 GCA_020431405.1 Myxococcales bacterium
AGCTGCACCGCATCCCGGTTGCCTCGGACCTCGAGGCCAAAGGTGTGATGCCCGAATCGCATCCGCTGTGGCTCGGCATCATCGGCGTTGGCAGCTATGGCGGCGCGAGCGCGTATCTGGAGGCGGGCGTCGATGCGTTGATCACGGTTGGCTGCCGCCTCGACGACTCGCTGACCAACGGCTTCTCGCCGCTGTTCCGCCCACGCGACGGCACGCTGATCCAGATCGACCACGCGCCGCTGCGTATGGGCCGCGTCTTCCAGCCCGACGTCGCGATCTGCGGCGACATCGACGACGCGCTGCGGCGGCTGTTCGAGATGGCCGCTTCGCCGCACGCCGAGCTCGTGATCGAGCGCGACCTGGCTCGCCGCAAGGTTCCGGCGCTGCCATCGTCGCGCACACGAGCCGCGATGGCTGGGGCACCCTTCGCGCCGCTGGCGGTGATCCAAACGCTGCAGCGGCACTTCCCTGCCGACACGGTCTACACCACCGACATCGGAAACCACCTGCTGTTCGCCGTGCAGCACCTTCGCATCGAGCACGCCGACGCGTTCTACGCACCTCACGGCCTCGGCGCCATGACCAGCGGTATGGGTGTGGCGATGGGGCTGGCACTCGGCCACGCGACGCGCGGCCGGCGTGTCGTTGCCATCTGCGGCGATGGCGGCACGCTGATGGGCGGCAACGAGCTTGCGACCTGCGCCCGGCGCGGCGTACCGGTGACGCTGGTGGTCTTCAACGACGGCCAGCTCGGCATGGTCCAGCACGGCAACGAGCGTGTCTTTGGACGCTCGCTCGATCTGCGCACGCCGCAGGTCGATCTATGCGGCTACGCTGCCTCGCTCGGCGCGCGCGCACGTCTCGTGCGCTCGGAGGCCGACATCGCATGGGCTGCCTCCAACCCGCTGCGCGGCCCGCTGCTGCTCGATGTGCCCATCGATCCCGAGGCGCGCGCGCGTAATCCGCGCGAGGGCTCGGTCAGCTTCCCCGCAACACGACGCCAGGCCAGCTGAGATGGACAACGAGAGACGCTCCGGCGAAGCCTGCGGCGTAGGCATCGTCGGCATGGGCGTGTACCTGCCTGCCACGGTGCGCGACAACACCTACTGGGGCGACGGCGACACGGGAGGCGACGCCGAGGCTGCTGCCGCCAGCGACAAGGTCGACCTCGACGACGACGTGCTCGCCAGCGCCGAGCGAGCGGCCAAGCGCCGCGAGCGCGGCATCGACACCGAGGTGATCGAGCACTCGGCGCGCTGGGCGAGCGATCCTTTCCGCGGCGCGCGACAGCGACACGTGATCGGGCACGACGAGCAGCCGTCGGACATGGAGGTCGTCGCCGCGCAGCAAGCGCTCGCTGACGCCGGGCTAGACGCCGGCGACATCGACCTGATGATCATCTTCTCGCAGGTCAACGACTTCGCGGGTCCGCTCAACCACGTCATCGTCGCGCGCAAGCTCGGCCTCGGCCACCACGCCACGGCGTTCACGCTCGTGTCGGACTGCGCCTCGTTCGTGCCGCACCTCAACGTCGCCGCGCGCATGCTGCAGGCAGGCGACCACAGGCACGCGCTGCTGATCCAGAGCTCGGCCCTCAGCCGCGTCACCGACTACCGCATGCCCGCGTCACTCAACGTCGGCGATGGCGCCGTCGCCACGGTGTTGGCGCGCGTCGAGCCGGGCCGTGGCTTCATCGGCAGCAAGCAGCAGACCCGCGCCGACCTCTCGGGCGGTCTGCGCCTCGCGCCCTCGCGCAGCGATGCCCCCTGGTATCGCGGCGATCTGCATCAGCAAGCGCTGACCGTTCACACCGTCGATCGGCGCGCGCTCGTCGTGATGGGCACGCGCGCCGCGACCTTCTGCCGCGAGGTCTGCGAGCCGTTGCTCGAGCAGCACGGCTACGGCGCCGATGCGGTCGACTTCTTCGTGGTCTCGCAGCCCACCGTCTGGTTCGCCGAGGCCTGCTGCGACGCGCTCGGCATCGCGCGCGAGCGCACGTTGACGACGTTCCAAACCTGCGGCCATCTGATGCCAGCCAGCCTGCCGCTCAACCTGCACCGCGCGCGCGCCGAGGGCAAGACACCGCCCGGCTCGCTGACGCTGCTCTACTCGCCAGGGGCAGGCTTCATTCAGGCCGCGATGCTCTACCGCTGGTGACCTCGTCGAGCAGCGTCTCGAGCTCGTCGAGCGTAAACGGCACGCCAAGCTCGAGCGGCGCCAGGCGACGCCCGGCCACGCGACGCTGGATCGGCACCAACACAGCATCGGTCTTGCTCGATACCGAGCCGACGAGAGCACTGTCGACGAAGACGATGTCGGCTCGCCCGAGCAGCTCGAGATCGGCCACGCTGGCCCGGGTACCGGCAAGACCGAAGCGCTCGAGCGCCGAGAGGACCGTCTCGGTGATGCGCCCTTCCACCGCCACCACGGCGACGGAGAGCTCGGGCTCGGCCGCCCTCTGCTCCACGGGCTGACCGGCGCCGGACTGATCTGCGAGAGGCTCCAGCGCGGGGACGAAGGCGCGCAACCGCCAGCTGGCGTCGTTGCTCTCGAGGTGAATGAAGCCGCCCAGCTGCTTGGCAACCTGGCGGCAAGCGCGCATTCCAGCCACCGGTCCACCGCGCGCCCGCATCGGGTCGCCCTCGATAGATAGACACACGTAAGGACCTGGCTCGCCGAAGGAAAGCTCGGCGGTCTGCGCGGCGTCGAGGTCGCGGCGTCGAGCGCGCAGCGTGGGCGCTTCGTCGAGCACGCCGGCGTCTCGCGCCGTCAGCATCAGGTTCACCACCAGCAGCTTGAGCTCGGCGGGATCGGCCTTGGCGACCAGATCGACCCAGCCCTCGAGCTCGACCGTGGTGCCGAGCGCCAGCGTCAGGTTCCTGCGCGCGCCGGCGGACACGTGCTGGAGCACCGCGCGCCTCGTGCGCGAGCTCGGCGGGTGGGAGGTGCTCGGGTAGCTCGAGCCAACCGAGATCTGCGTTGTCCGCGCCGACGGTGTGGCGCGCTCGACGCCGAGCTGTCGCGCGAGCTCCTCGGCGAGTCGCGTGTGCTCCGCCGCAGCCAGCACGTCTGCTGCTGCGAGCAGGCGGCCCAGCGCACGGTGCGCCTCGAGCTCGAGATAGCGCATCCCTCGCGCCATGCCCTGCTCGATCACCTCGCGGTAGAGCCGCGCTGCCTTGACGAAGTTGCGCAGCCCTTCCTGGCGCCGCGCCTCGAGATACTTGTCGTTGACGGCCAGCATCGGGAAGCGCCGCGCCAGGCGCCGCACGCGGCGGCGCGCACCGTCTCTGATACGCCGATCGGCGCGCGATAGGCCCGGCCCCTCGAACGCCATCATCGTCGCCAAGTGCTGCTCGGCAAACACCGCAGGCAGTGGGGCGCTGCGCGAGTCACGCTGCACAAAGCGCGCGAGCTCGCGAGCGCGTTCGATGTCGCCATACTCGACGTAGGTCTCGATGAGATACGCCACCGCCAGCGAGACATCGGGCAGCGCTTGCTGCACCTCACGCAGCGAGCGCTCCAGCGCGTTGGCGGCGCTCGCATCCACACGCCCCTGGCGCGCGGCGATCAGCAGGCGCAAGGCGTCGATCGCGGCTTGGGGCTGGTGCTGCCCCTGTCGCGTGACCGCCTGCTGCGACTCGTCGAGCCAGCGCTCTAGTGTGCTGCACGGCTCGACGTCGCGCCCGTAGCCCGCCTTGAACAGCAGCGACAGCGCCGCCACCGAGAGGTCGCCGGTGCGGCGGAAGCTCGCCACGGCCTCGTCGAGCCGCAAAAGGCCCTCGCTGTAGGCCCCGCTCGGGATGTCGACGGTGTGCGCGCGCATGTGCGCCACCACGCCGATGGCCCAGTGGTCCTCGCGGTCGCGCGCGTGCTCGTCGGCGCGCGCGAAGAGGCGCCGCGCCGGACCGAAGCGACCGATGCAGCCAAATCCCGCCGCCCAGAACGAGAGGCTCAGCGCAGCGCCCGGCGTGCGCAGCCCGCGAGCGAGGCGCACGCCGCGCAGCGCGGCGATCATGCTGCGCTGTGGATCGTCGATGAGGTCGGCGGCGATCACGATCGGATAGAGCTGACAGAGGCTCTCGCGCATCTCGCGCA
>JAGQIK010000200.1 GCA_020431405.1 Myxococcales bacterium
GCAGCCACGCCGCTGCCCACGCGCGATCGCGCGGTCACCGGGTACGTCATCCGGCGGCTGCTGTGGCACGAGCGGCTGATGATCGCTACGGACCGCCGCGCCTACGGGCGCTACTTCGCCGCGCAGCGCTACGAGCCGCCCGAGGACGCGCTGCTCATCGGGGCGCGCATCGTGCCGGGCGTGGGGCAGCCGGCGTTCGTCTACTACAGTCTCGGGTCGAGCGGGTTTCGCTACTCCTACCCGCTCAAGTGGTTTCCCGCGTCGACGGTCAAGCTCGCTGCGAGCGTCGGCGCGCTGATGACGCTGCACAAGCTGGGGCTCAGCGGCGCGGCGCGCGTTCACTTCACCGAGCCGGGCGGCACGTATACCGGGCCCGTGGAGGCGCTCTATCGCGAGGCGCTGCTGCACAGCAACAACGACTGCTACAACCGGCTGATGATGATCGCCGGCTTCGATGCGATCAACGGCACGCTGCTCGACACGCGCTGGGGCCTGCCCTACATGACGCTGCAGAGTCGCTACGGCCGCATCCACCCCGGCTCGTCGCTACGTCGCTCGCCGGACATCGTCTACATCGAGGGCAAGCGCCGCGGCACCATCGCCAGCCGCTACGGCAACGCGCGCTTTCCGCAGTGCGCGTCGGTCGCCAACTGCGTCGCGTTCTTCGAGCTGCAGGAGGTGCTGCGCCGCGTGGTGCTGCACCACGAGCTGCCGACGCGCGAGCGCTTCCCCATCGCCACGCGCGACGTCGACAAGATCAACGCGATCTTGCTCAAGGCGAGAAACCGCCTCAAGCCAGGCCCGCGCCACGCGCTGGGGCACCAGGCGTTGATCTACAACAGCGTCGGGCGCATCCCTGGCCGCGATCTGCTCGAGAACGCCTATATCGTCGACAGCGTCGACAAGCGGCGCTATCTGCTGGCACTGCTGGTGCGTTTCGAGGATCGATACGACCCGAAGTTCCTCACCGAAAAGAAGCTGGCGCGCTTCGGCGAACACGCGCTGCGCTTTCTGATCGCTGGCAAGGGCGGGTTGCCGCTGCAGCACGACGCGGGCCGTGTGGTGGTGCAGCTGACGCGCCGGGGCGTGCTGGGGCTGCGCGTGCAAGCGGCGGTGCCCGGCGCGACGTCGCTCGAGGCCTGGGTCGGCCGCGAGGCGATCGCGGTGCGCGCCGTCGGCGAGGCGCGCTTCGAGCTGGACATGCCGGCGCCGCGACCAGGCCGCACGACGATGGTCACGCTGCGCGCGCGGCGCGCTGGCGGGGCGCTGCACGCCTATCGCAGCTTCGGCGTGGCCAAGGTCTTGACGTCCGGGAGCGCGCCGCGCGAGATGTAATGCCATGAGAGGCGCAGCGACGTTGGTCTTGGCAGCCACGTTGGCGGTGGCGGCGAGCGGCTGTGGTCCGAGCTGCGAGAAGCTCGCCGCGCGCTACGCCGAGCCGATCAAGCGCGCGCGCGCGCGTGGGCCGCACGCGCGGCTGAGCCTGCCATTCGCGCTGGCCAACCGCGCTATCGCAGCGGCGCTCGCGGCGCAGCCAGGCTACCCGATCCCGCTGCCTTCGGGGCTCGGCATGGTGGCGCGCGCGCTGGGCAAGCCGCGCGTGCGCGTCGCCGAGCTGCGCGTCGCACCGGCGGCGACAGGCAAGCACCAGCTGATCTTCGACGCGACGTTCGAGCTGCGCGACGACCGCGGCCGGCTGTTGGCCGCGCGTTCGCGCGGGCAGCTGGCGGCGCGCGTGACGCGGCAGGCAGGCAAGCCGGCTGCGCTCGAGATCACGCTGCCGCCCGGGCAGCTCGATACGATCACGCCGCAGCTCGAGGCGGATGCGGCGAACAAGCTGGCCGCGCGCCTGCACGGCCGGCTGCCGGCGCTGGTGCGCGCGCTGGTCAAGCAGAGTCAGCTGCGCTCGCTTTCAGAGTCGCTGGTGGGGAGCCTTTCGGGTGAGCAGCTCGCTACGCTGCGCAAGCGGTTGGCGCGCTTGATCGGCGGGCGGCTGATCTCGTTCGACCTCCCCGACGTGCCACTGCAGGCAGCGACGATGAAGATCGAGCGCGCGCGCGCCGCGATGGTGGTCGATCTGACGCTGGCGCTACCGGTGCGCTTCGGGCTCGGTGGCGAAAGGCTCGCCGGCGACAGGCGCTCTGGCGGGGCGGCGCGCGCGCAGGAGGCGCTGCTGCGTATCAGCGGCAGCGCGCTGGTGGAGCTGTTCAACTGGGGCATGCGCGCGGGGCATTTTCCGGCGCGCTACGACGCGCGCGGACGGCCGAGCAAGGACGGCAAGTATCGGCCGCGCTTCGACTGGATCGCGCGCGACGAGCGGCCGCTGCGCATGTCGCTCTATCGGCTCTCGTCGCCGTGTGCGTTGGTTCGCGTGCAGGTGGCGCCGCGCGCTGAGGTCAAGGGCGACGCGCTCTCGGTGAAGATGGACAAGCGCCAGATCAAGGCCATCGAGGGCGGCTTGTGGGCGCGGTTGGCGCTGCTGTCCGACGTGCTGTTTTCGCGCGCGGTGAAGAGCTCGCGCGAGCGCGCGGCGGCGCGCCGGATCCGCGTTGGTGATCGCGAGGTCGAGCTGCGCGTGACGCGGGCGAGCTTCGCGCACGACGAGCTGACGCTCGGATTCGCTGTTAGAGTAGTTGGCGATGGCCAGGCTCGAGCGAGGCGCGCGGCGTTGGCTGATTCACGCCGAGAGCGACGAGGAGAAAGCGCTGCTCGCGTCGGGGCGCCAGCGTGGCGGGCACCTCACGCTCGAGGACGCGGTCTATCCGCTGGACGGCGACTCGCTGGTCTTGCCGGCGGAGCTGAGCGAAGGCGCAGCGCTGAAGATGAGCGCCGCCTTCGAACGGGCCGCCCGCGCGCACTCGGTCGCTGTCGCGCGGCGCGCTAATCTGCGGCCTGCCTAGCGACTACCTCCCCCGGTACGTATTTTTCTGCCCACCTGTGTAAAAAAGTAGGACGTCCTCCTACCCGCCTTCGTAAAGCGAGTGTCGCCAGCCTGCAGCACCTGCCTGCCGGTCGAGGCGCCCACGCGACGGTCTGCCGGGACCCGCGCGTGAAGACGGAGGAACTCAATGATTAGGTATGGTTGGATTGGTGGGGCGATGCGCTGGCGCGCTGCGGCGGTCGCCGCGATGGCAGCCGCGGTGCTCTTGGCCTGCGGCGGGGATCGCGCGCGCGACGAGGCGCGGCCCGATCCGGAGCTCGTCGGCGGCAAGGCCGACATTCCGAGCTGGCTCGCGCAGAAGGGCGACGCACCAGCCTGTGGCAAGCGGCTCAGCGGCGAGATGCGCGGGTTCGACAGCGCTCACCTCTACGCGCTCGCCGCCGAAAAGGACACCGTCTACACGCTGTCCTATCAGGCGGGCTACCAGCCCGACCGCGGCGCCGTGGTCGCCGTCTACGACGCCAGCGGCAAGCTCGTCGAGCGCAGCCGCGACCAAAGCGCGCAGGCCTCGGCGCTGAGCTTCACCGCCAAGACCTCCGGCAGCTACCTCGTGGCCGTGTACTCGGTGCGCTGGTGGGCGAGCGGCGGCTATCAGCTGAGCGCGACGTGCGGCGTGGCGGGGCTCAACGAGCGCGTGAAGAACGCCACCGACTTTCTGACCTACGAGCAGCCGCCGCGCATCTGGCGCTTCGGTCTCGGACCGTTGGCCGCCGAGACGGCGCGCTCGCCGCAGGCGGACAACGCGCCGTCGGGCCGCAGCGAAGCCGTCGAAGAGGGCGACATCTACAAGGTCGTCGGCGATCGCCTGCTGTACTTCAACACCTACCGCGGCCTGATGATCTTCGACATCAGCGACACCAAGAACCCGCAGCTGCTCTCGCGCGTGCCGGTCTTCGGTTACCCCGTGGAGATGTACGTGCAGAACGGCACCGCGTACGCGCTGCTGCGCGACACGCTCGAGCTCACGCGCGGCGACAGCGGCAAGCTGGCGCTGCAGCGCAAGAACGTCTCGCAGATCGTCGCCATCGACGTGCGCGACGGGCGCCAGCCCAAGGTCCTCGGCAAGCGCGACATCGTCGGGCAGCTGCGCGAAGGTGTCTCGCGCAAGGTCGGCAACGTCATCTACGTCGTGTCCTACCGCTCGCGCTACTACTGGTACGGCTGGCAGAACAGCGGCGAGCAGCCGCAGGAGGGCGCCTGGGCGTATTCGTTCGACGTCTCCAACCCGCGCGAGCTGAAGAAGGTCGACGAGCTCGAGATCTTCCGCGGCGGCGGCTTCGCCGACAGCAACGGCAACAGCAGCGAGCGGCGCACCTTCAGCAGCGTCGCGATCAGCGCCACCAGCAACGTGCTCATGGTGGTCGAGAACTGGCGCAAGTACGGCTCCGTGCGCGATAGCAGCTACAACTGCGGCACGTACACCAGCCTGCAGCAGGCCATCGTCTCGCTGGTCGACATCAGCGATCCCCAGGGCCAGATCAAGCTGCACACGCGCTTCGAGACCTACGGCGAGCTCACCGATCAATTCAAGCAGACCTACGTGCACGATCCCAACACGGGCAAAGGCACCTACTACGGCATCTTCGCGCGCCGCGAGTGGACCTCGCAGGACTGCCGCAGCCAGAGCCGCATCGAAAACAACATCGAGGCCTGGGACGTCTCCAATAGCGCCTCGCCCAAGCAGCTTTCGCGCCTGCAGTTCGGCAAGCCCAACGAGACGGTGCGCGGCAGCGTGTTCGACAGCGCGCGCAAGGTCGCCTTCGCCATCACCGCGCGCAACGTCGATCCGTTTTACGCCATCGACCTCTCGCAGCCGAGCCAGCTCAAGGTGTTGAGCCAGATCGACGGCCTCAGCGGCGACATGAACGTATTCCGCTTCATCGCCAAGCAGCAGTTCCTGATCGGTATCGGCCGCGACAACAGCGCCGAGTGCACCGGCTTCGACGGCCCCGGCCAGAATCGCTTCCGCACCAACGTCGCCGTGAGCATCATCGACGTGCGCGACCTCGCCAAGATCCGCCTCGTGCAGCGCAAGTGCGTGGCTGTCGAGAACGCGAGCTGGATCGGCTCGGCGGTCAACCAGAACCTCGACCAGGCGCACAAGCTGATCGGCATGCACTCCGACGGTCTCGTCAACGTGCTGACCGTTCCGGTCTACTACAGCAAGAAGGTCGAGCGCTCCGACAGCCGCTGGTGGTGGTATCGCTACGAGACCGCCGTCGGCGTGCTGAGCTGGGACCTCAGCAAGTACGATCCGAGCAAGAGCGAGACCGAGCAGGACGTGCTCGCCACGCACGGCACGGTGGTTCACGAGAACGGCAACGTGCGCCGCTCGATCCTCTTCACCGAGCAGGGCGCCGCGAGCCGTCGCAAGCTGATCAACCTCAGCGACACGCACATGACGCTCGTCGACGTGCAGGACCTCGACAACCCGAGCAAGGACGCCTCGATCGAGCTCGCGCCCTACGTCGCAGAGATCTACAAAGTGGGCAGCCATCTGGTCGAGCAGGTGCGCTCGTCGCCGTGGGACTACGGCGACGGTGTGGCTTCCGACTTCCGCGTGCGCGCGGCGGGCGGTGATCTCGACAAGAGCAAGGTCGTGGCGACGTTCACCGTCAGCCAGGTCGAGCGCGTGCTTCAGCACAAAGACGCGCTGGTGATCGTGCGCCGCGTGGCGCAGCAGGGCAGCGAGAACCTGCCGTGGTCGCAGCGCTGGCAGAAGCAGGTCGTCGTCTATGACCTCTCCAACCCGAGCAAGCCCACGCTGCGCGGCACGGCGACGCTTCCGATGCAGTACATCGCGTACTACCGCTACTTCTGCGGCACCATCCCGTACTGGTGGGGCAACCTCGACGCCAGCGGACACAGCGGCGTCGCTGAGGGCATCGTCTTCCTCAGCTCCGACTACGACGAGAGCGGCATGCAGAGGCGGCGTCTGACGCTGCTCGATCTGCGCAGCCTCGACGCGCCGGGCGTGAGCTCGATCGACCTCGACGGCGACAGCGCGCTGACGCTGGTGGGTATCGCGTCCGATCCGCAGGATGACAGCGCGGTGCTGATCACGTCGAAGCGCAAAGAGGGCAGCAAGGACTTCTCCGGCACCACCTTCGACGCCATGCGCTACAGCGTGCAGCGCTACGTGGCGCGCGGCGGCAAGCTCGTCGCCGACGGCGCGGCGGTCAACATCCCCGGCCGGCTGGTCAAGGTACTCAGCACCAACGGCCAACGCGTGCTGCTCGCGCAGGACGAGCGCTTCGAGAAGCAGGTCAGCGGCGAGGGCGCGCAGCAATCGACGTTCTTCCGCTCGCACCCGCGCCTGCACCTGCTGACCGAGGCGCCGGGCGGCGCGCGTGCGCGCCTGCGCGACAGCCGCGACTTCATCGGGCTGAGCCTGCGCGACCTGGTCGCCGAAGGGCGTCGCCTCTATGTCGGCGCGTCGAAGGCGTACAGCTACTACGTCGGTCCGATCCTGCCGCTGAGTGGCACGAGCACGCCCGCGCCGCAGCCGAGCGACGAGCTCGAGGAGGGTACGCGGC
This sequence comes from Myxococcales bacterium, assembly GCA_020431405.1. Lineage (GTDB taxonomy): Bacteria > Myxococcota_A > Polyangia > JAGQIK01. Next base: position 6,478 of record JAGQIK010000200.1, read on the forward strand.
TGTTCGTCTTCGACCTCGGCCAAAACAAGCTCTCGCAACAGTTCAGCGAGAACACCAAGGCCTCCAACCTCGACATCATGGGCCTGTCGGGCAGCACGCTGCTGTTCAACCTGGTGGGCGAGGGCGTGCTGACTGTCGACGTCTCGTCGGCTGCATCGCCCGAGCCGCGCAGCTTCGTGCGCACGCTCGGCTACGCGTCGCACGTGGTGTTCGACGGCGACCGCGCGCTGGTGGCCTCCGGCTACTACGGCGTGTACCAGGTCAACACGACCAGCGGCTCGCTCTAGCGGGCGCCGGCTGCTCGCGCGCAGCGCGCGGCCCGGGGGTCGAGGCCCGCAGCCCACGTGGCTGTGGGTCAGGCCCCCCTCCTCGCCGGCCTGTCGGCCGATCTCGCCGCAGTTAGTCTCATAAAATCAGGGGCCTGCGATCGGGGCGATGTGGCCTGCAGCTTGCTCTAGATCGCGGCGATGCGCAGCACCTCGATCACCTTGGCACTTTCCCTCGCGCTGCTCGTTGGCTGCGGCGGTTGGGAGTTCGAGCGGCAGCCGCCCAGCCTCACGGGTGGCGCGAGCGGCGCGCACTCTGGCCCCGACGGCAAGACCATCATCGTCAACGGTGGCGGGGGCAGTGACCCCTCGCAGCCCAACACCCAGCCGCCCCAGACTCCTCCTCCGCCCCCGCCGCAGGATCCCAACAATCCGCCACAGCAGCCGAGCGAGCCGCTGCCCGAGATCACGCCTGGTCAGGGAAGCGGAAGCGGTAGCGGCAACACGCCGCAGCAACCGCCGCAGGGCAGCTGCGGGACGGCGTGGGAGTCGCAGGTTTTCGACCTGACCAACCAGGAGCGCGCCAACAACGGGCTGCCGCCGTTTCAGTGCACGGCCAATCTAACCAAGGCGGCGCACGACTACAGCCAGACGATGTGCGACACGGGCCACTTCTCGCACACGGGCCCGGATGGCAGCTCGCCGGGCGACCGCATGCGGCGCGCAGGCGTGACCAACATGTCGGGTTGGGGCGAGAACATCGCCTGGGGGCAGTCCTCGCCGGCGTCGGTGGTGCAGACGTGGATGAACAGCCCCGGCCACCGCGCCAACATCCTCGGCAACTTCTCGCACATGGGCCCCGGCCACGTGCAGTGCGGCAACGGCCGCAACTACTGGGTCCAGACGTTCGCTACGATTCGATAGCGCCATCCGGAAATGTCATTGTGGCCTAGGCGCCCTACGATCTCGTGGGGTTACGGGGCATAGAGTGACCCCCGTAGGTGGATCGTGGCTAGGGCCACGCGGGCTTTGGCGACGAGCTGGCGGGCGCCGCTTTCGTCGACGGCGCAGACCTCGGACTCGACGCGCGTGAGCGTGCGGCCGGGCTTGAGCACTTCGGCTCGACAGAAGAGCCACTTGCCACGCGCGGGGCGCAGCATCGACTGGTTGAACTCTACCGAGAGCACGGCTTCGTCGGGCGCGGCGAGCGTCCCGGCGGCGGCCCCAGCGGCATGATCGGCGAGGGTGGCTTGCACGCCGAAGTGTGCGAAGCCGTCTTGCTGCACGTGGCGTGGTGCGAGCTCGAGCTCGGCTTCGACCCAGCCAGGGCCGCAGCCGAGCAGCACGATGCCGACGTCGTTGACGAAGGTGGCGCGCGCGAAGATCTCGCGCACGCGCGCTTGGTAGTCGGGGTTTCGCGGCTCAAAGGACATAGGGGATGATCGCTCGGCGCCGCGCGGGATAGTCGGCGAAGCGCTGTTGGTAGAAGCGGTGATGCGCCAGCGCGCGCGGCAGCAGATTCGCGACGGTCCACAGCGCGAAAGAAAGACCGGCCAACGACCAGGTGCAGAGCGCCCAGCCGATCCACTCGATGATCTCGCCCAGGTAGTTCGCGCACGAGACGAGCTCGAAGAGGCCGCCACGCGGGATGTGATAGCCGTCGCCGCGCGCGCGCAGCGCACGAAGCTTGGCGTCGGCGCGCAGGTTGGTGGCGAAGCCGAAAGCCATCAGCAGGGCGCCGGCGACGAAGCGCGGATCGGCGAGCCAGCTGCGTGGCAGCGCCGGCCCGAGCGCGAAGAGCCAGCGTCCCTGCAGGTAGGCGTTGACCAGATTGAAGAAGAACGCGAAGGCGACGATGAGTAGCGGGTTGCGTTGGTTGCCGCCGCGCATGCGCAGCGGAAAGATCAGCACGCGGTTGCTGTAGTGCACGAGCCAGGCGGCCAGCAGCAGTGTCGGCACGAGCTCGCCGACGCGATCGCCGAGCAGATAGAGCAGGGGCATCGCCCACAGCGCGGGCGACTCCATCAGGATCCAGCCGCCGGTGCGTCCGATGGATGGCCCCCAGCCGTCGCGGCTATGGCGCCCGTAGGGTGCGCTGACGAAGAGCAGCAGCCCCAGCGTCAGCGGGGCGAGCGCGATCCAGCCCCATAGGACGATTTTGTATACGCCTATTTCAGACATGAAAACAGGCGACTATGAAATAGTTACCGGGGAGGGGGTTGTATACAAGCGGTGCGTTTGTATACATCGTATACATGAGCAACGACGACACCAACGAGAACAGCGAACACGAGAGCAACAGCAACAACGCGCGCGACACCGCCACGGAGAACGAGAGCGAGAACGAGAAGAAGAAGCAGCGCGTGATCCACGCCCGTGTCTCGGACACGGTCGACGAGGAGCTCAGGCGCCGCGCCAATCACCTAGGTATGTCTGTCTCCAATCTAGTTCGCAACATCCTGCATCACACGTTCGGGCTCGTCGAGGACCTGGTCGTCGACGTCGCCGCGGTGGCATCGCCTGGAGGGGAGGGCAACGCGCCCCCCGGCACGCC
>JAGQIK010000201.1 GCA_020431405.1 Myxococcales bacterium
ACGCCGCTGCTGCCGTTGCCCGTTCCCGCGCTAGCCACGGCCGTGCCGGCGGCCGTGCCGCCGCCGCTGCCGGGAGTGGGTGCGGCTGCGTCGGTGCGATTTACCGGGTCGGGCGCGAAGCGAATGTGGACGCTGCCGTCACCGCCCGTGGCGGCAGCGATGGCGGACCCACCCGTGGCGCCCGTGGCGCCCGTGGCGGCCGCCGTACCGCTGCCCGCCGACTCGCGCGTGCCGGCTTCGACCGCGGTCGACCCCGCGAGCGCGGCCTTCGCGCCGCTGCCGTTTCGGCCTCCGTCCTGATCGCCGCCCGGCCAGAACACCACCGAAAGCACGATCGCGGCCGCCGCCAGCGCGGCCCCGAGCGAGATCAGCACGGTGCGGCGACGTGACAGATCGCGGCCGACCATCGCGGTGAGGCTGCCGGGGTCGCGCGCCGGCGAGAGTGTGCGACCTGGCTGCAGCGCGGCGGCGGCGCGGCGCTCGCCAGAGCCGAGCTGCCGCGTGCCGGTGGGTGCGTCGTCGCGCGTCGGCGCGCGCGGCGTGATGCGCCCGAACGACGGCTGCAGCGAGCCCGACGTGGCGACGCTCGGGCTCATCGCCGACAGCTGGTCCGCCGTGAACGAGTACGGAATGCTCGATGTGCTGCTGATCAGACCTGCGCCGAGCGCGATCGACACCGTGTGGCTCGTGCCGTCATGAAGCTGGTGCTGAAACGGCTGCAAGTCGGTGCCCGACAGCTCGCTGAGCATCTTGCGGTCGGCGCTGATGTCGTCGGCGTAGAGGTCACGCATCAGCGCGGCGAGGGTGTCGGCGCTGATGGTCGGGTTCATCGAGTAGAGCTGCTGCTGTACGGCGTCGCGCAGCTCTTCGGCGCTCTGGTAGCGCTGCGATGGATCGGTGGCGAGCGCGCGCAGCACCACCGCGTTGAAGCTCTCCCCGAGCTTCGGGTTGGCCTCCGAAGGCAGCGCGTAGCGGCCGGCGGTGACGTCGCGAGCGACGCGCCGGTAGTCGACGCCGGGCGGGAAGTTGAAGAGGCGCTTGCCGGTGAGCAGCTCGTAGAGCAGCACGCCCGTGGAATAGATGTCGGCGCGGCGATCGACGGTGGCGCCGCGGATCAGCTGCTCGGGCGCCATGTAGCCGAACTTGCCGAAGCCCACGTCCTCGTTCTCGGCGGCGCGCTGCATCGCCGACTTGGCGATGCCGAAGTCGATGATCTTGACCTCGCCCTCCCACGACACGAGCACATTGGGCGGCGAGATGTCGCAGTGCACCAGGTCGAGCGGCTCGCCGTGCTCGTCGGTGCGGCGATGGGCGTAGGCGAGCCCGTTGGCGATCTCGCGCGCGATGAAGAGCGCCAGGTCTGGGGTGAGGTTGCGGCGGTGCTCGTTGGCGCGCGTGAGCAGCGCGCGCAGGTCGCGCCCCTCGACGTACTGCATGGCGAGGAAGTACTGGCTCTGCGCCATGCCGACCTCGTAGACCGGCACGATGTTGGAGTGCGCCAGCTTGATCGCGATCTGCGCTTCCTCGATGAACAGCTGCAGAAACTCCTGATCGGCGGCGAGGTCGGGGAGGATCTTCTTGATCACGATCGGCTTTTCGAAGCCTTCGATCTCGCCGACCTTCCCGAGGAAGATCTCGCCCATGCCACCGCGGCTGAGGCGTCTCAGCAGCAGGTAGCGGCCAAAGACCGCGGGCAGCGAGCCGATCGGATTACGCGAAGTCATCACCTGTGGGGCGGCGGGCAAGTCGCGCTAATGATACCCCGCGTGAGAGGTCGTCGTTTGTTCTGGCCCGCATCGCGTTCTCTCGCTACCTTGGACCTTCGCTAGAAGGACACGCTGCTAAACGTGGCACATCGCAGGGCTTTAGCCTACTTATCTGGGCCCATTTTCCTAGCGCTGGTCGCGCTGCTCTGCGCGCGCGAAGCGCGGGCCGAAAAGCGCCGCACGGTGGTCGTGCTCGAGTATCGCTCGGCCGCGCGCGGCGGGCAGCAGGTGGCGCGCGCTATGGCGCGCCAGATCGCGCGACAGACATCGCTCAAGGTGATCAGCCCGGAGGAGGCGCAGCGTATCGTCGGCGCCGGCCTGCCGGCTCAGGTCGCGCGCTGCCGCGGCGACGCCAGCTGCACCGCCACTATCGGCTCGCAGATCGGCGCCGACGAGGTGCTGCTGGTGGGCATCAGCCAGCTCGGCGACCTGATCCTCGCCATCCAGCGCATCGAGGTGCACACCGGGCGCGTGCTCGCGCGCCTCGCCGACTCGATCAACCCACGCGTGCGCGTGCGCCGCGCCGTCATCGATCGCTACCTGCGCCAGCTGCTGCCGCCGTCGGACTTTCGCCGCTACGGCACGATCGTCGTCAAGAGCGACGCCGACGGCGACAAGATCTTCATCGACGACAAGAAGCGCGGCGTCACACCAGCCGAGCCCTTTCGTGTGCCAGCGCCAGGGCGCTACGGCGTGCGCGTCAAACGCATCGGCCACAACGACTTCGTCACGCGCCTCGACGTGCTGCCCGAGGCCTCGGTGGAGGTCAACGCCACGTTCACGCGCATCGGCGGCAGCGGCCCGCTGCCCTGGTACAAGCGCTGGTGGGTGTGGGCGATCATCGGCGCTGTGGTGGCCGGCGGCGCGACGACGGTGGCGGTGTTGACGACGACGTCGCCGACGGATGTGGATGCGGTGCTGCAGCTGCGGCGCTAGCTGGCAGGCCTCGGGCCTCGGGCCTCGGGCCTCGGGAGCCGATGGTGCGACGCGCGCGACTGGAAGACGCCGAGGTGATCGCCGCGATCGAGGCGAGCGCGTTCGGTGATGGTGCGTGGACGGCCGCGCAGATCGCCGCCGAGTTGGCGTCGAGCAAGTGCGAAGGCTGGGTGACCGAGGGCGGCTATTTGCTCAGCTGGCGCGTGGCGGGCGAGCGTGAGCTGGTGCGGGTAGCCGTCGATCCAAGCTCGCGGCGACGGGGGCTAGGACGTGCGCTCGTAACAGCGTTGCTCGACGCCGCGCGGCAGGCGAATGACTCGTGCGTGCATCTCGAGGTCGCCGCGACAAACGCTGCGGCCCGAGCGCTCTACGCCACGACGGGGTTCGTCGAGGTGGGCAGACGCGGTGGCTACTACCGCGACGGCGACGACGCGATCCTCATGCGTTGCGACCTGAGGCCCGAGGCCCGAGGTCCGAGGCCTTAGAGCCCCTCAGTCGAGCGGATCCGCGATGTCATCATCGCCCCGCCGCCGCGCCATCTGCACGTCCTTGACATACCGCACCAGCCCGTCGACGTAGCTGTCGAACGACGGGCACCACACGTCGCTTCCGCGCAGCAGCTCGAGCGTGTTGCGCGCGTTGTACCAGACCTGCTGGTTGAAGCCTTCCATGATGGTGCGCGGCGAGCCTTTGAGGCGGCCGACCCACGGCAGCTTGAGCAGCGCCTTGGCCACGCCGCCGGGGATGACGGCCTTGGGTACGGGCCGGCGCGCGCGGTCGGCGACGAGCTCGTAGACGCTGCGCCCCGAGAGCGGCGCCGGATCGACGAGGTGGAACGTGCGCGAGATTGCGCGCGGGTGCCGTCCGAGCATGTAGCCCGCGTTGATGACGTAGTCGACGGGGACGAGGTTGAAGGGGCCGACGCCGCGCCCGGGCAGCGGCAGCTGCAGATCGAAGGGCGAGTTCATCAGCACCGACATCAGGTGGTACGGCCCGTCGTAGCGATCGATCTCGCCGCTCTTGGAATCGCCGACGATGATGCCGGGGCGCAGCACGGTCGACGGCACGCGGCGCGACATGGTGCGCACGATTTTCTCGGCGGCGTATTTGGAGTGCTCGTACTCGTTGCGGAAGTGCTGTCCGCTGTCGAGCTCGTCCTCCATGATCACGCCTTCGCGATCACCGGAGACGTGCACGGTGCTCCAGAAGTTGAAGCGCCGCAGCTTCTGGCACTCGAGCGCCAGCTCGAGCACGCCGCGCGTGCCGCCGACGTTGAGCTGCTGCACCTGCTCCTTGCTCGCGCCGAGGTGGTAGCGCGCCGCCATGTGGTGAATCGACGTCAGGTCGCTGATCATCGCGCGGTACTCGCGGCTCGACAGGCCGAGATCCATGCTCGTCACGTCGCCGATGAGCACCGTCAAGCGGCGCGACATCTCGCGTGGCTGCGCGCGCAGCATCTCTTCGGCGTCGGCCGCGCGATCGTTGGAGACGAGCATGTAGACGCGTCCCTCGGGCTCGCTGGCGAGCACCTTCTCGATCATGCGGCGCGCCGTGAACGAGGGGAAACCGGTTACCATCGTGATGTCGGTGAGGCTCATCGCCAGATCTCGCTAGCTATTCGTGGGCTCGGGGCGAAGGCGCGCGCGCTCGCGCAGCGCCTGGGCGAGCGCGCGCGCGCGAGCACGCGTCGTCTCGAGGCCATCGCTGTTGTCGATGACGTAGTCGGCCAGCTCGGCCTTGTCCTGCTGCGGCATCTGCGCCGCGATGCGCTTTTGCGCCTCTTCACGCGTCAGCCCGTCGCGCTCGATGATGCGCGCGATGCGCACCTCGTCGTCGGCGGTGACCACCACCAGCGCGCTCATCTGCTGGTGGCGCTTGGTCTCGACGAGCAGCGCCGCCTCGTAGATCGCGACCTCGTGGCCCTCGTCGGCCAGCGCCTTGAATCGCTCCATCGAAGCGCGCGCGATGGCCGGGTGCGTCAACGCCTCGAGCCTGCGGCGCGCGTCGGCGTCATCGAAGACGATAGCGCCGAGCGCCTTGCGGTCGAGCGCGCCGTCGGCGCCGATGACTTGCGCGCCGAACTCGCGCGCCACCTCGGCCAGCAGCGGCGCGCCCGGCGCGACCACGTCACGCGCGATCTGATCGGCATCGACCACGGGCAGGCCGCAGGCGGCGAGCTCGCGCGCCACCGTGCTCTTACCGGCGGCTATTCCGCCCGTGAGGCCGACGAGCATCATGTCTCGGGACTATAACAATCCGACACCAGCGCCGCGACGACGCGCCGGAGCGCTTCGATCGACGGCTTGTCGCTGGCCGACGTCAACAGCGGCCGTCGCGCCAGCGCGAGCGCCGTCTGCGCCTTCTGGGCCGGGCCGAAGCGCTTGTTCTTGGCCAGCTTGTCGCTCTTGGTGAGCACCAGACGCGTCTCGAGCTCGCGCTCGCTGGCCCAGCTGACCAGGTCGAGCTCCTCCTGCGCGATGTCGCGGCGGATATCGACCAACAGCAGCAAAGCCATCAGCTCGCGGCGGTTGTCGATGTAGTCGCCGATCAGCGCGCCCCAGTGCGCCTGCTGATCGCGGCTCACCTTGGCGTAGCCGTAGCCCGGCAGGTCCACCAGGTGAAACGTCGGCGCGCCGGGCAGCGTCACCTCGAAGAAGACGATCTCGCGCGTACGTCCGGGCGTCGACGAGGTGCGGGCCAGCTTGGCCTGCCCCGTGAGCGCGTTGATCAGAGACGACTTGCCGCAGTTGGAGCGCCCCACTACTGCGATCTCGACGAGCTCGCTTTGCGGGAAGTCGGCCGGCGAGGCGCAGGCGCGCAGGAAACGAGCGCTCACCGCTGCGGCGCGATCACGCCCTGCTCGAGCAGCTGCGCGAGGATGCGGCAGGCCTCGAACCGACTCATACCGCAGATGTCGAGGATGTCGCTGTAGCTGAGCAGGCCGTCGATGCGCGAGAGAAGAAAGCCCGCGCGGTGATCCAACTTGTGCCACACGATCTCGTGCTGCGGTACCTGCACCACCGGCACGACCTCGAGATCGGATAGCTGTCTCTGGTATTGCTCGAGCAGGCGATCGCGGTTGCGTTCGAGCAGGCCCTTGGCCTCGGCGTTGTTGGCCTCGATGCCGAGGATGCGCTGACACAGCCACAGCGAGCCCTCGTAGGTGCCCTGCTCGTGCAGCTGCCAAGCGCCGGCGAGCATCGAGTCGACACGCTCCTCGCCCTCGGCCGGCGTGAGCGTGCCCTGGCGCGCGAACATGTCCGCTGCGTCGGCGAGCTGGTCGAGCCCCGTCTGCGGCGTCGCGTTGAACTCCGTCGCGGGCTCGGGCGCGTCGGGCACCACCGCTGGGTTGTTGGTGTCCGACGCCGCGGCGAAGGCGGCCAGCGACGCCTTGAAGTCGTCGTCTTCTTCTTCGACGCCAGCGCCGGCGCCGGACGATGCGGACTCCACCGCCACGCGCTCGGCAGCGGACGCAGGCTCTGCCGTCAGCTCGACGTCGATCTCGAGATCCGGCATCGACGCGTCTGCGGGCATCGGCGGCGGATCGTTGACGCTGAAAGGCCTGTCGCCCTCGAGCGAGGCGAGGATGTCGAGCGGCGACGCCTCGCGCACGTGCTCGCCGGGCGCCGTCGCGCCGCGCGCGCGCGCCACGCCCTCTTGGGATGGAAAGAGCCCGGCCGCGTCTTCTTCGGCCGACGGCGTGGGGAAACGCTTCACCGCGACCGGATCGGGCGCATCGAGCGGCGGCGGATCCTCGGCCGTCACTGGCGGCAGGATCCCATTGGACGAGGCCACGCCGAGAAACGTCTCTGACGTCGAGCGCCGCGGCACGCTGAAGCCACCCGAGATGTCCTCGAGGTTCGCCGGCGTGAGCTGCGGATCGGCGAGCTCCTCGCGCGCGGCGGCGGCGTCGCGCGCCGAGAGCAGCCGCGAAGGCTCCGGCAGCTGTTCGCGCACGGGCGTCGGCTCGAGCGGGTCGAAGGCGGTGCCCGCCTGTCGGTCGGCGCGCTCGCCGCCGACCACCTGCAGCGACGGCCGAGACTGAGCCTGGCGCGCTTCGGCCTGCGCCACCGCGTAGTCATCGAGCAGGATCTTCGACGTGTCTTCGTCCGCGTCGGCCGCGACCTGCCGCAGCGCCGGCGACGAAGCGCGCGCCTGGCGCACGCTGTTGTCGAGCGCGTCGCTGGCGACGGCGGGGTTGACGTTGGACGAGCGGCGCGCGGCCGGGTTGCCGCGCGTGTAGGCCTGCGAGGCGCGCTGCCCGCGCGCGGCGTCGTCGCGGCCGTCGCGATCGATGTCGAGCTGCGCCAGCGTCGGCTGCGCGGCGGCGGCCTCGGCGGCGCGCGTGGCGGCCGAGACCAGATCCCGCGCGTGGGTTGGCGCGTCCTCGTCGACGTCGCCGTCACGCTGCGCTTCGGTGGCGATCGGTGGCTTGTCGACGGACGCCGGCGCTGTGGGGCTGGCGATCGCATCGTGCGTGCGGCTCTGCGTCGGCTCGTCCTCGTCGCCGTCGGCGTCGCCGCCTGCCGCCGCGCGCTTGGCGACGATCGCCACGGCCTCCGCCGTCTGCGGGCGCGCCGCGTCCCAGTCGACGTCTTCGAGCGTCCCGACAACCACACGCAGGCTGCGCTCGTCCTCTTCGGCCTCGACACCCGCCGGCCCGCCGGCGATGTTGGTGTGCGCGCCGGTGTCGACCTCGCCACTGCCCGACGCGGCTTCGTCCGGCGGAGCGGCGTCGGCGCGATCGCTGGCCGCGTCGGCGTCCGCGGCGGCAGCGGCGCTTGCGGCGCTCGCGCCGCGGAAGCTCTCCTCGAGCGCTACGCGGTTCGCCTCGACGTACTGGATATACTCGTTTGCTCGCGGCACGTCAGAGGCGAGCGCCAACGCCGCGCGCCACTTGTCGAGCGCCTCGTCGAGAATGCCCTGGCTGTAGAGCTTGAGCCCCTCTTCGACCAGCTCTTCAGCGCGCTGCTCTTCGGACATGATCCGAGCCGCCTTAGCGTCTGTACGCCTCTGCGCCTACCCGTCTCACCCGAGCCGCGTCTTGGAGACAACTCCCTTGAACATGTTCAACGTGCGGTTGAGCGCGTCCTTGGTGTCGATGACGGCCTGGCGATCGCGCGAGGCGATCGACGAGCGCGCGCGATCGAGGACCATGCGCGCCTTCTTGACGGCGTCCTGGCCGAAATCGCTGCCAGCGATGATGTCTTCGACCTTGGGGAACAGTCGCTCGACCTCGTCGATGATCTTCTCGACGGCCTGCTTCTCGCGCTCGAACTCCTCGCTGTCGCGCAGCTCGACGAGGTAGTCCTTGTTCTCCTCGACCATGCGGCGGATCTCGTCCTCGGTGAGGCCGCTGGTCGCCGTCACGGTGATGCTCTGCTGCTGGCCGGTCTCCATGTCCTTGGCCGAGACGGAGACGATGCCGTCGGCGCTGATCTCGAACTGCACCTCGATCTCGACCTCGCCCTTGGGGGCACGGCGCAGACCGGTGAGGATGAACTCGCCGAGCAGCTCGTTCTCCTCGGCACGCTCGGCCTCGCCCTGCAGCACGAGGATCTTCACCGACGTCTGGTTGTCTTTGACGGTGGTGAAGATGTGGCTCTTGCTGGTTGGAACGGTGGTGTTCTGCTCGATCAGCTTATGGAAGTAGCCGCCCACGATCATGATGCCGAGCGAGTGCGGCGTGACGTCGAGCAGCAGCATGTCGCTGTCTTCGTCGAGCAGCGCCACGCCCTGGATCGCCGCGCCGAGCGCCACGACCTCGTCCGGGTGCACGCCCTTGCAAGGCTCGAGGCCGAAGAACTCGGCCACCATCTCTTGCACCTTGGGCATGCGCGTCTGGCCGCCGACGAGGATCACGTCCTCGATCTCGCCCTTGTCGATGTCCGCCTCGCGCAGCGTCTTCTTGCAGATGTGGACCGTGCGCTCGATGAGGTCGATGGTCAGCTCTTCGAGCTTCTCGCGGCTTAGCGTGCGCTGCAGGTGCAGCGCGTCGTTGCGCGACGTCGAGATGATGAACGGCAGGTTTATCTCGGTCTCGCGCACCGCCGACAGCTCGCACTTGGCCTTCTCGGCCACGTCCTTGAGCCGCTGCAGCGCCATCTTGTCCTTGCGCAGATCGATCTTGTGCTCTTTGGCGAAGCCGAACACGAGCCAGTCGATGATGCGCTTGTCGAAGTCCTCGCCGCCGAGGAACGTGTCGCCGGCGGTGGAGATGACCTCGAAGACGCCGTTGCCGATCTCGAGGATCGAGATATCGAACGTGCCGCCGCCAAGATCGTAGATGGCGACCTTGCGCTCGATGTTCTTGCCGAAGCCGTAGGCGAGCGCCGCGGCTGTCGGCTCGTTGATGATGCGGATGACGTCGAGGCCGGCGATGCGTCCGGCGTCCTTGGTCGCCTGGCGCTGCCCGTCGTTGAAATAGGCCGGCACGGTGACCACCGCTTTGCCAACCTCTTCGCCGAGGTAGTCCTCGGCCACCATCTTCATCTCTTGCAGCACGAAGCTCGAGATTTCGGGGACCGAGTAGACCTTTTCGCGCAGGCGAATGCGGACGTCGTCGTGGGGCCCTTCGACGATGGTGTACGGCACGCTCTCCATCGCCGCCTTGACGGCGGGAGAAGTCCACTTGCGGCCGATCAGCCGCTTGGCCGCGTGTACGGTATTTTCCGCGTTGGTGATGGCCTGCCGCTTGGCGATGTGGCCCACCAGACGCTTGCCGTTCTCGGCAACAGCCACCATCGAGGGCGTCGTCTTGTAGCCGCCGCGGTTGGGTATGACCGTCGGCGTGCCATCCTCGACGATCGCCACGCAGCTGTTGGTGGTACCGAGGTCGATGCCGATAACCTTTTCCATCGCGTTAACTTTCGCAGGGCGGGTGCAACGTAAGTGCGACTACCAGGCGCGCCGCATGCGCTTCTTCAGGTCCTTGGCCTCGAGGTTCGAGGGCTCGATCTTTAGCGCCATGTCCACCTCGCGCCGGGCGTTCTTCTTCATCCCGGACTGTAGGTAGACGCGCGCCAGCATCACTCTGGCATCAGCAGATTCTGAGTCAGCTTGAACGGCTTTGGTAGCATAATCGCGAGCTTTCGGCAAATCTTCGGCCCATATCATCGCCTGCGCCGCCTTCGAGAGGAAGGCCGCTTTGGGGTAGACCTCGGCCGCGCGCACGAACAGCTTGCCCGCCGTCTCGTAGCGTCCCACCGACTCCTCGAAGATGCCGCGCTTGAAGAAGCCGTCGGCCGTGTGGTCGCGCGAGATGGCGAACGCGCGCTCGTACGCTTCTTTGTATTCCGCGTTCTTGTCGTCGAACGTGAGCGCCAACCGGAAGCTCGCGGTGGCCGCCAGGTGCTTGCCCTCCTCGGCCTGGCGCACGCCGTCGTTGTAGTAGCGCTCGGCGCGCTCGCGAAGATGCGCCACTGGGTGCACGCTGACCGTGCGCGCGCGCCGGCGCGCGCGGTCGACCTGGCGGCGGGCCG
>JAGQIK010000202.1 GCA_020431405.1 Myxococcales bacterium
CTCGGGCTGGCTGGTCGACGGCGCCGTGGGTGCCGGCGGAACGCTCGGCGTGCTGCTCGGCGGCTGCGGCGGCTGCGGCGGCTGCGACGGCTGCGGCGGCTGTGACGGCTGCGACGGCTGCGACGGCTGCGACGGCTGTGACGGCTGCGACGGCTGCGACGGCTGCGACGGCTGCGACGGCTGTGACGGCTGCGATGGCTGCGACGGCTGCGACGACTGCGGCGCGCTGACGTTGGCCATCGGGCAGGTCGGCTGCGACGCCTTGGGCACGTCGCTGTCGCGCGGCGCGTCGCCGCAGACGTAGCCCACGCCGCCCTTGTCTCGCGCGACACCGAGCGCGATGACCGTTTGCGCCATCAACCAGGCGACGGGATCGAAGCCGCCATGTCCGCGCTTGATCGCGTCGGCGAGCTTCTTGGCGCGCTCCTCGTGGCTCTCGCTGGCGTAGCCGTACTGCACGTAGTCGACGTTTCCTTGCGCGCCGCACTGCGCCGAGCGCAGCCGCGCGCCGAGGTCGCTGTCGCGCGACGCGACCTGCGCGGTGCCGTCGTTGTTGGGCGTCCAGAAGCCGAGCGCCGCGCTGAGGTCGATGGGCAGCAGCGCGAAGAGCGGGTTCTTGAGGCTCACGCCGGTCTCGACGCCGACCTGCGCACCATCAACAGGCGGCGAGCCATCGCCGCGGTCCTTGCGAAACGCCGTGAACGTGCCGCTGACCATGTTGCCGATGATCGGGATGGCGCTGATAAAGGGCACGCCGATCTGCGTCGTGCCGCTGGCGCGCGGTCCCGCGAGGTCGAGCACGGAACGATGCTCGCCCCACGCCGCGCCGGTGTAGAGCCCCGAGCGCGCTGACGCCAGCTTGCTCGAGAAGCCACCGCCGACGAACTGATAGGCCGCCGCCTGATAGCTGCTCAGGTCGTAGGCCCACTCGCGGCCCACGATGGCGTAGCCGTGAATCACCGACCCGCGCGTGGCGCGCCCGTGTGTGTAGTAGAGCTCGCGCTTGCCGCCCGCCATGAACGGCGCGAGCACCTTGCAGAGCAGCAGCTGCTCGGCGCCGCCCTGCACCGTGTCCTTGAGGCTGTTGAACGCCTCCTGCGCCTTCTTGGCGAGCTCGCCAAAGAACTGCGCGCTGCGCTCGCCCGTCGGCGCGCTCGCCGAAAGCGAATCGAGGGCGTCGCGAAAGCGGCGCTCGGCGTCAGCGCGGTCTTGCCGGCGGGTGGTCGGCTCGCACCCGCCGCTGGCGACGACGGCGAGCATCACGAGGGCTAACGAAACGAGCGTGCGGTTCATGGCGGCTCCCGGTGGCTGTATCCACCGAGGCGCTCAGCAAGCCGCGCACCAGCCGCGCTCGCGCGCAAACCCGTGAAACCCCGAGCAACGCAAACGACAGTCAGCGGCTCGCAGCCGGCTAGAGCAGCACGCCGATCGCGACCAACCGTGTGCGGTCAGCCCTGCTCCTCGAGCACCCGCAGATCGATCAGGTCCTTGTCGCGCCCCGACGCGCGCTTGTTGGCGATCAACGCGTCGCGACCGATAAAGGGCACGCGAAGCTCGCCCACGGTGACTGCAACGCGCGACGTCCAAGCCTCATCGAAGCTGACACCGCTTATGCGCGTCAGCACGTCGATGCGACTGGGCGGTACACCGATCTGATAGACCGTGCCGGCGACCGCAAAATCCTCGGCGCTCAGACCATGCGCAGCGAGCGGCGCACCGAAGCTGCAGAGCGCCGCGAACACACGCGCCGCGTTCTCCGCCGACGGGCGCACGAGAATGTCGATATCGCCCGTCGCACGCGGAACACCGTGCGCCGCCATCGCGTAGGCACCCACCACGACATGCTCGGCGCCCGCCTCTGCCAGCGCTGCGAGCATGTCGACGAAGTCCTCGTTCAGCGGCGCCTGGCTCATTCGCCCGGCCGGAGGACTCGCCCCGGCGCCTCGTGGCGCGCGTACTGCGGCAGCGACTTGCCGGCAAGACGCCACGCTTCGCGGGCCAACTGCCACATCATTGCGACTCGCTGTTCAGCCGTCGTCGTCTGGGACAGGTCGTCCGACGTGCGCTCCTCCAGCCTCTGCACGCGAATCGGCCAGCCTGCCCGCGTCGCAGCTCTGCTCTTGGCATCGCTCATACGAAGAGTATAGCGCTGGTGCCACGCTCCCGTGGCCAGTCGCCCCGAGCCCGTGGCCTCGCCGCTGCGGCGCTAGCCGTCTTTGTTCTCTTCGTCGAACTGGCGCAGCACGTCGAGCAGCACCGCTTGGGTGTCGAGCTCGATCTCCACGCCGGAGCGCGTCTGGTCGAGGCTGCGCTTGTCGGGCTCGAAGGCGAAGCGCCCCACGGTCCAGGCCACCATCTCTTTGACGGCGAGGAAGACCTGCTTGCGCAGCGCGCCTCGCACCGTGTCGGCGTCCACCGAGCCGAGCTCGACGAGCAGCTCGCCGAGCAGACGGTCGGGCGAGTCGACCTCCTGCGCGATGGTGGCCATGCGCAGCTCGTCGTTGTTGATCGCACCTTGCGCGATCAGCAGGTCGCCGATGTTGGTGCAGCGCGGCGAAGCGGCGCCGGTGAGCATGCCGTCGCGCAAGTGCACCGCGCCGATGCCGTTCTCCGAGGTCACCACGAGCGTACCCGTGCGCCGACTGCTCTTGAGGAACTCGAGCAGATCTGGAACAGCAAACAGCTGCAGGTCTCCCGTGAAGACCGCCTTGGGCGCCGACTTCTGGTCCACCGTGTGATGACTACTCGATGCCGCGGGCGACGTGGACAAAGATCCCTGTCGCGCTGGCTCGCGCTCCTGCCTTGGGGGTTCGTCTTCTTCGCTATCGTCGTCGTCGGAGACGAGCTCGAGCTTCGAGCCGTCCTTTGCCGTGCCCACCACGGTCGGACCCGCCGCGGTCGAAACTGACGGCGCCGTCGAAGCTCCGCTGCTTACTGCAGATGCCGTGGCGCTCACACGCCGAGATGACTGCTGCTCCTGGTTGCGGCGATTGGCCAGACACCCCAAGCCCAGCAACACCGACGACTGAAGATCCGCGCCGAGATTCTGTTCGGCGAGATGACCGAACTCGCGCGCGGCGGCGTCGTCGTTGCCCAGCTTGACGTACGTCCAGGCCAACAGCTCCCTTAGTTGTAAGAACGCCGGGTTAGCCCCGGCGAGCGACTCCAGCTCGGACAGCACATCGTCGCTCGGCAGTTGATCGCACAGTTGGAGGTAGCGCGCAACCACGGCTGCGGGCAGCCGTTCTTCGTCCAAGATCGCGAGAACCGCGAGCTCCCGCTCGATCTCGTCGGGGCGCTGCTGCTGCGACTCGAAGCGCGAGAGCAGCTCGCGGGCCCGCCCGAGGTCTCCACCGATCATCGCGCGCCGCGCCAGAAAGGCGCCCGGCTGCTCCCAGCTGTCGTCGATCTCGTGCGCCTTGTCGGCGGCCTTGATGGCATCGTCGTCACGACCCGCGGCGGCCATGGCGCGCGCCCGTGCGAGAAAGGCCGTCGCCAAGCCGCGCCGATCGTCGAGCTTCTCGAAGCCTTCGGCGGCACGTTCGAGGTTGAGCAGCGCGGCCTCGTAGTCGCCGACGCCCATCTCGACCTCGCCCATGGCGCAGAGGCTGGTGCTCACCGCCTGCGCGTCGAGCGAATCGGCCTGCTCGCACGCCATCTCGGCGGCCTTTCGCGCCTGCTCGAAATCACCCGTCTCCGTGGCAGCGCGCGCGATCCACAGCCAGGCGACCCACACCAGCGACTCGTCGCAGTAGACGGCCTCGGTGAGGTGTCTGAGGCTTTTGATGCCGAGCTGCGGATCCTGCGCCAACACGGCGCCGATGCCATCGCTGAGCCAGCGCAGCGACTCGCGGTGGATGCGGTTCTCGGCGAGCTCGTCATCGGAGCCGCCCTCCTGCACCTCGAGCACCACCGCGATGAGCTGACCGATCTCTTCCGACTGCGAGAGGCGCCCCTGCACCAGGCGGCGCCGAAGCTCGGTATAGGCGGCGGCGACAAAACCAGCGCCGTTGTCCGCCTCGGTGGAGAGGATCGAGACCACCGAGCTGAGGTCCTCGCGTACGGCGAGCAGCGCGTCGCGAAGCGTCGCGTAGTGCGCAGAATCGACTGTCAGCGTCGCAGGCGTATCGTTCATCGGGCTTGGAGCAGACGCTCGCCGTGCGGCGCGAGACTGCGTCTTCGTCATGCTAGATCGTCCGGTCGCGAGCCTGCAACTTTCTCCATGTAATCACAAAGAAATCGACGGCGATGGGCGGCAACCTACATGTCCTACATGGTGAGTGGCCTTACGCGCTCGCCCCCTCGAAAGTGGGGTAGGCCAAGGCGTCTGCTTCGTAAGTAATGGTCGCTGCTCCTGAGGGGTTTCGAGGAGGGAAGACCCATGGCCGATCTCGCGCGCGAAGAAGTGCTGGCGCTCGTGCGAAGCGGTGAAAGCCTCGCCGAGCTCGATCTGTCCAACCTCGACCTTTCGGGCCTCAGCCTCTGCGGCGCTGACTTCGAAGGTGCCGACCTCAGCCGTGCCGATCTCTCGCGCAGCGATCTGACGGCGGCCTCGTTCCGCCTGGCCAACCTCGAAGGCGTCCGCTTCACCGGCGCCCTGCTGCGCGGCGTGGAGTGGGCCGACAGCAGCCGCCGCGAGTGCGACTTCAGCAAGGCCGTCTGGCTCTAGTCGGGCTCTAGTCTGGGCGAGCGGGGTTGAGCAGGCTGCGCTTGCGCCCGTAGGTGAAGTAGATGCCCATGCCGATGGCCATCCAGATCGCCAGACGCAGCCAGGTGTCGAGCGGCAAGCCAGCCATCAGGTAGATGCACGAGGCCATGCCGAGCACCGGCACCAGCGGCACCAGCGGCGTCTTGAAGGCGCGCGGGATGTCGGGCGACCGGCGGCGCAGCACCAGCACACCCGCACAGACGATGGTGAACGCTGCGAGCGTGCCGATGGAGACCAGCTCGCCGAGCAGGCCGATGGGCGCGGCGCCGGCGAGGCCGCTGACGATGATGCCCGTCAGGATCGTCGTCTTGTGCGGCGTCTTGAAGCGCGGATGCAGCTGCGAGAAGAAGCGCGGCAGCAAACCGTCGCGCGCCATCGAGTAGAACACGCGCGGCTGCGCCATCATCAGCACCAGCACCACCGAGCTGAGGCCCGCGATGGCGCCGAGCTTGACCACCACGGCGAGCCACTTGACGCCCATCGCGTCGATGCCGACCGCGATCGGATCGGCGACGGCGAGCTTGTGGTAGTCGACGACGCCGGTGAGCACCAGCGAGACCAGGATGTAGAGGACGGTGCAGATCACCAGCGAGGCGAGGATGCCGATGGGTAGATCGCGCTGCGGGTTCTTCGTCTCCTGAGCCGCCGTCGAGACGGCGTCGAAGCCGATATAGGCGAAGAAGATCACGCCCGCGCCGCGCAGCACGCCCGACACACCAAACTGGCCAAACTTGCCCGTGTTGGGCGGCAGAAAGGGCGTCCAGTGCTCGCTGCGGATGTAGGCGAACCCAACGCCGATCACGAGCAGGATCACCGTCACCTTGAGCACCACGATCACCGCGTTGAAACGCGCCGACTCGCGGATGCCGATGGTCAACACCAGCGTCACCAGCGCGACGATGGCGACGGCGGGCACGTTGAAGACGGAGCTCTTGTGCGGAAGCGACGCCACGCTAACGCCCGCCGCGGCGAGGCTCTTGGCGATCGGCTCGAGCGCGTGCCAGCCGGCCGTCAGCGACAGCCCCTTGTGCGCGGCGATCTGCGCGGCGTCGACGAAGACAAAGTCGGTGCCGGGCGCCGCGATGATCTCGGGCGGCAGCTCGACACCGAAGCCGCGTAAGAACGAAACGACGTAGCCCGACCAGCCGACGGCCACCGCCGCCGCGCCAACGACGTACTCGAGCACCAGGTCCCAGCCAATAAACCAGGCCACCACCTCGCCGAGCGTCGCGTAGCTGTAGGTGTAGGCGCTGCCGGCCACCGGGATCATCGACGCCAGCTCGGCGTAACAAAGCCCGGCGAAGCCGCAGGCCAGGCCGGCGAGCAAGAACGACAGCACGATCGCCGGGCCGGCGTACTGCGCGGCAGCCTGCCCTGTGAGGACGAAGATGCCGGCGCCGATGATGCCGCCGACGCCGATGGCGGTCAGGTCGAGCGCGCCGAGCGCGCGATGCATCCCCTCCTCGCTAGCTATCCTCTGCAGCTCAGCGATCGGCTTGCGGCGCCAGATTGACGACCCGGAGGGCGAGCTCTCCGCGTCTCCTGTGGTGCGCTTGGAGATGCGCCCTAGATTATCAGAAGACGTTGCTATTCTAGGTGCCGATGACGCAGTTGTTGAAACCGCGCAGGAGCGGCGCCGAGTCCCGCCCCGACGCGCGCCAGCTGCCCGCCGAGCTGCTCGAGCAAGCCGCGCGGCGCGTGACCCTCGTGGCGGGCATCAGTATGACCATCGCCACCGTGGCGCTCGTGCTGGCTGCCTTCATACAGCCCAACATCGGTCCGCGCGCGGGCAGCTCGCGCCCGCTGGGCGTCGTCATCGTCGGCCTCGCCATCTCGCTTGCGATGTTCTTCGCCGCTCGCTCCCAACGCATCAGCGCGGCGCGACGGCTGACGCTGGGGCTGGTCTTTCTGGTCGTGATCTCGTTTCTCACCGAGCTCTATCGCAACTGGCTGGTCTACCTGCCAACCGACGTGGTGCGCGGCCCATCTCCCATCGTCGCCGCGCTGCTGTTCTTTTCCGTCGTCGTGCCCGTCGGCCCGCGCCGCATGGCGCTCGCCGCCGCGGCCGCCGCCGCTACGGGACCGCTGGCGCTTTGGATCACGATCCGCCTCGGCAACCCCGTGCCGCCCTGGAACCTGTGGCTATGGCTGTTCGTGCCGAGCGCCATCGGCGTCGGGCTGGCCACCGTGATGGCGCGCGTGATGTTCAACCTCGGCCAGGACGTCGCGCGCGCGCAAGAGCTCGGCGCCTACCGGCTCGTAGAGCGCCTCGGCGAAGGCGGCATGGGCGAGGTCTGGCGCGCCGAGCACCGCATGCTGGCGCGGCCCGCGGCCGTTAAGCTGATCCGCCCCGACTCGCTGCAG
>JAGQIK010000017.1 GCA_020431405.1 Myxococcales bacterium
CGTCGAAGTGCAGCACCAGCCCGCAGCCGACCTCGGCCCGATCGGCGCACGTCTCGTCCGATCCCACCGCGTAGAGGTCGTTGCCCGCGTGACCCCACATGTCGACGATGTGGTGGCGTGGATCGGTCGAGCGCGTGTTCCAGCCACCGTCGAGATAGCGCGCGATGACGCCGTCATCGCCGGCGACCATCATCTCGCCGGCAGCCGTCGACCAGACCGCGCGCAGGTCGCTCGGTGTGGGGCTGCTCACCGTTCGCCAGACCTTGCCGTCGAAGCGCACTACGGTGCCGCGCGCGCCCACCGCGACGACGTGCTCGTCGCTGCTGCCGTGTACGGCGTAGAGGTCGTCGCGCACGCCGGACGCGCGCGGCTGCCAGCGCTCGCCGTCGAAGTGCAGCACGATGCCGTTGGCGCCGACGGCCCACACCGAGCGCGGCGACGTGCCCCACATGTCGAAGACGGTGTCGCCCTGCGGCAGCGGGTTTTCCCAGCACCAACCACCGACGCTGCACACGCGGGCCGCAGTGCCGCCACCGCCGTCGCCGCCGCCGTCGGCGGAGAGCGCATCTGGCGCGCCCGCGTCGGCTGCGGGGCGTTCGCTAGGACATCCCGACAGCGCCACGAGCAGCGCAGCGAGACCGCAGCTACGTCGCGACATACGAGAACCATTTTGCGGTGATCGCGACGACCGCGCCAAGCGCTAGTTTGCAGCATGTCGCGCACATGTCGGCAATACCAGCATAGCGTCGTACAGGGCCAGCGGCCTCGCGACGCCGCTGCCAGCATCGACATCGACGGCACGATCGGGGAGCATGCGGTCATGGTGATGGGCGAGCGATCAGGCCTCATCGGGAGCTTGTTTGCAGGGCGGTTTCGCATCGAGGCGCTGCTCGGGCGCGGTGGATTCGGCGCCGTCTACCTGGCTCGCCACGAAGTGCTCAAGCGGCGCTTCGCGCTCAAGCTGCTCAGGCAGCGTCACACAGGCGACGCCGAGACCATCGGTCGCTTTCGCCGCGAAGCGCGCGCGGCGAGCCTCATCGACAGCCCGCACGTGGCCTATGTCTTCGACTTCGGCCACGACGAGGACGGCACGCTGTATCTCGCGATGGAGTACGTCGAAGGCAAGTCGCTGGCGCGTGTGCTGACGCGCGAGCCGTACCTGCCGCTCGAGCGCGCGCTGCACATCCTGGCGCAGGTCGCGGCCGGCCTGTCGGCGGCGCACGAGCACGGCGTAATCCACCGCGACATCAAGCCCGAGAACATCGCGCTCACCGCCGATGGCGCGGGCGGCGGGCGCGGCTCGGACTTCGTCAAGATCCTCGACTTCGGTCTGGCCAAGGTGCTCGGCTCCGATCAGTCCGACATCAAGCTCTCGCGCAGCGACGTGATCCTCGGCACCGCCGAGTACGTCTCGCCGGAGTACTTCAACGGCACCGCGCTCGACGAGCGCTCTGACCTCTACAGCTTCGGCGTGCTGGCCTTCGAGTTGCTGGTCGGACGGCCGCCCTTCGAGGGCAAGGCGCTCGACGTGTTGATGGATCACGTCAACAAGCCGCCTGACGTGCCGTCGCGCGTGGCACCGCAGCGGCTGTCGCCGGCGGTGGACGAGATCGTGCTGCGCTGTCTGTCCAAGCGCCCGGCCGAGCGCTACGACGACGCGGGCGTGCTGTTCGACGCCATCGCGTCGGCTCAGCGGGCGCTGGGATTTCGCCCCACGGTGGTGGGTGGCGGCGGCGGCACCCCGCGCGCGGGCGCGCCGATGCCTGCCCGCTCGGCGATGGAGCACGACAGCGGCGGCTTCGGCGCGAGCGCGGGCGGCGAGCCGCCGTGGCCGCAGCAGCGCCCCTCGAGCCGTGACCCTCGGCGGGCGCGCATCATCCAGATGCTGGCCTTCGAGCTGTGCGACAGCGGCGTGGCCAACGACGATCTACGCCGCGCGGTGGTCGAGCGGCTGATCTGCGAGGCTGATCTGCTCGCCGAAGACTCGGCGATCACGCTGCTGGAAAACGAGTCGCTCGAGCACGGCCGCAGCCTGACGCAGCAGTCGACGCAGCTGCGGCACGCGCTGGCGCAGCTGTCGAGCCTCGGCGATCCGTCGTCGCTGGCCGAGGAGGTCACGCGGCGTCTCTCGCGCGTGTCTGCGGCGCTCAAGAAGCGCGTCGTCGACATCACCGAGGTGGTCGACAAGCGACGGGCTGCACGTCGCGAGCTGTTGGTGCGTCTCGAGCGCATCGAGTCGGAGATCGTCGCGCGCGCGCGTACGCTGCGCGAGTCGGGACGGCTCGACAACAAGCTGTCGCGCCTGCTCGACGAGCTCGGCGGCGGCGGGGACAAACGTGTGCGACGGAACGCCGATGTTCCGCCGGATCGAGCGCCAAACGCCTGAAACCAGGCGCGCCTGCCCTGGCATGGGATCTGCTCTTCTCGAGTGCGAACAACGAGGAGAGCCCCATGCGTCGTTTCAGCCCCTGGTGTTTCGCGCTCGTGCTGGCCACGACGGTTTGTCTTGGCGCCGGCTGCGCAGGAGAGGTCAGCGGCCCCTATCCGCCCGGCCCTTCGGGCCCGCAGCAGCCCGTGACGCCGCCGATGGGCGCCGCCGACAGCGGCAGCGGCGGCGCGGCGGCCGACGGCAGCGCGAGCTGCCCGCAGACGATCCCGCTCGGACACGTGGCCAGCGATCCGTCCTTCGGCGAGGCCTACGGCGCTATCGTGCGCGTTGGTTTTCAGCTCGCCTCGGGGGTCACCAGCGACGAGAGCGTCAGCGTGCGGATCACCTTCTCGGAGAGCGTCACGCGCGACCTGGAGTTCGTGGTGATGGACCTCGTGCGTGGCCCCAACGAAAACGAGCCGACCGGCTTTGGCTACCGCAGCGGCGCGATCTACTCCGAGTCGCCCAAGACCGGCGAGATCGTCGGCCGCTCCAAGACGGGCGGCCCGTCGATCGAGGCCGAAGCCAAGCTGGCGCCCGGCACGCGCTACGAGCTTCGCTTCGCGCGCTCGCTGTTCATGGCGGCCAAGGTTAGCGGGCAGGTCGACTCGCGCTACACGCTGAGCGTCAACCCGCCGATCCTGACCTTCGATTGCCAGCGCGTCGATCAGCTGCCGCGCGTCCAGTAGCGCGAGACTGTCTCGACAACGCCGCGTTTTCAGGGCCGGCATAAAACCTCTGCTACCATCGCCCCCTATGCGGGTCGCAGCTGCTTGCGCGCTCGCCGCGCTGCTCGCCGGCGGGTGTGCCTCCTCTACCGAGCCCATGCGGCGAGTCGCAGTGCTGCCGCTGCAGACGGTGGGCGTCGAGGCGCCGCAGCGCGCGCGGTTGCAGCGCGCCATCGAGCGCGCCGCACGCAGGCGCGAGCGCGAGGTGGTGCCCGGTCACGAGACGCTCGGGGCGACCAAGCAGGCATGCCGCGACGCGCAACCCGACGTGCGTTGCGCGCGCGAGGCCGGCCGCGCGCTGGGCGTCGACGAGGTCTTGCTCGGCGGGGCGGCGGCGCTTGGCCCCACGACGATGATCAAGCTGCGGCTGCTCGATGTGGCCGAGGGCGCAGTGGAGGGGCCGCTCGAGCAGAGCGCGCGCGGGAGGCGCCGCTCGGCGCGCGCGGCGGCCGCCCTCACGCGACAGCTCTTGCCGCGCCTGCGCGCTCGCTCGAGCGCGACGCCGTGGTACCGGCGCTGGTGGGTCTGGACCATCGCGGTCGCGGTGGTGGCGGGCGCGGTGGCGATCCCCGTGACCGTGGCTGCCACGCGCGATGGGCCGCGCGAGGTGCAGCTGCCGTGACGGCGCCGGTGGTGTCAGCGTCGTGCTGAAGGGCGAGCAGCTCGGTCCGTACCGCGTGTTGCGACGGCTCGGCATCGGCGGGATGGCCGAGGTCTACGAGGCGCTCGAGCCGAGCGGCCGCGCCGTCGCGCTCAAGGTGATGCGCCCCGACGTGCGCCGCGCGTCGAGCGTGGCGATGTTCGTGCAGGAGGCGCGCATCGCCCAGGAGCTCGACCACGAGCACATCGTGCGCGTCGAGAGCTACGGCGAGATCGACGGCGAGCACTACATGGTGATGGAGCTCGTCGACGGCTGGACGCTCGAGGAGGCCATCGAGCTTCACCGCCACGCCGGCGAGCGCTTCTCGCTCGGCGCGGCGGTGGACTGCGCGGTGCAGATCTGTCGCGCGCTGAGCTGCGTGCACGAGCTCGACCCGCCCATCGTTCACCGCGACGTGACCCCGCACAACGTGTTCGTCACCACCGAGGGCGTGGTCAAGCTCTCGGACTTCGGCATCGCCAAGCAGCACGGTGGCCCGTCGTTGACCGTGACCGGCCAGATCAAGGGCAAGCTCGCCTACCTCGCGCCCGAGCAGGCTACGGGTGAGCCGCTGACGGCGCGCAGCGATCTCTATCTCGTCGGGCTCGTGTTGTTCGAGCTGAGCACGGGCGAGCGCTACGTGCAGACCAAAGACGCCGTCGAGGCGATCATGGCGGCGCAGCGACCAACCTGGCGCGCGCCGTCGTCGCTGCGTGCCGAAGCCAGGGTGCTCGACGGTATCCTGCGGCGCGTGCTGCAGCGCCAGCCCACGCTGCGCTTTGCCAGCGCCAGGAAGCTCGGCGACACGCTGGCGCGGCTGCTCGTTCATCTCGACGGCCGCGCAGAGGATCTCGTCGCGCACCTGCGCCAGCTCGACGCGTCGCTGCCTGACGGGATGGCGGGCAGCTTCGAGGCGGCGCCGACGTCTGTCGAGCCTTCCGTTACCTCTATCGATCCCTACGCGAGCAGCGCGATCGAAGCGGCATCAGCACCGCATCTCGAAGCGCTCGCCACACGACCGAGCGCGCCGACGGTGCTTCACGAGAGCGACTCGTTGGTCGCGTTGGGCCACGACGACCAGAGTCGCGTCCGCGGCGGCATCGAGACGCGCTTCTCGGCGCGCGAGCTGCAGACGGTGCCGCGCGCGCGCGCCGCGGCGCCGCGGCGACAGCCAGGCTCGCTGACGATGCAGCTCTCGGGTATGGCCGACGGGCAGGCGAGCGACGATCGGCAGGCGATGGCGCGCACGCGCCTCAAGGTCAGCGTTGGCGTGCTCGCGCTCGGTCTTGTCGTGCTCGCGGTGGGCGTCGGGCTCTACATCGGCAGCAGCGGCAGCGGCGCCGGCGGTGGAGCAGGCGAGCGGCGCGGGCTCGGCTCGGCGGCGGCGACGGCGGCCGGCGATGGTGCCGTGGGCAGACGATCGCGTCCGCGCGCGGTCTCCGGCGCCTTGGCCGACGCCGCGCAACTCGACGGGACCGGGCGCAGCGCAGACCCGGCGCCGATACACGACAGCGACAGTGACGGCGGCGGCCGCGGCACCGGCGTCGCCGGCGTCGC
>JAGQIK010000203.1 GCA_020431405.1 Myxococcales bacterium
CGCGTTTTTCGAAGCGCAGCGATGTGGTGCTCGTCACCGCCTACCGACGCCTAGCCAACATCGGCAAGACCCTCGCTCGGGCGCGGCATGCCCTGTCGTCGATCGACCAAGCGCTATGGGTCGAGTGATCGCAACGGAAGGCTCGTCGACGCGGCGTCGATCGTCGCCATGCCTTCGGGCCGCGCCTCGCTGCGCTTCGAAAAACGCGGCACGGGCATCGTCGTGCCGGTGCGGCTCTACGGTCCGACACGGGAGCTGTCGGCCAAGATGCTGTTCGATACCGGCGCCACGCTGACGACCATCACGCCCGAGGCGCTCGGCAAGCTGGGGCTCTTTTCGTCGGCCAGCGACGCGACGATCATCACGCGCACCGCCAACGGGCGCGTGCGGCGCTCGGTGACCGTCATCGACGGCGTGTCGCTCGGCAAGGCTGCTCGCGTGGGCGGCGGCGTGGCGGTGGTGCTGTGCGAGCCGTGCGGCAGCGGCGAGGTCATCGGCCTTCTGGGGCTCAACGTCTCGCGCCACTTTCGCGTCACGCTCGATCACGACGCCGGCGAGATGACGCTCGAAGCCAAGCGCCCCGATCCAGGACACCTCTTCGACATCCGACCGTTCGTCAAGTTCGGCAGCTCGCGCGGGCTGGTGCGCGGTCCGAAGATGACGATCACGGGCTCGCTGCAAAACCTCGCGCCGCGCGCGCTGAGCGACGTGCGCATCGAAGCCAAGGTCAGCGGCGGCCGCTCGCCCGCCACGCTGTGGACGGTGCTGCCGCACGTCGCGCCGCGCAGCCGCGTGCCGTTGAGCATCGAGGGGCTCTTGCCCACGGGGGCGGGGCGCACCTACAGCCTCTCCATCACGCGCGGCGGCTGGTAGCGAGAAGCTGCGCGCGTGGGCGCAGATGCCGTAGAATTCTAGCTGTCCGTGGCTGACGACAAACAGCAGTCGATCCCCGATCTCGCCGCCCTGGTCGATTCCATCGATGAAGACCCCATCGACGGCGCGCGTGCAGGTGGCGCTGGCGGCGGCCGAGACATCGCCGCGCTGATCGAGGACGACATCGGCGGACAGGCGCATCCGACGGTAGCGCGCCAGGCGCTGACGTCGGGCATGTTGCGCTCGCTCGAGGCGATGCCGCGCCCGCGCCCGGCGCCGGCGGCCGAGGCGCTCGACGCGGAGGCCGTCGAGAGCGAGCCGGCCAAGCCGCGCGAGCTCGAGGTGCCCGACGAGGAAAAGCAAACCGGGCTGTTCTTGCCGATCGAGCGCGACGAGCGCGATGAAGCGCTTCTGACCAGCGAGCAGTCCGCCTTCGAGGTGGCCCACGGCGCGGGCGCGCGCGAGCTGTCGGCCGCTGCGTTTTCGGATCGCGAGGCGCATGTAGAGGCGGCCTCGGCAGCGCTCGAGGCGCCCGCGCAGGGCGAGGCGCAGACCAACATGTACCTGCCGGCGGTCAAGGCGCAGAAGTTTCTCGAGGCCGAGAAGGCCAAGCGCCCTTGGATCGCGCGTCACGGCCTCAAGCTCGCGCTGCTCGTCGTCGCGCTCGGCGCGCTCGGCGGCGGTGGCTACGCCCTCTACGGCGCGCTGAGCGCGCAGCCAGTCGACGTGGTGTCCGGTGACGCGGCCCACGCGTCGAGCACCGACGCCAGCGCCGCGGCACGCACCTCGCGCGGCGCCGATGGTGGTGTGGTGGGTCGTTTTCTCGCCGACGCCTCGGCGGTGGCCGCGGGCGAGGGGCAGATCCTGCGCTTCGAAAAGCGCGGCGGCCGCATCGTCGTGCCGGTCACGCTGCAGCGCGGTGAAAAGCGCGTCGCGGTCAAGATGCTCTTCGACACCGGCGCGACGCTGACGACGCTGACGCCGGCGACGCTCGCGCGCCTCGGCGCCAGCGCCGCGCGCGGGGCGCCGACCGTCTCGCTGCGCACGGCTGCGGGTACGGTCGCAGCGCCGCTTTCACTGCTCGACAGCGTGGCCGTCGGCAAGGTGCGCGCGGCTGGTGGGATCGCCATCGGCGTCTGCGAGCGCTGCGGCGGCGACGGCATCTCGGGTCTTCTGGGCCTCAACGTCACGCGCCACTTCACGGTGACCATCGACCACGAGAAGGGCAGCGTCGAGCTGCAGCCCAAACGTCGCGCCCTCGGCCACCTATTCGACGTGCGACCCTTCGTCAGCCTGCGCAACGCCACCAGCGGACGGCAGGGCGAGCAGCTGACGATCAACGTCGAGGTCAAAAGCCGCGCGCCGCGCACGATCCATCAGCTGCTGCTCGTCGCCAAGCACAGCCGCGACGGCCAAGAGGTCGAGGTCGCGCGCGGCGTGGTGCGCCAGCTGCTCGCCGGTCAGACGCAGCGCGCCACGCTGCGCGGCCGCGTGCGCGAACAGCGGCTAACCTTCAAGCTCTCGATCGAGAGCGCCGAGTGGTAGCTATTGGGCGGGCGGCTTGGGTACAAGGTTGAGCGACAGCGGGTGGCGATCGATCAGCACGCGCTGGCCGTAGCTCACCGACGCGCGCCGGTGCGGGCCGTCGACCCAGACCATGCCGCGCCGCGTGCGGTTGATGATCACGAGCGCCTGGTCGGGCTCGACCAAGCCACCCTGCGGGCCGCGCGGGCGTGACTGCGCCGGCGGTACGTAGGGCTCGCGTAGGACGTACTGCAGCTTGCGCGAGCCGCGCGGCATCACGCGTCCGCCGGCCGAGCGCACGGCGGCGGTCGAGCCGGCGGCGGTCGCGATCCAAAGCCCCGAGCCGCGTACGGGCTCGAGCAGCGAGGCGCTGTCGTTGGGCGTGAGCGCCTCGGCGCGCGCGCTGTCGAGCACGCCGACCTCGAAGCGCGTCAGGTCGGCCGGGCAGGCGTGGGCGTAGAGGGCGTCGTTGAGCACGGGCGCCATCGGCTCTTCGTCGCCGACGCGCACGCGAAGCCGCGTCAGCGCGCGCGGCTTGAGCTGGCCACTGCGCAGCGCCTCGATCAGCGCGTCGACCTCGCCGGCGTGACCCGCGCAGAGGGCGCCGACGCTGGCGCTCGGATCCGAGTTGAGGCCGAGCACGGGCGTGTCGTCCTGCACGCGGCGGGCGGTGTCGAGCAGCGTGCCGTCGCCGCCGAGTGAGATCACGAGGTCGTAGCCGGCCGTGCGGCGCGTGTTGGCGCGGTAGCGCGTGACCACCTCGACGCCGAGCGCTTCGAGCCGCTGTTGTACGCGCTCGAGCGCCGCCGCCTGCACCTCGTGGCTGCGCAGCATGCGGCGCGCTTGCGGATCGCCGCGATCGATCGCGTCCGAGACCGCCTCGCTGGCGTGCTCGGTGACGTAGAGCTGGTAGACGCTCTTCTTGTGGACCAGTAGGGCGCGCGCGATGTTCACGATCACCGCAATGGTCGGACATCGCGGCGCGTGTTGTCCACCTCAAGCGCCGGGCGCGACGAGCGCGAGGATGCGTCGCGGGGCGCGCGCGCCGAGCGCGGAGAGCCTCTCGCGCGCTTGGTGTGCGCTGGCCTCGTCGCCGTCGAGCGCAGCAAGTCGCCACAGCGCGCAGGCGCCGTGAAGCGCCATCTCGTGGCGCTCGAAGGTGCGCAGCGCGAGGGCGTAGCGCGCGCGGGCGCGCGGCACGTCGCCGAGGTGCCGGGCGACGGCCGCGTCGAGCAGCGCCGCGTGCGCGTCGGCGGCGGGGCTTTCGTCTTC